>JAILOI010000141.1 GCA_024690885.1 Lachnospiraceae bacterium
CTGCTGGGACAGGTGGGAATTACTTGGGAAGATTGAACGAATTGTGCAAAAACTTCGGACAAAACGTGGAAAAAGTATTGACATATGGAAACGTTTCCGATAAATACAGAGTATGTCGCGACATGGGTAATGTGTAGTAAGGGTTGCGTTTTTTACCTAGGAGGAAAAACGCAAACAGAATGGAGTTAAAAGATGAAAGCATTAGTATGGACAGACAAGAACGAGATTAGCTTCAAGGATGTCGCAAGGCCACAGATTCAGGACGCGAATGATGTGCTGATTAAGGTGAAATATACCGGAATCTGTGGAACGGATTTGCATGTGGTAAAGGGGAATGAAACCATAGCAGACAATATTATCATGGGACATGAAGCCATCGGCGAGGTGGTGGAAGTGGGAGCCATGGTGAGTGAGTATCAGCCGGGAGATGTGGTGGTGATTGATCCGAACCAGTATTGCTGTGACTGTGAATACTGTAAGCGGGGATTGACCAATTTTTGTACCGGATATAACGGAGGATTAAAAATAGCAGGAATCAATGTGGACGGAACGTTTGCAGAGTATTTTGTCTGCCATAAGCGGTACGTGTATCGGATACCGGAGGGAATCAGCCCGGAAGCAGCGGTGTTGATAGAGCCTTTGGCCTGTGTGTTGAATAATGTTCGGGCAGCCAAGATACAAGAGAATGAGAGTGTGTTGGTACTAGGCTGTGGGCCCATGGGTGTGCTCTGTGAGATGGTGGCACGAAAGCGGGCAGCTTTGGTGGTGGGAACGGAGAATTCCGCGTACCGGAGCGAATTCGCCAAGCAGTGGTGCAATGCGGTCATAAGCCCGAAGGATTTGAACGAAGCGCTGGTGCGCAAGTTAAATGGTGGCAAACTCTTTGATGTGATTATAGATACGGTGGGAAATCAGTTTGAGACGGCAGTGGAACTGGTGGAGAAGCACGGACGTATCATTCCGATGGGAATGAATCAGTTTTATACCGGTGCGATTCGTCCGTATACCTTCATCAACAAGGGAATATCACTGATTGGAGCCAGCGAATATAATATGCTTTTTACCGATACCATTGAGGCGCTGCGGGGATATCCGGAGTTGGGCAAATTGGTTACCAACACCTATGCGTTGGAAGACTATCGGGAAGCCTTCGGATCGATTCTAGGGTATGACATGGAAACCAAAGAAGGCAAAGAAATCCAGGGAATGAAGGTTGTATTTCAACAATAAGGGGGACGCAATGGAAAAAAGATTACAGCAGTTTTATGACTATGTGTCCGCAATGGATACAACGGAAGTTCTGTATATTCCACGGGTTTGGAATCAATATGTGGGCTGTCCGGAACAGGTGACCCAAACCCATAACGTGGTGGCAGTCAATCAGGGGGAGTTCTATCGAACCCTTCTGGCAAAAATTATAGAGAAAAAAGACGGGATGGATTTGGATGTCCGCCATTCCAGAATATATTGCGCCATGCCGCGTTATACCATGGCATGGGATCTGAAGCAGGATGGAACCATCCGGGGAGGTACCCTGGTGCGGATGTTGATTCTGCTTCCAATGCTAAAAGAAATGAAAATCAATGTGTTGTATCTGTTGCCGATTACGGAATACAGTACCCGCAATCAGAAGGGGGATATGGGATCTCCTTTTGCCATCAAAGATTTTTATCGATTGGATCCAAATCTGCATGATGCTTTGGTGGATGGGATGGAGAATTTCGATTTGAACGATGAGTTCCATCTGCTGGTGGAGGCGGCGCACTTATTGGGAATTCGAATCGTCATCGATTTTATCCCACGGGTTACGGCACGAGACAGCAATTTGTTGATGGAGCATCCGGAGTGGTTTTACTGGATTGATAAGTCCTATGAGGAGCAGTTTCGCACACCGGAAATCCCGGGGCTGGACTTCTTTGAGGAATGTACGGTGGAGAATATTCGACAGGTATACGAGGCGGAATCCACCAAGGCGCATTTGGCACATTTTTGCCAGCCGCCCAATAAACAGAATCCCAAGCGATGGGAGAAGCTGGTGGCCAAGGCAAAACAAACCGGTGCAAACATCCTGCCGCTGATTGAAGAAAACTTTGGTATTACCACACCACCGGCGCACTCCGATTGGATCAACGATGTACAGCCAATCTGGACGGATATCACGTTCTGGAAATTGTACCTGGATAACAATCCCTGGGCGACCCGCTATACCCGGGCCGATCAGGCACCCTATGTGATGTTCGATACGATTAAGACCAATAAGTTTCCGGCCAAGGTGCCCAATCAGGAATTGTGGGATTTGTTTGAAGAGGTACTGACGTATTATGCAACCGAATTTGGTTTGGATGGATTCCGTTTCGATATCGGTCATACGCTACCGCCACAGTTGCTGCAACGGTTGTTTGAGACGGTACGTAAACATGTGGATCATCCGATTTTTATCAGCGAGGATTTGTTCAACCGGAATCACAAGAGTGCGAAGCAAACCGGATATAACATCATGTTAGGCAGCAGTTGGAATGAAGTCAGCCATATTACCAAGGAGACCTACGAGAACTTTGTGGAAGAGCTTTCCGGGATGGAGATTATGGCATACGCCTGTGCAGAAACCCACGATACTCCGCGTATCGTAACCAGAAAAGGTGGAAAACAGTTGGCGAAATCACTGGCAATCGTGAATAACTTTTTGCCCAACGGAGCACATTTTATGCTGGCCGGATATGAGATCAATGAGCCGCAACCCATGAATTGTGGTCTGGCGGATAATACCGGTGGTGCACCGATTAAGAAAGCCTTTTTCAATGAGATGACCATGAACTGGACGTCGGATGATGCGGCAGACATGATTTCATATCTGGTGGAAGTCAACGGATTACGTTGTCAACTTGAAGATAAAGTTCAGGTGTCGGATTTCCATATGTTGGAAGAAGATGGCGCCACGGTGGCCTTTGGATACAGTGATGATGTGGTGATTTTATTTAATACGGATATGGAGCAGGAGTCGCTGGTACCACTGCCTTCGGATGTTTACGGAGACTATCGAGTGGCGGCAGTCAGCTATCGACTGGATACTCCGTGGAAAGCGGAGGAACAGCTACGGCTGCCAAACGGAGGCGCTGTTGTTTTGTGTAAGGAATAGGTGATGGTGTGAACAAAGATGAGTTATTGATTTGGCATGAGATGGATGGTGCCGGAGACAAAAGTATTGTGTTTATAGAGGAGATCTGTCGGGAGATTACCCAATCCTACGGGGTGAAGTTTCGGTTTGAATGCATGAATATCACGCCGTACATTGATCGCTTGAATCACTTGGAGCGGGAAGTAGAAAAGCCGGATATCATTTTTATCCCACAGGATTTGGTTTCTCTGGAAGGTGCAAAATTGTCTGAGGTACCGGAGGTTTATAAGCAGTATATGTCACCGAAACTGTGGAACTCCATGAAGTATAAGGGGGTACAGCGGGGAGTGCCGTATCTGCAGGGAAATCATGCAGTCATCTATTACAACAAGAACTATCACGAAGATCCGCCAACCTGTTTTGATGAAATTATGGCGTGCCATTCCGGAGGTGTACACAAATTTGCCATGGATTTAAAGGTGGCTTATTGGGTGGTGCCGTTTTTGTATACGGCCAACGGAGATCCGCTTTTGAATAATCAGTTTCAACTGCAGAAGGATGTACCCCAGACGGTGGTTCGCCAACTGCGCCGGCTCCAGGAGCGCAACAGCCTGTATGATTGTGAAGCAATCAGCACCATGCTCGAAGAGTTTTTAGCAGGCAAGATTGCGGCCATGATCAATGGAGAGTGGTTGTATGAGTATCTCCTAGAACATATGGGAGAGGACTTGGGTGTATGGGAATTGCCGCGATTGGACGGGCAGGATATGCGCGGGGTTTCTTCAAGTGTTGGAGTTGCCTTCCCCTGGAATTCGCTTTGGGGTGAGAAGCAGGAAGCCTTGGATATCTTCATTCGCTATATGTTGTCTGAGGATGTACAGCGCCGCTGGTTGGAGGAGCATAGGAGATTCCCGGTGAATCCCTATGTATTGGAACATTTCGATCGGTTTTGCCGGGATACCAATATGCAAAACAGTTGCAGACAGATGCAGAAGAATTACTTCCTGAAAAATGAAGATTGCGTAAAGGTATTGTGGAAAACCTGTGACCGAATGCTTGAAACCATCAGGCATTCGTAGAGGATGAGGGAATACATGAATATCAAACTAGTAAGTGAAGTCTCAATTGATGGAAAAATAACCTTTGGACGTGGGGAGAGCAGCAAGGAGTTGTTTACGCTGTTGACCGAGGAGGATATGAAATTTATCCATGCGATTCGTGGGGAAGTGGACGGTATTTTAGTGGGCATGAACACCATTCGAAACGACAATCCGTCCCTGACCTGTCGTTATGATATGGGGGAGAATCCCATTCGGTTGGTCCCCACCGTCTCCCTTGATTTGCCGGAGAATTCCACGATTTTACAGGATGGAGTAGCTACCATACTTTTGACCACAGAAAACAATCGCACCAAGGCAAAAGCCTATGATTCCTATCCCAACGTACGGTTTGTTTTTGCTGGGGAGGAGCAGGTGGATTTTGAAAAAGCATTTGCCATTCTGGAAGCAGACTACGGCATTCATTCCATCATGTTAGAAGGTGGTGGAAGTTTGAACTGGACCTTGATTCAAAAGCAGATGGTCAACGAGATGGTGGTCATCCGATTGCCGATTATCATCGGTGGGAAAAACAACGTCTCCCTGGTGGACGGCGATGGATTTAAGCAGTGTGCGGCCTCCCGTAAGTTTGAACTGAAGGCCTTGGAATTCCGCAAAGGTGTGGTAATTGAAAATTATGTTGTGGCGTAATGCCGGGGGAAAACGATGGAAAACAGAGTATTTGTAACAAAAGAAGCGATTGTGAAGGGACTGCGAAATTTAGGGTTGTGCAGAGGAGACCATGTGATGGTGCATTGTTCCCTCTCCGCGCTGGGATTTGTTTGCGGTGGGGCCCAAATGGTAATTGAAGCGCTCATGGAGGTGGTGACACCCCAGGGCACCATTATGATGCCCACCCAGACTTGGAAGAACATGGACCCGGAATCCGGGGTACATTGGGAAGAACCCAAGGAGTGGTGGCAGGACATTCGTGATCATTGGCCGGCCTACGACAAAGACTTGACGCCCACCAACACCATGGGTGCAGTGGCTGAGATGTTTCGCCGCTGGCCGGGCACCCTGCGCAGCGATCATCCCGTTCGCTCGGTTGCAGCATGGGGACATTTTGCGTCGTATTTTATCGAAAACCATGACCTGATTGATATATTCGGGGAGACATCTCCCATTGCCAAGTTATATGAGAAACATGGAAAAGTCTTACTCATCGGTGTGGACTACGACAAGAATACCTCATTTCATTTAGCGGATGCCCGTGGGGAGTACCCATCCAAGACAACGGAAAAGGTACATTGTGCCATGACCATCAACGGGGAACGCCTCTGGATCGGGTTTGATACGTTGAAGGTGGACGGTGAGGATTTTATTGAAATCGGCAGAGCCTTCGAGGTGTCTCACCCCGTTGCTTCCACCATCATCGGTAATGCCACGGTTCGTTTGATGGACCAGCGGGAAGCGGTGGATTTTGCAACGGATTGGATCAATGCCAACAGAAGATAAAAAGGAGCAGTTCTTTCAAATATGGAGAAAAAAGAATTTTACAACAAACTGAGATACATTGCGTTACCCATCACGATTCAAAGCATCTTCCAGGCGATTTTGAGTCTGATTGATGAAGTGATGATTGGAAATCTGGGAAGTGCCAGCATCGCCGGTGTTGGACTCAGCATCAAGTACACCTCCCTGTTCTCGGTGGTAATGGCCACCATCGTTACGGTTGCCGGCATCCTGATTGCCCAATACAAGGGCAACGATGACGCGGAAGGTATGAGTACCAGCTTCTATGGCAACCTCTACCTGATTCTTGGAATTGCTGCTCTTTTCATTGTGGCTTCCATGATTTTTGCAGAACCCATCATGGGCATCTATTCCGATGATCCGGCGACGGTTCATCAGGCGGCAATCTACCTTCGCATGGTTGCCTGGGGCTTTATTCCTCAGGCTCTGGTATTGATGCTTTCTACCTTGCTGCGTAACTTAGGCGGGGCGACTTACATCATGTATGCCAGTGCCATCTCGGTAGCCACCAACACCCTTGGCAACTACCTGTTTATCAACGGTATTGGGTTCTTCCCGCGTATGGACATTGCCGGTGCTGCTTTGGCGACCTGCCTCTCCCGCGTAATTGAGCTGGCTCTTGTGTATGCCATCTATTGCAAGATTCGGGTAGAAAGCGGATTTTCCCTTGGGTTTGTAACGTCCTTTTCCAAAGGCTTTTTGAAAAAAATCGGTACCATTCTTGCACCGATTCTTCTAAGTGAGTTCCTATGGAGTCTGGGTGACAATGTTTACGCCTACATCTACGGCCACTTAGGTACCTTTGCCTGTGCGGCGATGACAGTTACCTATCCCATTCAGGGACTTGCCATCGGTGCACTCTCCGGTGTTGCCGCCGCTTCCGGTATTATTGTGGGGGAATCCCTGGGTGCACAAAACGAGGAAAAAGCCTATCAAGATGCGCGTAGCATCATGAAACTTACGATTACGGTAGGTATTGCCTTAAGCATTTTGATTGCGGTAGTGTCCCATGGATACGTGCTTCTATTCAATGTAGATGCCCAGGTTCAGCAGCAGGCCATCTGGATTCTCTACGCTTACTGTCTGGTATTCTGTGGCAAAGTCACCAACATGGTCTTAGGCGGTGGCATTCTCCGCAGCGGTGGTCAAACCCAGTACACCATGCTAATCGTAATCGGTGCCACTTGGCTGGTAGGTGTCCCCTTCGGACTCATCAGTGCCTACCTGTTCCACTGGCCCATCCACTTGGTCTACTTCGCCCTCTCCCTGGAGGAATACGTGCGGGTTGCCTGCAAGGTTCGACTATTCCGTTCCGGAAAGTGGATGAGCAACCTAACCGAAGAAGACAACCAGAAGGCCTGTGCCTAACCTCAAGAGGTGAGCTTATAAGCTCACCTCTTTTTTGGTCTTTCCAAAACCGCAATGATTTCCCGGTTTGTCTCCCGCGGACTTCCTTTCTAAAGTTGTTCCCGCCATCCATGGTTTTTTTATTTTTTGTGACTTGGAATGAGCCGTAGAAAAATAAAAGTATGGGTTGCATAAGCTGCGGGGATGACGCGCCACGGATGGCGCGGAAAGCAAAATCCAAGAAGGGATTCGATTATTTTGCGACCCCGCAGCAGCAACCCATGCTTTGTAATTTTTCTAGGCGAGTGGAACCGGAACAAAAAATAAGGAAAACACATGTGGTGGCGGGGACGAAGGTTATTAATAAGTCCGCGGGCAGACAAACAGCCTATTCGAATTGTAAAAGCGGGTAACGGACACCTGTAACGTAGGAGCATTTGGGGCACAAGAACATGGATTGCCTGACCACAGGAAAGAAAAACCGGGGGCTGGGCAGGGCGGCCGCGGGGCTATAAAAAACAGGGAAAAATGGAAACCTTAAGAAATCTTAAGGTTATGTAAAGGATTTTTTTATTTTGGGTTTTTATACTGTCGGATAGAATGAATCGTTGAGTCAAGAAAGGACGACAGAAATGAAGAAGATTTCAGAGATATTCAAAAAGAAAAAGAAAGTGTTGATTGTAGGCGCATTGGTCCTGGTGGTTGTGGGCGGTGTCGTGTTCAATATGACCAGAAGAACTGCACAGGCCAGCGAAGCAATGGTGGGAGGAACCTCTGTGGCTGCGGTAACGAAGCAGGATTTGACCAAGAGTATTACGGTGTCCGGAACCATCAATTCCAAGGCGACCTATAACGTGTCCAGTGAAATTGCCAGCGTGAAGATTGAGGCCATCAACGTGAAGGTGGGCGATCAGGTAAAGGCAGGAGATGTGTTGGCGACTCTGGATGATACAAGATTGGAGAAGTCTTTGGCAAGTGCCCAGAGTGCAGCCGGAATCACCGGAAAGCAGAATTCCATCAGTGTTGCAGAGGCAGAGCGAAACTATAATAGTACTGTGGCAGCCAATGACACCAGTGTAAATCGAAGCAATGAAGCATTGAATTCAGCGAAGAATGCACAGAATACCGCCAATAGTAATTTGACTGCAGCCAATGAGGCGTATAATGCTGCGGTAGCAAATCGTGATGCCAAGAATCAGGCATTGGCTAATGCACAGAGCACCTATGATACAGCAGCGGCAGCCTATGAAAGTGCGGTCGGAGATGATGCCAAGGCAGCAGCCCAGGCCGTTTTGGAAACTGCAGCAGAAGCTTTGGAGAGCGCCCAGGCAGAAGCAACCGCAGCAGAGGCCGCTGTGGCAGAAGCAAAACTGAAGGTAACGGCAGCACAGGAAGGCGTGAATACAGCAAACAGCGGTGTCACCACAGCACAGCATGCAGTGGATGATGCAAATACCGCAAGAACCAAGGCCAATGCAGATGTGGCAGATGCAGTAGAGACCAGTAAGTTGGCAGCAGCAAGTTCTGCAAGAACGGCCAATGATACGGTGGAACAGGCAAAAGAGCAGTTAAGTAAAGCAACCTTGGTAGCACCATCCGATGGTGTGGTAACGGCAGTCAATGCCAAGGTAGGTGATGTATATTCCGGAACGACCATGATTGTCATTCAGGATACCTCCGGATATAAGGTATCTGCCAGCTTGGATCAGTATGACATCAGTGATGTGGCAATGGATATGAAGTCCACCATCACCACCGATACTACCGGCAAGGAAGAGATGAAGGGTTCCGTAACCTTCGTATCCCCGACTCCGGCTGCACAGGCGTCGGTTACAGCTGTAGAGAATAATGCAGCGGCAGCAACCAGCACCAACATTACCTATCCGATTGAAGTGACCATCAATAATCCAAGCGAACGTTTGCGTATCGGTATGAATGCCAAGGTGAAAATCGAGATGGCAACTGCCAAGAATGTATTAACGGTTCCGGCCAGTGCCGTTCAGCAGGAAGAAGACGGAAGCTACTACGTGGAAGTTGCAACGGATGACAACGGAGACGGATTCGCAGATACGGAGGAGTTTACCAAGCTTGTGGTAACGCAGGGATTGGTAACCGATTATTATGTGGAAGTATCCGGCAAGGGTCTTTCCGAAGGAATGTTTGTTGTAATTCCAACAGAAGAAGTAGAAGGTGCTGACAACATTACCGTCAGCCTGTTCTAATAAAGAAAGGCAGAATATGGATTCTCGACTAATTATTGATGCAAAAGGCATCGTAAAACGATTTTACGAAGGACAGGAGAATGAGCTTGAGATTCTCCATGGAATCGATTTGTCTGTACGAGAAGGAGAGTTTGTCTCCATCGTCGGAAGTTCCGGTTCCGGTAAGTCCACCTTGATGAATATCATTGGAATTTTAGATAAACCAACGGAAGGCTCCTACCTGCTGGATGGAATTGATGTATGTGCCGCCAAGGATGCGGAACTCTCACGCATACGGAATCAGCAGATTGGATTCGTCTTCCAGACCTATAATTTGATTGCTCGTACCAACGCGCTGGCCAATGTGGAGCTTCCTCTTCTCTATGGAGGGGTCGGCGCCAAGGAACGAAAAGAACGAGCAGAAGAGCTACTGGAGTTGGTAGGCATGGCAGACCGCATGAACCATACCCCGGATGAGTTGTCCGGTGGTCAGAAACAGCGTGTGGCAATTGCCCGTGCCTTAGCCAACAACCCATCCATTATTTTGGCAGATGAGCCGACCGGTGCCTTGGATTCTAAGACCGGTCGTGTGGTGATGGACTTGTTCCATCAGTTGCATGAAGAGCGGGGAATCACCATCGTATTGATTACCCACTCCAATGAGCTGGCAGAAGAGACACAGCGGCTGTTAACCCTGAAGGATGGCTTAATTATTGCAGAGCGGAAAGGAGCAACCTATGCTGCTTGAAAATATTAGACTTGCGCTGACCGCATTGAAGGCCAACCGGTTACGAACCTTTTTGACCATGCTTGGAATCATCATCGGACTTGCATCCATGGTGATGATCATGAGTATTGGTAATGCCATGAACAACTACGTCAACAACCAGATGGGTTCCCTGGGTGCGAACAACATGTATTTGTACGTGTATATCCGTGATGTGGACCTGGATGGAAATGAAATTAACTATGAAACCGCCCGCGGATTAAAAGAATCCGACTATTTTTCAAAAGAGATAATGGAAGACATTTCCCAGAAGTATACGGACAAGATTGAAGGAATTTCCTTGTCGGTAAATATTGGAAATGCAAAAATTCAAAAGGGAAAGGAATACGCAAACATTGCAATTTCCGGTATGAATCCCCAGGCAATCAAAAGTACAAACCTAAAGATGATTGCCGGCAATAAGATTGCCACTGCGGATTACTCCAGAGGCAGCAAGGTGTGTCTGGTTTCCGACCGTTATGTCAACGCCATCTTCGGTGGTGACGCCAATAAGGCGTTGGGTGAGACGGTGGAGGCTAACATCTCCAACAAGTACTATACCTATACCATCGTTGGTGTGTACCAATACGAAGAAACGACGAATGACAAGTTGGCGAAGTCACCGAAAGACATCACCACCACTTGTTATATTCCGATCAAAGCTGCTGTGATGCAGAATCCGTCACTGGCAAACTATATCCAGGAAATCACCCTGGTGGGACGGGAAGGCATCGACCCGACCCAAACCGCAGCAGAGATTGCAAAATACGTAAACGAAAGATATTATAAAACTAACGATACCTATCGTGTGGAATACACCAGTATGAAGCAGCAGGCCGAGTCCTTGCAGCAGATTTTGGGAGCCGTTAAGATGGCCTTCATGGCAGTCGGTGCGATTTCCCTTCTGGTTGGTGGTATCGGTGTTATGAATATTATGATTGTATCGATTGTGGAACGTACCAGAGAAATTGGTACCCGTAAGGCCCTCGGTGCGACCAACGGTTACATCCGCTTGCAGTTTATCACCGAGTCTATGGTGGTCTGCCTGCTTGGTGGTGCCATCGGTATTGTACTCGGAATCCTGTTGGGACAGATTGCATCCACGCTGGTGGGCGCATCCGGTATGCCGACGGTGAGTGGTATTCTCGGTTGCTTGTTGTTCTCTATGGGATTTGGTGTATTCTTCGGATACTACCCGGCAAATCGAGCAGCGAAGTTAAACCCAATTGATGCACTACGATATGAATAAAGAATGAGGAGGAGCTCGCAGATGGAAGAACAGACCTACACCGTTTTAATTGCAGAGGACGACGCGGACATCGTGGAGCTCCTCAAGTTATATTTAGAGAATGCCAAGTACCGTGTGTTGACGGCCCCGGATGGCATGGCAGCCTATGAGTTGCTACAACAGCAACCGGTGGATTTGGCCATTTTAGATATTATGATGCCCCGGATGAACGGTTATGAACTGACCAAGAAAATCCGTGGGGAAAACAACATTCCCATCATTATCCTATCCGCTAAGAATGCAGACAGTGACAAGATTTTGGGATTGGATTTAGGTGCAGATGATTACCTGAGTAAACCCTTTAACCCCCTAGAAGTGGTGGCTCGGGTGAATTCCAATTTGCGCCGATTCTATCACCTCAATGATCACGGTGGCAGCAGCGAAGAATCCAAACGTTACAAAGTGGGAGACCTGGAGTTGCACACCGATACCCTTCAGTTGTTTCGGGCGGGGGAGGAAGTTCTTTTGACCCCGACGGAATACAAAATTTTGGCGATGCTGATGGAGCATCCCGGTCATGTATTTACCAAGGTTCAGATTTATGAGAGCATCAAAGGAGAATACTTTGAGAGCGATGACAACACCATGATGGTCCATATCTCCAAACTACGAGAGAAAATCGAGGAAGACAGCAAGAATCCCAAGTACCTAAAGACGGTGCGGGGATTGGGCTATAAGATGGAAAAAGTATGAAGAACATCAAGAAATTCAAAGAACGAAATCTCTTTTTACAATTGATTATCAGCTATGTTGCGTTCCTGCTTTTGGTGGGTGTTGTGTTTGTGGCAGCGGTACAAATCTTCGTGCACATCGAAGATCGGTTGTATGAGGGTATCGACTACGATCATTTTACCAATGCACAAGCCCAGGCGATGCAGGCACATCTGGATGAGATGTTTGCCATTACGCTGGTGATTGTTCTGGTGATTTTCGTCCTGTTGGCGCTGGTGTTTGCCATGTATATGGGATTTCATATTCGTAAGGAAGAAACCGCTTTGGTAGCGGCACGACAGAAGATGCTGACAGATATTTCCCATGATTTGAAGACGCCGATTACGGTCATCCAGGGATACAGCAAAGCCATTGTGGATGGGGTCATTCCAGAAGAGAATATGGATAAGTACTTAAATACCATCTACCAGAAGTCCAATCACTTGGCGGATTTGATTAATTCCTTCTACGAATACAGTCGCCTGGAACATCCGGATTTTGAACTGACCATGGAGCCGGGAGACTTATCCGAATACCTGCGAGAATATGTGGCCGGTAAGTACCAGGAATTGGAACTGGCAGGCTATACACTGGATGTAGATATTCCGGAGCGCCCGATTTATCTCTCCTTTGACCATGTGGAGTTGCGACGGGTGTTTGAAAACATCATCAGTAATACCACCAAGCATAATCCATCCGGTACCATGATTTATGTGTCGATGGAATTTGTGCGGGATCGTCATCAGGTGCGGATTCGTTTGGGCGACGATGGCGAGGGTATCGCAGAACACTTGCGGGCCCATGTATTTGAGCCTTTTGTTGTGGGAGATGAGTCCCGCAACAGCAAGCACGGAACCGGTCTTGGAATGTCGGTTGCCCGGCGTGTGGTAGAAGCCCACGGTGGCACCATTCGATTATTAGAGGAAACGGAGACCTCCTGGTCTACCATGTATGAAATCATCTTACCGATGAATAGGGGGAGCGTATGATTATTACCGTAAGTCGTGAATTTGGCAGTGGCGGTCGAGAAGTAGGAAAGCGTTTGGCAGATGCCTTGGGCTTAAACTACATTGACCGTGAGATTGTGACTACCATCGCCAACGAGAACAACATGAACGAGGATGTGGTGGAAGAAACCCTGGCTCAGGGATTGGTATCCCGCGTGCCAATTCATTACGGACGAAGTTTCTATTACTACCAGAACGTACCAACCATGTCATCCCAGCTTCTGATTCGTCAACAAACCCTGTTGAAGGAATTTGCCATGAAGGGAGATTGCGTCATCGTTGGACGTGCGGCGGATGTGGTCCTGGAGGATTACGATCCCTTCCGCATTTTTGTGTATGCGGACTTATCTTCCAAGATTGTGCGATGCCGGAAATTGGGGCCGGAAGAAGAGGCCTTAAGTGATCGGGAACTGGAGCGGAAGATGAAGCGTATCGATTCCGATCGAGCCCGTTATTATTCCCTCTATGGTAGCACCCCATGGGGTGACAAGAGCAACTACGACTTATGCGTAAACACCAGTGCATTTGAAATCAAAGAAATCGTACCACAGATTGCAGACTATATTCGTCGGTGGTACATTGTAAGAAAATAATAGAACGTCTTCCGAGGAAATCCCCGGAAGACGTTTTTTATTGTTCTAAATAATCGATGAAATCCGATTCCGGTATGGGCTTGCTGTAGAGGAAGCCCTGGAGATAGTGGCAATCCATTCCAATCAAAGCTTCGGACATCTGCTTGGTTTCTACGCCTTCGGCCACCACCTTCTTGCCCAGGGTCTTAAAGTGATGGATGAGCAGTTCCAGGATGGAACTTTGACCATCGAAGTAAGCCCAGACAATGGATTTATCAATCTTAATAATGGTAAAGGGCAGATGGATGGTATTAATCAAATTGGAATAGCCGGTACCATAATCATCCAGGGAGAAACAGATGCCCTGTTCCGTTAATTCCTGCAAATTATCCAAAGTGAAATCCCGGCCGGTGGAACCGGTCTCGGTAATCTCTAAATTGATGTACTTTGGATCCACTCCATAGAGATGCATGATGTCAATGTAGCGACGTGCGGTGCCGAATCGTCGACACTGCAGCGGGGATAAATTGATTTCAATGTATTCAAGACCCAAGGCATCCATATCCCGGGACTGAATGAAGCGGCAGACCTTGGTGAAGACCTGCTCACCCAAACGGGTGATACTACCATTGTTTTCCGCAATGGGGATGAATTCGTCCGGCATCAGAAGGCCCAGCTCCTCATCTCGAATACGAGCCAGGGCTTCCGCAGAGGTCACACGTCCGGCATAGGTGGAATAAATCGGCTGGTAGAAAATCTCGATGGCATCATTATTTAGCGCTTTTCCTAGGGCGCGTTCCACAGCCAAGGCACGCATGGCTTGCTGATACATATCCTCGGTAATCAACATGGACGGCGTTGCGGACTGTGGTGCCAGGGTACGTAGGGCCAGCGAGATGGTACTGCGGTATTCTTCATAGGTATGATAGGGAATGTATCCCGGATCAAAGAAGAATTTCGGCCGCAGGATATATTCGTTGTTTTTATATACAAAGGGTTCATAGAACCGATTGATGATCTGATCCCGAAGCTCCAATGCAGAACCTCTCTCACCCAACAGGACAACGAACACACCATTCCGCAAATAGAAGGTGTATTGGCGGTCGGTTAAGGTCTGCAGGTAAGAGGCAACCTGGCGCAGCAGGGCGGCCACAACGTCTTCGGTATAGACGTATTTGATGGTCCGGAAATTTTCGATGATGAATCCGGCCGTGGAAGCGGATTGCTGGGAATGATATCGTTCCGAAAGCACCAGTTCCAATCCGCGACTGTCAAAAAATCCCGTGCGCCGCTCTCGATAATAATCCGGTCCCTGGAAGGTCAAGAACACAATGAGGATGCTGATCATGGAACACAAGGATACGGTTTGATGATAGGGCATCACAAATACCTGTAATACGTGACCGAAGATGGTGATCACAATATAGGAGTATAAGGCAATGCGATGACGCATCTGTAGCTTGTGGGCGCCACGTGCAGCAATGTAGCAGGCACAGATGATCAAATAGAAGACGGTTTCATAGAAGTAGAGAATGCGCCATGGTCCATAGTGAAAGACGCCTTCGGCATCCAAATAGAAGACCTTGCCGTTTACGATGGTCAGCATGGAAACCAGAATGGCAGCAATACAAGGAATGGAGCGTATAAGAATCGTCAACGGATGGGGGTCCTTGTCCCGCAACAGAAGACAACAAAACCGTGCAAAACAATAGGGCAGTAGAGCGAGTTCAATATAATAAAAGACGTTGATGGCATAAATCAGCCCATGGGGAAAAATCGCCGGATAACTTGCGATGATGGACGCAGAAATATCCACGGTATTAAAGATGAGCGCAAGAAGCATCAGAAGAAAAAATACCCGATTCCGACGAATGGGTAAATTCCGACGTGACGTGTAGTACATGATTAGAACCAAACATACAAACCAAGCGCTGATGTTAAAGTCTAAATTCCAAACCATAATTGTATCTCCCTTATCTGCAGGTGACAGCTCAATTAGGTACAAAACTACATCAATTACATTATATCATTTTTGAAAAAGGAAAGAAAACAAAGACAGCGACGGCAAAACGCCGTCGCTGTAATCAGACTTATTGTGCACTGTTCTTCTTGATGGCAGTGATGATACGGATAATGATTGGTGCAAGGATAATGTCGAATAAAACTTCGATTAAGAAGTTCACACCAATGAGTCCGAAGATGACATACTCGGCAAGTGCCTGTCCGCCGGCCCAGGACTGAATCAGTTCCAGGAAGCAAAGCAATACACCCACAATGAAGATTGCGGTGTTGCATACCGGTGTCAGTAAGGCTGCCAGAACAACAGACAGTGTCATGTTCTTAGAAGATAATTTATGAGCCACCAAACCGGACACAAAGCCGGCTACGGTACTCTTGCCAAGGCAGATGATGACGGTTGCAATCGGGTTTTGTGCCAACATCATAGCGCCACCCACATCGGCACCGGAAACAACGGATGCAGTCACGACAGCACCGAAAGCGAAACCAAGGAATGCGCCGGTTGCCGGTCCGTAGAGAATGGCACCGATGATAACCGGAATCAATGCGAAGGTTGGCTTAAAGGTAAACGGCCATGGAATAGAGCTTGCAAATACCTGCAAAACAATGACCAACGCCAATAATACAGCGGTGCCTACCAACTGTTGTGTTTTAGATTTTACGTTCATATGAAATTCCTCCTGCTAACGTTCTTTTCTACAAGATACATTGCAATCCAAACGTACCATATCCGAAGGCGTTATACAAGCAAAAAGCTTTCCTATATGGGAAGAATATTGTAAAATCGAAAAGATAGAAAAGAGAAACGGTTACTGAGGAGAGATATGTTAACATTTGAGCAATACGTGGAGCGACGTATTAAAAACAAAAAGTACAAAATCCGCAAGGAATTGGGACACCAGGTGATCACCGGCGGAAAGCACCGGAACGCAAGACGTGCGGCCTTTTTTAAATCCCAGGAAGGTAAGCAGCAGTTAGAGATTGCCTACCGGGGGAATCAGGAATTGCAGGAGTTATATCACAATCGCCGGTCTCCGATGTTGAAAGCAGAGTATGAACATTACGTACACGAAGTCAACATGTTGAAGGAACGGAAGAATCTGGAAGAGAAGCGACGCATTTTACGGGAAGATATCTTGAAAGAAATCCCGGAAAATCCCATCGATTTATACCCGCGGGCGCGACGGATGCATCGCCACTTTATCTTACATGCCGGCCCAACCAATTCCGGCAAAAC
The DNA here is from genome assembly GCA_024690885.1 of Lachnospiraceae bacterium. Taxonomy (GTDB): domain Bacteria; phylum Bacillota; class Clostridia; order Lachnospirales; family Lachnospiraceae; genus XBD2001. Next base: position 16,837 of record JAILOI010000141.1, read on the forward strand.
CTATGAAGCATTAGAAGAATTTAAGAAGGCCGAGAATGCCATCTATCTGGCACCCCTTCGTTTGTTGGCTTTTGAAGTATTTGAGAAATCCAACCAGGCCGGAGTGCCATGCAACATGGTGACCGGTGAGGAATCCATCGTCATGCCGGGAGCAACCCATCAGGCATCCACGGTGGAGATGCTGTCTGTACTGAAGGATTATGATCTGGCTGTCATCGATGAAGCACAGATGATTGAAGATGCAGACCGGGGTGGCGGATGGACCCGTGCCATCTTAGGGGTTCCGGCGCGGCGAATCCATGTGTGTTTGGCACCCTATGCCACGGACCTTCTGGTGCAGCTGATTACGGCGTGTGGAGATACCTATGAAATCGTGGAACATCATCGTGCCACCCCATTGGAGATGGAGAAGGGACACTTCTCTTTTCCAAAGGATGTAAGTGACCACGATGCGTTGATTTTGTTTTCCAAGAAGATGGTACTTGCCTGTGCAGCCGAGTTACAGCGGGAGGGCATCTCCTGTAGCGTCATCTATGGTTCCCTGCCATATGATGTGCGAACCAGAGAAGTGGATCGCTTCCTACGGGGAGAGAACCAGGTCATCGTAGCCACCGATGCCATCGGTATGGGGATGAACCTGCCGATTCGACGAGTGGTATTCTTAGAGAATGAGAAATACGATGGGGAGAACAAGCGCCCATTGAATGCCAAGGAAATCCAGCAGATTGCAGGTCGTGCCGGACGGCGCGGCAGCTTCGATATCGGATACTATACGGCACAGTTCGACAAGAAACAAATTGATGAAGAAGTATATGCCGTCATTGCACCCATCCATCAGGCCGTCCTGAAGTTTCCGGAGGAACTTCTGGGGCTTAACGGATTGCTATCTGAGACCCTGTCCCAGTGGGATAAGATGGCCAGTGATGAACTCTACACCAAGGCGAAGATTGAGCGAGAGATTAAGCTGTGTAAGCAGTTGGAGAAATATACGTCAGACAAGGAATTGATTTATCAGTTCCTGACCATTCCATTCAACGAGCGAAGCCCGGAGCTCTATGGTATCTGGATGCGGCTCTTCCAGTCGGAAGTGGAAGGAATCGGAACACCTCTGGATGAATTGTTGCCGGATGTCTATGGCAAGGAACCGTTGGCAACCCTGGAGTTAAAGCACCAGATTTGCGACCTGGCCAACTTCTATATGACCCGGTTTGGATCCGACGAGGATCTGCCGAAGATTTTAGAACGAAAGCGGGAGATTTCTGACCGCATGGCAGAAATCTTGGGAGAACAGAATTTGCCCATGCGTCATTGTGAGATGTGTGGCAAGGAATTGGCATGGAACAATCCCTATCGGATTTGTAATGCCTGTCATGACAAGAAATTGGCTCAGCCATGGTTATATCGTAGTTCGAAGCGCCGCGAAGGCAGAGGACGACGTTAAAGAAAGCCCCAAGCAATGCTTGGGGCTTTGTGTTTGGATTAATCTTCGTATCCGTTTGGGTTGTTCTTCTGCCATCTCCAGGAATCAGCACACATCTCTCGGATGCCGTAGGCTGCTTCCCAGCCCAGTTCTTCCTTGGCCTTGGATGGATCGCAATAGCAGGTTGCGATATCGCCGGCACGACGTGGCTTGATGGAATATGGAATTTGGATGTCGTTGGCTGCCTCGAAATTCTTCACAATATCGAGGACGCTGTAGCCATGACCGGTACCCAGATTGTAGATGCAAAGTCCGGCCTTCTCAGAAATCTTCTTCAAAGCCTTCACATGACCAACTGCCAAGTCTACTACATGGATGTAGTCACGGACACCGGTACCGTCCGGCGTATCGTAGTCATTTCCGAAGACACCCAGCTCCTGAAGCTTTCCAACGGCAACCTGGGTGATGTAAGGCATCAGGTTGTTCGGGATACCGTTGGGGTTCTCACCCATGGTTCCGCTCTGGTGCGCACCGATTGGGTTGAAGTAACGAAGCAGGATGACATTCCATTCCGGATCTGCCTTCTGGATGTCGGTTAAAATCTGCTCTAACATGGACTTGGTCCAACCGTAAGGATTGGTACACTGTCCCTTCGGGCAGTTCTCCGTAATCGGGATTTCTGCCGGATCACCGTAAACCGTAGCAGAGGAAGAGAAGATGATGTTCTTGCAGTTGTGCTTACGCATCACGTCCACCAATGTTAAGGTTCCGGAAATGTTGTTCTCATAATATTCCCAAGGTTTCTGAACGGATTCACCGACGGCCTTCAGGCCGGCAAAGTGAATGCAGCATTCCAGGTCTTCTTTTGCAAAGACTTCTTCCAAGCGGGCACGGTCCAAAATATCACCGCGATAGAAAGTGACCTTCTTGCCGGTGAGGGCTTCCACACGCGCGAGGGACTTCTCGGAAGAATTCGCCAAATTGTCGTATACCACTACGTCATAGCCGGCGTTCAATAACTCTACGCAAGTATGACTTCCAATATAGCCGGCGCCGCCGGTTACCAATATTGCCATTGAAATACCTCCTACTGAATGTAATCTCTAGGTTTCTTCTATACTATAGACCATTCGGTAGAAAAAACCTAGTAAAAAAAGTGCTGGACTTATGTAAAAATGTTGCGGCAAAAGTCGTCAAGAATTATGATAACGCTAGAGGGTATGACTATGGAAAAAACAGATTCCTACAAAAATTCCTACAAAACAACCCGGCGGGAATTGGTTTCCCTGCAGGTGTATAACGTGGGCATAGAGAAATGCAGTGCGTCCCACACCTGGGGACCGGGGGTGCGGGATCATTATCTGATTCACGTCATTATCCGGGGCAAGGGACGCTATCGGTATGACCACAAGGAGTATACCTTGTCGGCAGGGGATGCGTTTTTGGTTTATCCCGGATCCCTGGTGACCTACGAAGCGGATGCCAAGGAACCCTGGGAGTATGCCTGGGTTGGTTTCAACGGATCGGATGCGGCCGTTATTTTGGAGGCCACGGATTTTACCCGATCGGAACCGGTGATTTATCACGTGCCGTTACAGGAGCAGCTGCAACAGCAAATCCGTCGGATATACGAAGCCAGCGGCAATGATTTCAATCATTCCGTGGAGATGACCGGGCACCTCTATACCTTATTATCTACGTTTATGCATTGCTCCATGGGACGCAGCATGACCAATACCGGTCAAAGCTACGTACAGAAAAGCATTGAATATATTTCGGCTAATTATTCCTACCCGATTACCGTGGAGGATATTGCAGCCTATGTAGGCCTAAGTCGCAGTCAATTGTTTCGCTCCTTCCGCAGCGTGCTATCCCAATCACCCAAGGAGTATTTGACGGAGTTTCGATTGCGGCAGGCATCCTACTTATTGGAGAGCACCAATCTCTCCATTACAGCCATTGCCAATTCCGTAGGATTTGACAATAGCTTATATTTTTCCAAAACCTTCCATAGGCAGCGGAATATGACACCAAGTGATTACCGATTAAGAAAGCAAGAGGGGAAAAACAATGAGAAATAACAGAAGAAATCGTTATGACAGAGGGCTGTCCTGGGTACCGTTTGCGATTGCAGGCGGCGTGGTCTTAGCAATCGTAACCGTAGTGGTGATTGTGTTGCTTTTGCAACCGAAGCGGGTGCCAATTAATGTGGCGGACATTACTAACATCCAGCCGAAGGCAAGCAATATCACCAAGGTGGGAGATTACTATCAATACGAAGATGCGGACAATCACATGACCAGTCATCTGGCCATTGACGTCTCTTCCCACCAGGGCGAAGTGGACTGGAAGGCCGTGAAGAAAGCGGGCATCGATTTTGTCTATATTCGTCTGGGCCTTCGGGGATATGAATCCGGTGCATTGTCGTTGGATGATTATTACCTGGAGAATATCAAGGCTGCCAGAAAAGCAGGCCTGAATGTGGGCGTGTACTTCTTCTCCCAGGCCCTTACCAGAGATGAAGTGGAAGAGGAAGCGGACTTTGTCATTGAGAACTTAAAGGGCCATGACATTGATTTGCAGGTAGTCTATGACTTCGAGCTGGTCCAGGTGGAAGGCTCCCGTACACTGGAGACGGAAGGCGTGGATTATACCGCCAATGCCATTGCATTCTGCAAGAAGATTCAGGACGCCGGATATGAGCCGATGATTTATACCAACGGATATTTCGCAGAGAATTTCTACGATATGACCATTCTTTCTTCTTATGATATCTGGTTTGCCAACTATAACGAGCAGCCGGAATTATCTTCCGGATTTGCCGTATGGCAGTACACAGAGGAAGGAAGCATTGAGACTGCGGGCTTAGCACCGTTGGATTTCGATTTGATTTTTGTAAAAGAGAATGAGGATAAGTAATACATGAACAAAACAAAGTGGAAGAATTTAGGATTGGATTTTGCCAAGAAGATGGGAAAGAAGTGCATCGGAATCTACGCCGGAAGTGCCACCTTCTTTTTCCTGATGTCCCTGATTCCCACCATTATGGTGCTGGTATCCATTATTACCATGACCACCTTAACGGAGGATGATGTGGTCATGGTGGTGAATGCAATTTTGCCGGACTTCGCCGATGGAGTGGTGAATTCCTTGATCGATCAGGCATTCAGCGGATCCGTATCCTTATTGTCCTTCTCCATTTTGTTTATTATCTGGGCCGGAGCTACCGGAATGATGTCCATGATTCGCGGATTGAATATTATGGATGAGGTGGAGGATGACCGGAATTATTTCGCTGTTCGTGGAATCGCAGCGCTTTATACCTTGGGCATGATTGCAGTGCTGTTGTTCATGCTGGTGATTATGGTCTTCGGTGATGTGCTGGGGAATATGCTCCTATCCTATTTTCCGGAGGCTACCGGAGTGATTTCCGTATTGCTTCATGCCCAGTTTATGTTTTTGATTTTGATTGGCGCGGTGTTGCTCTTTGCTTTGGTGTACAGCAAGGTGCCACGGAAGAAAAAGCCGTACTTGCACCAGTTACCGGGGGCAATTTTTTCCGCCATCGCATGGGCGGTGTTTTCCCAGGTCTTTTCCATCTATGTAAATAATGTCGGAGCCTATAACGTCTATGGTAGTCTGGCAACGCCGGTCATCGTCATGTTCTGGATGTACACGTGCCTGTATATTGTCTTCATTGGTGCCTTCATTAATTGGTTCCTCTGGGACAACAAGGAAGAGATTATGGACGGCATTCGTTCCGGAAAATCCGTTAGTGAGGCGGATGCAACAGAAGAGAAATAAATATTCTGATAATTTTAGCACTCGACGCTTGACAGTGCTAACAAAAGAGCGTATAACAGGAATTACAAAGGAAAAAGGAAAATTGGCAGGAGGTTTTTGCTTATGAATATATCGAAATTCACGCAGAAATCCGTGGAAGCGGTTCAAGCCACGGAAAAGCTTGCATATGATTACGGGAACCAGGAAATTGAACAGGAGCACTTGCTGTTAGCTCTGTTACAGCAGCAGGAAGGCTTGATACCGAAGCTCATTGAGAAGATGGAGATTGACCTTACCTACTTTACCAATGATGCCATCCAGATGGTGCAGAATCGTGTGAAGGTGCAGGGCGGCCAGGTCTACATGGGCAAGTATTTAAACGATGCCTTGATTCATGCGGAGGATGAGGCCAAGGCCATGGGCGATGAGTATGTTTCGGTAGAACATCTCTTTTTATCCATGATTAAGCATGCCAACAGCGCCATTAAAGAGAAGTTCCGGGAATTCGGAATTACCAGAGAGCGTTTCTTGCAGGCATTGTCCACCGTACGTGGCAATCAGAGAGTAACTTCCGACAATCCGGAAGCAACCTACGATACCTTAGAGAAGTACGGCTACGATATGGTAGAACGTGCCAGAGCCCAGAAGATGGATCCGGTCATTGGTCGTGATGAGGAGATTCGTAA
>JAILOI010000035.1 GCA_024690885.1 Lachnospiraceae bacterium
CGGAATGGAACAGCGCCGAACACATCGCAAGTGCCGGCGATTCCTATAACTACGTGTTGGCATTAGACTACAACAGTGCCTGCGTTCCGGGTGCCGGATCTGCCATGTTCCTACACTGCTATGCCGGCATTCCATCCCAGGGATGCATTACCATTCCGCAGGAGTATATGGTGCAACTCTTACAGAACATCTCTTCCGATTGTGCCATCATCATCGACACGGAAGAGAATCTATCGAATTATTAAGCTTCTTTCATATATGCGGTCACTTCTCCTTCCATCCACTCCAGCTTTGCCTGGGTGTCCGGATTGTCAGAAGTGACATGCATCAGCTTGTCCAGATATCCCTGGTCACGCACGATGGCCACACTTCTCGGATATACCAATTCAAACAACAAACAAATATGTCCCACCACGTTATCGATGGTGGTCTTCTTCAATGAACGAAGTACCGCATGTCGCTCCTCTACGCAAGCCAACACTTCCGGTGTAATGGCGCAAGTCCGCAAATCTTCTGTGGTGCAATTGTAGATATCTTCTAAGTCAAACTCCACATTCACCCGGAAAATATCAATCTTGTCCGCATCTCGCAGGATGTTGCAATACATGGTTGTACGCTCATCCAAATCCTTTGGGATCCGATAAGCACTGTGGTTACGGACTGCAATTTCAATCAAGCGATCCTCGCTCTCGTCCAAGACAAAAGAACGAATCATGGCCGTCTCTCCGGCTCTTCCGAATAACAAATCCGCACCGAATCCAGCATGGTCAATGGAATCTGCATCCTTGAAGGTTCCATAGCGACGTAGCTGCTCGAATCGTCCAATATCATGAAGCATCCCAAGCAACCATGCCAAATCCCGGTCCTCTCCGGAGAGTCCGATACTACAGGCAATCTCATCACACAACGCCGCCACACGGAAGGTATGCTCGTACTTCAAGCGAATCTTCGCATCCTCCTTGTCATAGGCATCCGTATATATTTCAAACATCCGTAACACTTGTTCTCTGTCAATTTTCATAAAAAAGGTCCTCGCTTTTTGTCATGTCGTTTCCGTCAAATCCATTATAATTAGAGGTAGCACTTCGTTTTTCTGTAGAAAGGGGTTTTTATGGAATTTTCGGAATTACTCAAATCCTATATGAAGGAATTACATATGACGGCCAAGGAACTCTCGGAAGTCACCAAGCTCTCACCGTCTGTGATTAGTCGCTATCGTAGCGGAGAACGGCTTCCTGCCGTCGATAGTCCACAATTAGATGCCATCGTGCGCGCCCTCGGCAAGAAAGCCAAGGCAATGGAGCATCCAACCCTAGGCAAAAAGGCCATCCGTGCTGCGTTTTCGGAGGCGATTGCCGCCAAGGATGATACCAACCGGCAGCTCGGTCCCAATTTATCCGCTCTGATGGATGCCTTAGGAACAACTCAGGCTGCCATGGCACGAGGTTGCGGCTATGATTCTTCTCAGCTGTCTCGTATTCGCAAGGGGCAACGCCACCCGGCTGATCCCAAGCACTTCGTGGATGCCGTCGCGACTTATGTCTCTACTAACTATACCACATCCGAAGACTTGGACAAGCTACGCGTGCTTCTACAGGCGCCTGACCTATCCACGTCCAATCAGGTAAAAACTGCAATTATCCACTATCTGGATGGCCCATCCACCGCACCGCAGCCGGCACCACAGAAACCTGCGCCGAAGAAGGCTTCTATCAAAAAGGCCGCGGCGAAGAAAACTACACCAAAGAAAACAGCCACCACATTTCTTCCTCCACAGGAGGAGCAGGATTTAAAGCAACTTCTGGAACTGATGGATGTCTTCCATCTCCAGCAATATCTGCGCCGCTTATCCAAGGAGCGCAGCTGTCAAAAAGTGGTAACGAAATTGACGGACCGCATGACTTCCACCTATCGAAATCTTGCGGAAACCAGACAGGGCTTAATCTACTTCCTGCAAGAAGTCGCCAAAGAAACCCTGCCCGGACCGCTGTATTGGGAAGATGATTTGACCGGTGGTTTGATGGCACTTTCCGGAACCCAGAAGGTTTCCCTTTTTGCTGCAATCATCCGCCTGTTACAGGCGGACCATACCCTATGTATTGCGCAACCCATTACACCAAATGTGAATGCAGTTCTTAGTTCCATTGAGCAGTGGTTACCAATCTACATGATTGGCAATATGCGCAGTTACCGCGTGACACCGGGTGCAAAAGAAGATTATCGCAACCTCTCGATTTTTACCGAGGAGCATATTCTCTACGGTACATCGGTTTCCACCAAAAGCAACGAATCCATCGCTTATCGCAAGCATGGTGCTACGGAAATCTCCTATGCCATGGAGGAATTCCAGAAATTGATCCGAAGCGGTCAACCGCTGATGACAGTCTATCGCAAGCATCAGCGTGTGGATTTTCACCGTTACTTGTTGGAATACGCTTCATCTGATCGCAATGCCATCACCTATCACAACACCCTGCCGCTGGCTACCATGGATTCCGAATTGTTGGAGTCTATCCTCGCCTCCAATCGGGTAGAGGAGAGTGATTGTGATCGTATTCGAAACTACCATAAATTTCTGCAAAACCAGTTGCGGAATATGGAAGGGACCTCCAAAATCACCGAAATTATTCCGGCGGTTTCCGAAGACTACTTCCGGTCCCATCCGCTGACCCTCGACCTTTCCGGGCTGTTTCTGGGGGCTGCCGTCTTCTATTCCTATGAGGAGTATCAGGCCCATCTGGAAGCAACGCGTGCATATGCTGCCAATCATAAGCATGTGACGCTGGTAGAACAGGAAGACCTTCACTACCATCACTTGACCATCACCTGTAAGAAGGGACAGCCGGTGATTGTTACCAAGGATGCTTCTCCGGCCGTACAGTTTGTCATCAGTGATCCACTGATGGTGAATCTCATCACTCAGCATCTAAAACATATGGCATAAAAAAATCCTCCGACGAAAACTTCGCCGGAGGATTTCTATATGCGTCTTATCCTCGAATCTGGAACTGATTAATTAAGTTATTCAAATTATTGGACTGCTCCGAAAGCTCCATGGATACGGCACTAGACTCCTGAGCCGTTGCCGTATTGTTCTGGATGACATCGGAAATCTGCTCCAATCCGGAATTGATTTCATTCATGCTGCGAGCCTGGTGCTCTGCAATGGTTCCGGTTTCATTGATGATTGCCACAACCTCATCCACCGATTCCTGTACGCGCTGCAGTGCTTCCTGGGTTGCCATTACCACGGCATTACCATTGGCGATTTCATGCAACGCATCGTTGACCAAATCCTGGGTACTTTGTACCGCGTTGGAACTCTCGTTGGCCAAATTGGAAATCTCCTCTGCAACCACTGCAAATCCACGTCCGGCCTCGCCTGCTCTGGCAGCCTCGATGGATGCATTCAACGACAACAGCTGTGTCTGGGAAGAAATACTCTGGATGGTCTGGCTAATCTGTTCGATTTCCTTGGATGCCTGGGTAATGCGTTCCATCGCCGCCGTTACATCATTCATACGTTCCGAACCTTCCGTAACATTACGTCCAACCTCCTGTACCATATCAGCACCATGCTTGGCGGACTCTGCCATACGGGTGGTCTGCTCGGTTACCGTCTGAACGGATGCAGTCAACTGCTCAATGGCTGCCGCCTGATCCGTTGCACCCTCTGCCAATCCGGCTGCTCCATCGTGCATATTGTCTGCACCCTGGGATACCATTCCGGAGGATTCCTTGACCTGCTGCAAGGTATCCGACAGTTTGTTTACGATATTATCGATGGCATCGCGCAACTGGATGTAATCACCACAGTAGACCTCCGGATTCTGACTGCCTTCCGTGAAATCTCCGGAAGACACCCGATCCAAGGTATTGGACAAATCCTCGATAACCTGCTCACTGATGCTGGTGGAGCGGTCCAAATCCTTAGCCAACTCACCCAATTCATCACTGGAGGTGTAGTCGATAACGATATGGGTATTGCCTTCTGCCATGCTTTTTGCAGCTGCCGTAATTTCATTGACCGGCTTGCTGATTGCCGTAGTCAGTTTCTTCTCCACGTCGATAATGTATCGCGCCAATGCAATGATGGAAAGTACCGTAACCACAACACCCACGCCAACAATCAACAGGATGGCATGATAGAGGGTTGCACCCATCGTCGTGGTCTCAGAGGATACCACCTTCAGATCTCCAGCAACCACATCAATGGACGGATATAATACATCATTGAAATAGGTAAAAATTGTTGCATCATCTTCACCGGATGCAAACAATCCCTCCAGCTGTTTGCCATTGGCCTCTACCGCGGCCAGATGCGTTTCCACATCTTTCATGCTGACCGAGCCGGAATATAATTTCTCTAGTTCATTCAAATTGGCAGCAAAATCAGCGTACTTCGATGACGCCTTCTCCAGCTGCTCCTGTCGTACCTCATCTGTTGTGGCAGATAGCGCCCACAGATAGGCCTTAGACAGAGCCTGAATGTCGATACGAATTTCTCCCTGAATTCGCTGTTGTTGGTAGAGCACATTGTAGGTCCGATGAATTCCGAAAATCGCTGCACACAAGGTAATGGTCAATGCAACCACAGCGATACCGGCCAAAGCGATGATTTTACGGAAAGCCACCTTAAACTTGTCTTGAAACTTCAGGTCATGAATCTGTGCTTCGTTGAGTTGAAATAATTTCCCCATACATCTACTCTCCTTTATTGAATTTTCTAGCAACTCTTATTATAACACGCTATTGTATGATGTTCTATCGGAATTATCTCTTTTTGTTTGAAATATGTTTGGTAAACCAGCCGGTGATTTCATCCAGTCGGCGGATCCGATGTTTCGGCTTTCCGGAGCGTGACAGTTCATGATTTTCGCCCTTGAATACAATCAGTCTCGTATCTATTCCCCGCGCAGCCAACGCCTGCATCATCTGCATACCTTCCGGCAATGGACAACGATAATCCTCATCACTATGCAAGAACAGGGTCGGTGTCTTCACACAATCGGCATACTTCAATGGAGAGTGCTCCCACAAAATCTCATGATTCTTGTCACCGAAAGTATTCTTCGCGCCACACTGATCCGGTCCAAAATACTCTCCGATATCCGAAATATAGGAGAAGGAAATCCAGTTGCTGATGGAACGCTGGGACGCACATGCACAGAAGCGATCCGTATGGCCGATGATCCAGTTGGTCATAAAGCCACCGTAGCTTCCACCGGTCTCACAAATCTTCTTGGTATCGATGTTTGGATAGGCCGCTAATACTGCATCGGTAAAGTCCATCAAATTCGTAAAATCTGTTCCGCCGTAATCTCCACGAATGTCTGCAAACGCATCGCCGCGTCCATCGGAACCCTTGATATTGGTGAAGAACACTATAAATCCCTGGGCTACCCAATACTGCATCTCATGGAAAAAGGTCTCTCCGTACGCGCAACGTGGGCCACCATGGACATCCAAAATCGCCGGATACTTCTTCTTCGGATTATAATCTTCCGGCAACAGTACCCATCCTCTCAAGTCCAAACCGCAGGAGGTATAATCCAGGCGATTTGGTTTTGCAATATAGCGTCCCTCCAGAGCCTTCTCATTCAAGGTGGTGATTTGCTTCATACCCTGGCCGGCCCGATCCATCACATATACCTCTGCCACGTGGTTCCAATCCTGGTATACCACGGCAATTTCCTTGTCACTGGCATCCATGGAACAGAGCATACCGTCCTGTTCCCAGATGGTCTTCTTCGCAAGCTTTCCGCGATTACTTGTAAAAGAGAAGATGGCATTGTGGTCTCGAATGGTTGCGAACGTAAGGTATTCCTTGCCGTCACAATACATGGCTCCGCCACCCTCTGCAGTATCTCCAATAACACTGGAGTAGAGCGACACTTCCGGCGTATACACCTTGGTCAATGCGCCATCCTCCAATCGGAAGATATCACTGGTCTGATTCACGCCATAGGTCTTCATGTCGGATGCCTGGCAATACAGCTTTCCACCCAGCTCAAAAAATCCACCGATGCCATGGTCTTCCTTGCGATACAAGGTTTCGATTTTCTCTGTCTTGGCATCATAAACATACGCCTTGCTATAGAGGCTCTGATGCTTGCGGAAGGTATTTCCGGAGAAATATACCCGTTTTCCTTCCAGGCGAAGTCCGCCTGCATCGAAGTTTGGCGCAGTCAAACGCTTGACCTTGGCCTTGCCCTCATCCGTAATTTCTACGGTAAACACAGCCGTACGCTCTCCATCGGTATATCCCTGGCCGTTAAACCAGTATGGCAAATCCTCTACCACATGGTAATCTTCTTCGGCCTTCTTCTCCTCGGCTTTCTTTTTCCGAGTCTCCTCATCATCCTTGTACGCGTCCGGATCGTCTACCCGAATTCCTCCGGTGGTCACATAATGGGTGTCATCTATCTGAACCCACTGTCCCAAACCATATGGCAGTGTCACCCATGGTGCTGCCTCGCCGCCGCGGACATCCAACAAATATAAATCTGTGGTTCCCGGCTTGGTCTCCTTGGTATTTCTTCGCAGAATTAACGTATGTGCATCCTTCCAATCCACGATGGAAGCATCGATGCTCCAGGTCACCTGCTTGGCCTCTCCATCCTGTGCCAACCATACATCGCTGTGATATTCGTTTTTCTCTAAATCAGCCCGTTTTACCTGAAACGCCAGATAGGTTCCGTCCGGACTGTATTTCAATCCGCCCGGTGTCCGATACAGCGCCAAATCATCCCGCTGGATTTTCTTTAACTTTGTCATAATGTATCCCTTTCTTTTTTACGATTCTAGACTATATATCCCATTATAGCTTTTTTACAATCCATTGGAAGATGCAAAAAGCTGCCTGTCACAATATGTAACAAGCAGCTTATTTGTTCTTTTAACGATGCCGTTTCCTACATCGCAAAAGGAGAGGGATAAATACTAAAAATTAGGATAAATATCTACTGTACTTCCACCAACGACTGTAAAGTTTTGACCACTCGACCAGCTTGTATCATTGATTAACGGCTTGAATTCAAACGTCTCACCCTCATCATATCGCTCAATCTCATATACCCACTCATCCGGTCCAACATTCAACATCGGCTTTCCGCTATCCCAGGTAAGAGGATAATTTCCGCCTCTTAAATACATTGTATTTCCAAGGCCGGTATCATAATGTACACGAATTGTAGTTACTGTTTTTTCCGGGCCAGAGTAATCTTCTGTCACGCCGGTTGTAAATACATATGCCGTCTTTGCAGGCATTTCCAAAGTAATTTCTTTTCCGGTTGTTGTTCCGGTAGCAACCTGAACATTCTCGGAAGTATTCAAAAGGTTTGTTAATTCTGTTCCGACAGAAATAGAACTCTCAGCGCGAAGCGGAATCGTCCTTGTAAGATTCTGTACATCGTTATTAATCACTACAATTACTTCTTCTCCGGTAGCGTCGTCTCGTCTAGAGAATGCATACACATTATCTTCCACCCACATCTCACGTTGTGTTCCAGACTGCAGACACGTATATTCCTTTCGCAATTCTGCTAATCGCTGAATATACTTATAAATATTTCCGTCCTCTGAGAATCCAGGCATCACCTCTCTATTTTCCTTATTAGCAATTCCTGCCCACTCTGTCGGAGTTCCACCGCCATAGCATTCCTGCTCTGTTCCATAATATACATCCGGTATGCCACGAACCGTGAACATAAATGTTAACGCTAATCTTAGTTTCTGGTAATTATCATCTGCAAGGCATAAAAAGCGATCTCTATCATGATTATCAATGAAATTTACCAAATGATTAACATCATTGTACTTATAATCTTGATCAAAAATGTCTTTTACATTATAGAAGCTTGCATCATGCGCAAACACTTCACGTGACTGGAAGAATAATGGAAAATCCAATACTCCCCACTCATAATTCTGAAAATCACTAACATAATCAACATCACCGACAAAAATCTCACCAAAAGACGGAACCCCCAATTCTTGCTCGAACTCCGCCAAGAAGTTTTTGTCGATGGATCTTGCAGCATCTACTCTAACTCCATCTGCTCCTGTATCTTGAATCCATGTCTTATAAGCATTAATCATCGCATTTCTTGCATCCGGATTATCTGTGTTAATATCATCTAATCCGCCCAAATCGTAATTTACCACTTGATTCTCATCGTTCCAATCAGTGATATCGCCATAATGATGAAACCAATCAGGGTTGTTGAATGGTGCTGCCGGTTGATAGTCCTCACTATCATAGGTACTTGAACCAGATGCAAAATAATCTGCTGTATGATTTGGTACTACATCAATAATTACCTTCAGTCCCTTTTCATGTGCAGTATCCACCAAATTAATCAAATCCTGCTTCGTTCCAAAGTGTGGATCTGCCGAATTATAATCATGGGTAAAATAGCCATGATAACCAGATTCTTCTCCATCTCTACTCAATGTTTCATTTTCAGATACCGGTGAAATCCAAATAGCCGTGACTCCTAAATCCTTAATGTAATCTAACTTCTGAGTAAGTCCAACCCAGTCGCCACCCTGGGTATACTTTAACTCGCCCGGACGATACTCGACTCCTAAGGTACCATTATTGGTTGGATCCCCATCATAAAACCGGTCTGTAAGGACCATATATATAATGTCACTTTCATCAAGAACACTGCTAGAAGAAGCGTGTACTTCGGAAGCTACACGACTTACAGCATCCTCCTCACTAACATTTTCTGTTGCAAATACAACAGGCGGCTGATACACCACACCACCAATCGACAAAGTTGCAGCTACAACAAGTGTTGTAAAACGCTTTATATTCTTTTTTATTTTTCTATTCATTTTTATCCTTTCACGCTACCGGACGTTAATCCTGCGACAAAGAATTTTTGACACGCAATAAATACAATTAGTATGGGAAGTAAACTTAACACGGAAAGCGCAAAAACATACCCCCATTGTGTAAACTGATGCTGTCCAAAAAATCCTGAAATCGCAATTGGTAGCGTTCTTTTAAAATCATCGTTAATGACCGTATTTGCCCACGGAAATTCTTCCCAGGCTGTCAAAAAATTAAAGATAGATACAGATGCAATTCCCGGTTTTGCTAAAGGTAATACAATTCGGAAATATACTGTGAATACTGAACCACCATCCATGTATGTAGCTTCATCCAATTCTCGTGGTATATTCTCCACAAATCCCTTAATCATAAAGGTTGAATATGGAATAACCCATGCAACATAGAAAGGTATTAATCCCCCCAAGCGATTAATTGTTCCAAGTTTTACCGCTAATTCATACTGCGGAATAATCATTGTCATTCCAGGAATAATCATTGTTAAAATGATAAAAGCAAATAGCACGGTCCTACCCGGAAAACGAAATCTTGCAATACAATATGCCAACGCAGAGGAAACAATTGCGGAAACAGTTACTGTAACGATCGATACGAACAAACTATTGATAAAGTTACGAATAAACTTCTTCTGCGCTAAAATGTATTGATAATTTTCCAATGTGATTTCATCTAATTTGGGAAAAAATCTTGGTGGATACTCATATAATGCACCATTCGGTTTCAGTGAAGTACTTACCATGTAAATCATTGGTAATACAACAACGACAACTCCGGCAATAAGGATTAGAAGTATAATGATTTGTGATAACGTTCTCTTTTTCATGTTCTACTCCTTATTTTCCATCAACCGAAATTGAATCACTGCCAAAATCGCCAATACAATCGCTATTATGAATGACAATGCTGCTGCATAGCCAAATTTACCGGCACTAAATGCCTTATAGTACATCCACGTTAATACTACATCCGTCTGATGTCCCGGCTTACCATCAGTTATTAACTTAATTGATGTGTAAACATTAAAGCCACCGATTGTCAGCATTACCAATGCAAATAAAATTGTTCCTCGAATGCTCGGGATCGTAATATCAAAAAACTTATGCCAACTATTCGCACCATCCAGTGCTGCCGACTCATAAAGCTCTAACGGTACCGTCTGTAAGGCAGCCAAAAACACCACCATGTTCCATCCAATTCCCTTCCAGGTTCCAAGTAACATAGCAACTGCCATTCCGCCCCATCTGGTATCCAACCAGTGAATATTTTGCTTCGAAAGATGAATTACATTACATAAAAAGTAATTCAGCAAACCTTCTGTATTGAAAACATATTTAAAAACCAAAGAGGCAATTACCCACGATGTAATAACCGGAAGATAGTAGGCAACACGAAATGGAATTTGTCCTCGTAACAATGAATTAATCAGTAACGCAATAAGTAATCCTAATATCATTTGTCCAGGAACCGTTATTAACGTGTATATAATTGTATTTCCAAACACAACATGGAAATCTTTATCTGTTAAAACCTCCATATAGTTTGCAAATCCGATTAATTCCTGATTCGCAAACGATCCAAAATCCCACTTTGTCATGCTCATTATGAACAATCGTACGATTGGATACACCGTAAAAAGGCCAAAAATCAATAACCCGGGCAATAACAAAACACCAATTTGTATTTTCCCCTTTGCTTTTAACTTCATAACAATCCTCTGTCTATATTATTCTGCTAATAATGCATCCACCTCAGTTGCTAATTCATCCATTGCATCCTGAGCTGTTTTCTCTCCGTTTACAACTGCCGTCACTGCTTCAGACAAGGCACTATCAATTTCTGACCAGCATGCAACAGTAGGACGGGACTTTGCCGTCTCCAACTGCTCAATATATGGCGCAAAATCAGCGTTCTTTACTGTATCACTCTCAAGCGCTTCTTTGTTACACGGAATTTGTCCGCACTTCGCCATCTCCTCCTGTGCATAGGAGCCAGTCATAAACTTCATAAATTTCCATGCTGCGTCCTTATTTGCTGTATTAAACATGGAGATATCCTCACCACCCAACACAGAGATAGAACCGCCTTTACCGGCCGGTACTGCAGCCGTTTCATATGCAAAATCCGGATAAGCACCTTTCATTTCTGCAACTTTCCAAGGACCTTCCAATAACATTGCATATCGACCTGTTCCAAAGCCATCTGTCATTGGGATATCTCCACTATTCCATCCGGTAATCGCATTGTCTTGATACAAATCTGCAAACATCTGAATGGCAGCAACCGTCTCAGCACTATTAATATATCCGGATGCTTTTGTCTGCTCTTCATTTGTAATTGAGCCACCCATACTCCAGATAAAAGGACATAAATTCCATCCGGATAACGCAGGCTCATCATAACCCCACACCTGCTGACCTGCTTCGTTTGTTCCGGAAAGCTTCTTACACGCATCTGCAAACTCATCCATGGTTGTTGGTACTTCAATACCTGCGTTTTTCAGTGCTTCCACGTTGTAATACAGAATTTTGGTATTTGTATTAAGCGCCAAGCCATAATTTTTACCATCTACTTCTGCGGTTGTCATTGCACTTTCCAATAATCCGGATGAAACATCTGCGTAATCGGTCATTTCCTCATTTAATGGCACCAGAATTCCCATTTTCTCAAATTCCGGAACCCACGCGCTATCAAGACGCGCCACGTCCGGCAAGGTCTCAGACTGAGCGCTAATTAGGATTTTTTCATGTAGGTCTGCCCACTCATGTGAAACTGCATTTACGTGTATTCCCGGATTTTCTTCCTCAAATTTTGGGATGAGAACCTCAGTTAACGTTTCATTTTCTGCTGATTGTGCGCTATAATGATGCCAAAAGTTAATTGTTACATCTTCAGATGTTTCATTTCCTGAAGCTGAATCACTGCTTCCTGCAGTTGAATCAGATACATTCGGTGATTGTCCTCCGCAGCCTGCGAAAGCCGTCAAACTAAGCATTGCTGCGAGTGCAATTGCCGATATTTTTTTCTTTTTCATAACTATCTCCTCCTAATATTTTTGTTTCGTATGCCCCCATTGTCACTTGGATTTGTCCCTGATAATGATGAACATCCCCATTGCATCCACTCTTATGATCCCAAGCAGCTGCAACATAACTTTTACTTGTCTCTAGTTCCAAGTAATCTTTTTTTTGTAAAACAGGAACTGTTACTGTTATTTCTTTTTCCCCGGAGTTTACAAGCACAACTATTTCTCCGTTTGCATCATATCTGATGAATCCAAATGTCCTCCCTTCACTCACATTCACTAGCAACTCTCCCGTTTTTACACATGTATATCGATGACGTATAACCCCTAATCGGTAATAAAGTTCCAGTAATTGCTGGTCCCACATAGATCTATCCCATAACATACATCTTCTACAATCCGGATCATTGTCTCCTGTCATTCCAATCTCATCTCCATAATAGATCGCAGGAGCTCCTTCAAATAACATCTGTAGCGTAATTGCCACTCTTTGTTTTCGTCGATTCTCCTTACATCGGAACGAACATCTCTCTGTATCATGCGAGTCCAAAACCAGATACATGCACTGGTTCATCTCTTCCGGATAATGTGCCAGCATTGCTTGCAGTCTTTCACTATAGGCAACTGCATCGATACTTTCATCTGCCACGAATTCTAGGGTCGCATCACGGAACACATAATTCATGATGCTATCCATCCGGCCTCCATTCATTAATGCCAATCCGTCACCCCAGGTTTCTCCCAAAAGCAACAAGTCCTTATTCTTTTCCTTTAACCTTGCTCTTGCCTCATTCCATACTTCCGGATCTACCTCGTCTGCAACGTCTAATCGCCAACCATCTATGTGATAATGATCAATCCAATACTCCATAATGCCTAATATATAATCACGCACCTTGGGATTTCCGCTACGAAGCTTCGGCATATGTTTATATGCCCCTACGCATTCATAATTCTTATGGGATATCTCTACCGGAAATTTTGTTATATAGTACCAATCTACATACTCTGATTCTTCTTGGTTTCTTAAGATATCTTGGAAGGCAAAAAAATCCGTTCCGGTATGATTGAACACTCCGTCCAACAAAACTTTTATGTTGAAACTGTGTGCCTTCGATATCAGCTCCTTAAAATCCTTCTCTGTTCCAAACAGTGGATCTATCTTCTTATAGTCAGTCGTTGCGTACTTATGATTAAATTTTGCTTCAAAAATGGGATTTAAATAGATGCACTCTACTCCCAACCGGTGTAAGTGCTCCAGATGTTGTGTAATCCCCCTTATGTTTCCTCCCATATAGTTTTCCCTTGTAGGCATTGTTCCCCAAGGTTCAAACCCTTCTTGCTTTCCGGCATCCCCGGCAAATCGCTCCGGAAATATTTGATAATAGAGCGTTCCCCGCGCCCAATACGGCACCTCTATGACGTCCGTTTCGTTCACATAGAGATATTCAAAAAACCCCTTCGTGGGTTGTTTTTCATACATTCCCGTTGCGGTTAAATACAAAACACTTCCATCATTTCCCTGTATCAAAAAATAATATTTTTGATATCTGGCCACTTTCGAAAGCTTAATGCTGCAAATATAGTAATCATACAGTGCGTCTCTATATCGAAATTTCATTGGTATCGTATGTACCTCTTCTTTTCGATCCCTAGAAAAATATAGCAGTTCACACTCCACTACCTCTTTTTTTGCCACACGCAGCGAAACTACTAGCTCCTTCCTAGATCGTGCATATATATCCGGAAAAGTCCCGGTATGGCGTATTCCCTGTTGTATCATTATTCTTTCCTCTTTCTTGTTGATTCCCTTTCTATTAGTTTTGTTGGTATTATTTCACATGCATTCTTTGCCTTTTTATTTTGTATCATCGCAATCAATTGCTTCGTTGCAACCATTCCCAAAGTGTAGGTATCGACATCAATAACGGAAAGTGGCGGCTCCATATACTCTGCTAACGGATAGTTATCAAAGGTTACCATTCCAAAATCGTCAGGCAGCGCAAATCCATGTTGTTTTAGTTCTCTGCTAACACGAAACGCAATTTCATTGTTCGAACAGATTGCAGAATCCATCTTTTCCTTCGTATATAGTGCAAACAACTTTTCCCACAGATTTGCCTCTTCATCCATATGAACAATAATTTGGCATTTCCCCGCAAGTACCTCCCGATAGCCAAACGCACGTTCACTGTCAAATACGGTTTCTTCATTCTCAACGAATAAAACCGGCCTCCTATACCCTTGGTTTAGCAGATGCCGGATTGCCAATTTACTTCCACCGCAATTATCAATATCCACCCAAGAAAATGTTTTTTTCCCTTTTGCCGGTTTCCCCAACAGCACACATGGGAATTCATCTTTTTTTACAAGATTTTCTAATTCCTTATTCATGCAGTTCGGCGGGATAATTAACCCATCCACCTTTTTTTCATATACAAGCTGACTTGCAGATACGCCTACTGATTTATTTCCGTTGGCAATTAACAAATTAAATCCTTCTTCTTGCGCTTGTTTCTCAATTGCAAATACACTCCGATTAAAGAAACTGTTTGCAAAATTCTTTTCGTTATCCGCGTCGATTACCAAGGCAATCGTCTTGGTTAATCCTGTCGCGAAACTTCTAGCCATGCTGTTTGGATGATAATTCAGTTCTTCCATAGCTGCACGAATCTTTTGTGTCGTCTCATCTGAAATTGTTGCTGTCCCGTTTATTACGCGAGAGACCGTCGATGGGGATACTCCCACCTTTTTCGCAATGTCTTTTATTGTGTATGCCATATTCCCTCCGTGCAACCGTTTGCATTAAACTTTTAAAAAAATCGGCTGCATTCATGCAACCGTTTGCATAGTTTTACTTTAGAACTTTCCCACTAAGCTGTCAATTCTTTTTCTTTGTCTTTTTTCTTTTTGTGAATTACGCAAGGTTTGTCCTCTATAATTTTGTTACTTTTAACAAAAAGCCCACTGCTTTCACAGTGGGCTCCCATTCCTATTATTTCCCGATAAATTCTATCTCTGCATCTCCGACACTTACGTCGATATGAAGTTCTCTCTCTGCCTTCTTACCAAAGTGGCATTTGCGACCTTCATCTGCACCATCTATGGTGACATCTCCAACGTCAGCTTCCGCTTCTCCGGCGTAATCTTCTTTCTCTCCAACCACTGTTCCGGTAATATCCCCGGCATTGGACTCCAGGCGGATGTCCTTCGCATCCAGACGTTCCACCTTAATCTCACCGGCATCGGATTTCGCCTCCACCCGGTCGGAAGTGACTGCCGTAAATTCCACATCCCCGGCATTGGTGTCGGCATGAAGTGTGGTTGTCGTCGTCTTCTCTACGTTCACATCTCCGGCATCCGTATCAACGGTAAGGCTTTCTGCTGAAATGTCGTTCACCGTCGTATCTCCGGCATCTATGTTCAGCTTCACATCCCCAAGTTTGGTTCCCTCCGGAACCGTGATTACAACCCCGTAGTCTACATCTTCAAACAACTGCAATCCTACATTCCAATCAATATTGGAAGGACTGGTGATGCGAAGGGTATCACCCTCCACCTTCACTGCAGGGACCAAACGCTCCGGTAACACATAATGTACTTCATAGGAGTCTCCGTATACTACCTGTAAATCAGCTGCACTCAACTGGATATCCATGTTTTTGAAGCTCTCTACCTCCATGGTTTCATCCATCACATCTCGATTGGTGGAGAGGTTATGGCGCTGATAATCAATTCCATAGGATAAGGAACCACCTAGGAACACACCAACACCCACTACAATAATACCCAATGCCAGCACTGCGGCAGCAATAATAGCAATCTTCTTTCTAACTGTTAAATTCATTCTGCTCTTCCTTCCTTTCTTCTCCGTCTATTCTGCCATGCAGCTGCCAGCTTTGTAATTACCCACTCGCCAAGTTCGTAGACCGCGCCGAATATGATAACGCCTAACGCAATGGATACCAACGTCATTCCAATCAAGACGAATACCTGTCCGATTCCCTGGGCCCAGAAGATTCCCGGGATCGACATCACGCCTGCCACAACAATCGCAATTCCGCTGAATGCAATAGCTGCAAGCACGACAAAAAATACGAATATTAAGGTAAATATTAGGATAGCAACCGTAATGGCAATCGGCACTGCAACGGGTGCCGCAAAAATCCCCAAGATGATCAGCCACAGAGTCTTGGCTGTGTTCTTCACACCACCGGATTCCTTCTGTACCATCACTTGCTTATCTACGCATTCATCCCAAATGCGAACGGCTACCTCTTCCGGAGTTCCGACCATCGGAATCACATCCGTCGTATCATCCACTCCCGCATCCAAAAAGTACTCCGTGTAGTATTCCAAGGCATGGTCACATTCCACCTGTGGCATTCCCTTCAGTCGCTTCTTCAATTCAATTAAAAATTGATTCTGGTTCACGTTATTCTCCCTCTCTCTCACTCTCGAAATCCATCAGCGCATCGATCCGATTCTTATAATCTCTCCATTCCCTTCGATAGAACTCCAATTGTTTTCGTCCCTCATCTGTTATTCGATAGTATCTTCGATTTCGTCCCTGATAAGGTTGATCGTAAGTTTCTAAATTCTTCTCCTTCTGTAACCGTCGTAACACCGGGTATAGCGTAGATTCTGAAATATCTACCTTCGCCTGAACTTTCTGTGTCAATGTGTAACCATAAGAATCCTCTCCGGCCACAATTCCCAATACACAAGCATCCAATAGCGGTGCCGTTAATTGATATGTCACATCACCATCTCCTTTCTGTATCTGTATAATACTATACGACGTATAATATTATTTGTCAACTAGATATTAAAAAAAGATGCCCGGGTGAATCAGGCATCTTTTCGCGAGGTTATATTGTATCGTCAATCATGCTTGAGAGAAGGACCACGCATTCTTGACCTCGTTGGTAATATCATTGAGATTCCAGCTGCGACTGCTGAACTCTACATTGTTGGGATCGTTGACAATCACTTGCCCATCTTCGATTCCACTCAACACAATAAAGTGTCCGCCGGTGGTAAACGTCCCCGGCCCCATACTGCAAATCACCGGATGTCCCTGTTCCAGTTCTCCATAAATGGAGGTGAGGTTCTGGCCCAAGTCCGTGCAGTTCAAATTACAACTGGACGCATAGGATTGAAATACGGTCCAGGTGGTTCCGGTTCCATAGAGATAGAACCCGTTGTCCATGGCATATTGGGCTACGGTGCTCGGGGTTATATTGCCATCTCTGGTTAAGCCTTCTGCCACCATCGCCAGGCAAGTCGGGGCACATCCACAAATTCCGATGTTATTGTCTCCGTAGCTGTTGTATCCCCAGCGCTCATCCCACTGCATCAGAAGGGGAATATCCGCCTTCTTCTCCCGCGCCGTCAAAGCCGGCGTTGCATCCTTGTCATAGGATTCGTTCCCGTAGGCATAGAGAAAATGAATCAACCCAGGATTCCCGGCAGAGGCTTCCACCTTGCCTTCCGGATACATCTGACGATGTTCCTCTAGCCACGCATATTCCTGCTGTATCTGTTTATCCGAGAACGTCTGCATACCGGCAGTACGCTCAGAAGCATCTTTACATCGAGTCAAAACCAAGGCGGCGATGATCAACAGCAGAATCACTTCTTCGATGCGGAGAATTAAAATCTTACGCTTTAATTTCTGTACCCGCTTCGACGGTTTCCTATTCGTTGTTTGCTCATGTCTTACCGTATCCATTCGTTTCTCCTTACTGTACTATCTATTCTAGTACACATATTATGATTTGTCGAGCACTTTTTACCACACGTTCCCTGTTTCTGTGAAAAAAGGTTTCTATACTTGTGGTAGTACGTTAGAATAAGGAAAACAATTATGCATCACAAGGAGCACATTATGCACTGGATTTTGACCACTTTATTTATCATTGGCGGCCTTCTGGCCGCACTTTATGGCGGTGTTGCCTGGATGGCACACTCCGGTACCTCTTTCTGGATGGTTTGGGAAGTCGGCGGCGGTTTTCTTCTGCTTCTAGCCTTCCTACATCATGCAGGAATTCTGGCTCGTTTACCACGGGTCCTAATCTATGGCTGTCTGGGCGTCGTTCTGCTGGGACTCCTTCTACTTGGGATTCTCGTCGGTCTCATCGCCCGCCAATTTTCTGCCGAGGGATCCGCTGATTTGGATTATGTAGTTGTATTAGGCGCACAGCTTCGCGCGGATGGTCCTAGCATCATCCTGAAGGATCGTCTGGATACCGCCGTCACTTATCTGGAAGAGAACCCCTCCTGTATCTGTATCGTATCCGGCGGTCAGGGCTATAATGAGCCCAAATCAGAGGCCGAAGGTATGCGGGAATATCTGGTTTCCTGCGGCATTGCGCCCGATCGCATTCTCGAAGAAGGAGCTTCCACCAATACCCTGGAGAACATCCGCTTCAGCAAAACCATTTTAGAACAACACTGCCGGGAAGCATCCTATTCGGTGGGCATTCTCACCAATAACTTCCATGTATTTCGTGCCACGGGGATTGCCCGAAAGCAGGGATTATCCAATGTCTGCGGCATTGCAGCACCATCCCATCCGCTGTATCTGCCCAACAATACCTTGCGGGAATGCATCGGCGTCATCAAAGATGTCCTGGTTGGAAACATGTAAAAAATCCCCACAAGGCGTTGTTGCCCTGTGGGGATTCTTCTTTTGAATATTTATTCTGCCGGAGTGGCTTCACCCTCGGCCGGAGCCTCTTCCGTCTGCTGGGCCTCTCCTTCCGCCGCATTCTCCGTCGTTGTGGTCGGATTAGCTCCTGCAGTTGAATTATTGGCAATATCCAGCGTTCCACCGGATTCCAATGTCTCAATGGCTTTCTCGGCTGCACGTCCCTTCCGGGTATTCGGATAGGTTTCTGCCACCTTCTTGTAATAAATCAGGGCATTCTCGTTGTCCGATACCGCCGCATAACTTTGTGCCAGATAGCTCAGGGCATCCCCATTACTATAAGCCTCATCCAATGCGACCACCTTGGCAAAGTTCTCCACCGCCTTGGCATAGTCCTTGGCATAGAATGCCTGGTAGCCGTCTTTATAATACTTATCCGCAAGGTATGCATTGGTGACAACGATAATCTCATCGTATTTCGCCTGTCCATTGGTGGACAACAGTTCCCGATTCACCGTCTCCATGGCTGCGCTGGCCTTCTCCAAATCCTTGGCTGTATAAGCGGTCTCTGCTTCCAACAGCTTCTCATAGGATTCCTTCTGGTCACCCTTGCCGGTGTAGTTCTCCAGCTGCGCATTCAAGTCATCAATCTCACGCTGCAATACTGCAACGTCCGTCGCTGTACTGGTCGCCTTCTCATTGGCATCCACAAGCGCATTGGCCGCTTCGCTGTTGGCACTCTGTCGAACGGATGGCACCACCAGGAACATACAAACCAATACCCCGATAAAAATACCTACCAGGATGTTGACGATTCCACTCTTGGAATTGTCCATCGCTTCGATGAAGGTCTGACGCCTTCCATAGGTTCCATCTCCTGCATCCATATAATCCAGGGAGTCATTGCGTCTACGACGCTTCTTTTTGGATTTTTTATCCTTCAGTACACGGCGTACTTCCTGCTGATATGCCACCGTGGTCGGATTCTTGATGTCGATTTTGGCCGCCTCGGACAACTCCTTCTTGGCATCCTCATACTTACCTTCCATCATAAGAAGTAGGGCAAGCAGCTGACGAGCACGAATCAAATTCGGCTGCATGGACAACACACGCTTCAGTTGAATCTTGGCCAAATCGTAGCTCTTCTGGCGTACATACTCGATAGCCTGGTTATACTTCTTACAGGTCTGATTCAACTTCTCCAACAGGTTGGCGCCCTGCTGTAAATCATCCAGATAGTGATCCGCCACCGGGTTCTCATCCGGAAAGTAGTTCTTGGAGATGACCCACTCGCTTAAGGCCTGCACCGTCTCACCCATCTCGAAATACACAAGACCCAACAGGTTTCTGGCATCCAGGTTGTATTTATTATATTTTAAGCTCTGATTCAGGTACTCTGCAGCACCGGTCAAATCACGGATTTTGGCACGCTCCAAGCCCTCGTTATAGAAGGTATTGGACGCATAGATAACCTTGTGATATGCACTGTTGTCTGCACCGCAGTAGGGGCATGTCCCCTGGGTCCCGATTTCATTCTGACAATAGAAGCAATTCATAACCTTTTACCGTGACTTTCCCTGCTTAGACAGATTCTCTGCTACCATCTCTTTCATGATATCCACCATATCCGTTAAATCACGGTTGTGGATGGAGTCCTCTGCCTCGCCGACTTCCATGCTTGGTTTGTACTTCTTCAATTCTTCTTCAAAATCGATCATGATAAGTTCCTTTCCCTACCAATCTTCCAAAGAAAAGCTCATGGGAAGCAATTCTGCAACTGTGGTAGTTTCGTATCCATCCTTGTGTGCAATCACCACTTCCATATCCTGTTTACAAAATTCTCGTAATACCTGACGACATATACCACACGGGCTACATGGGATTCCCACTTCCCCCTTCGGGCCGCCACACAACGCGAGGGCTTTGAAATCTCTGCGGCCTTCGCTGATAGCCTTAAAAATTGCAGTACGCTCGGCGCAATTTGCTGCACCATAAGATGCATTCTCAATGTTGCATCCGGTGTAGATCCTACCGTCTTCCATCAGAAACGCTGCTCCCACATAGAAGTTGGAGTATGGTGCGTATGCCTTCATCATGGCCTCTTTTGCTGCTGCAATCAATCCTTCGCGATCGTAATTCATAGTTCTTACTCCGCAGCCTTTACTGCACTTACCACACGGCTGGTTCCCAGACGGCTTGCACCGATTTCAATAAACTTCTCTGCATCTGCCAGACTTCCGATTCCGCCTGCAGCCTTGACCATCTTGTCTCCGGTCATATGCTTTACCATCAATTCCACATCTTCAAAGGTTGCTCCGTTGGTGGAGAATCCGGTAGAAGTCTTGATGTACTCAGCCTTGGACTTGTTTACCACGTCGCACATTGCAACGATTTCATCCTTGGTCAGAAGACAGGTCTCGATGATGACCTTCAGAAGCTTTCCTTCACAGGAATCCTTGATGGCGTTGATTTCTGCCAGAATATCATCCCAGCGACCTTCCTTAGCCCAGCCTACGTTAATCACCATATCTACTTCTTCTGCACCGTTCTTCACTGCATCATTGGCTTCGAAGCACTTCGCAGCAGTGGTCGAATATCCGTTGGGAAAACCGATGACGGTACAAACCTTCAGATGTCCGCCCTGTGCCTTGATATAGTCTGCTGCCTGCTTCACGAAAGAAGCCGGAATACATACGGAAGCGGTATCATACTTCATTCCGTCATCGACAATCTGCTTGATATCTGACCAGGTGGATTCTACCTTCAGCAATGTGTGATCTACTTTACTTAAAATTTCCTGATTTGTCATAATTTACCCTCACTATATTCTGTTGGAAATACAACGGAGCGTTGTATCTCCAACGTATTTTAAAACTAGTTCATACTGTCCAGACGTGCAACAACCTCTGCCATCATCTGCTCATACTTGGCAAGTTTCTCTTTCTCCTCAGCAACCTTGGCTTCCGGTGCTTTGGACAAGAACTTCTCGTTGGAAAGCATTGCCTTGGAACGCTTCAACTCACCCTCAAGACGTGCCTTCTCTTTGGAGAGACGCTCCTTTTCCTTCTCGAAGTCTACCAAATCTTCCAAAGGAATATAGAGTACGGCATCCGGAATTACAACGGATACTGCATCGCTTGGGATGCCATCGGTACCTTCCTGAACAACTACTTCACTGGCACCTGCCAATCCCTGATATACCGGCTGAATGCTGGTGAAGATGTCACGGATTGCTGCATCCGATGCGGTGACAAACAACTTTGCCTTACGGCTTGGTGGAACGTCCATATCGGTACGTAAGGTACGAATACCACGAACCAATTCCTTGGCACGCTCAACCGCTGCCTCTTCTGCCTCGAAGTTCCACTCCTCCTTGAACTGTGGCCAGGTGGAAATCATAATGGATTCCTCTTCCGGATGCAGTGCACAGTAAATCTCCTCGGTGATGAATGGCATATATGGGTGTAACAACTTCAATGCATTGGATAATACGGTACGTAAGGTCCACAGCGCTGCATTGGCAGATACCGGATCTGCTTCCTTGTTGTACATACGTGGTTTTACGATTTCAATGTACCAGTCACAGAACTCATCCCAGATGAAGTCATATACCTTCTGAACTGCGATACCAAGCTCATACTTGTCCATGTTCTCGGTAACGTCCTTGGCCAGACGATTGACCTTGGAGAGAATCCAGCGATCTGCTTCTGTTAACTCTGCATCGGCCGGCTTTGTAATGTCGCTTCCCTCTAAATTCATCTGAATGAATCGGGATGCATTCCAAACCTTGTTTGCGAAATTACGGCTATTCTCTACACGCTCCCAATAGAAACGCATATCATTACCCGGTGCATTACCGGTAATCAAAGTGAGACGCAACGCATCTGCACCGTACTTATCAATCACTTCCAATGGATCGATACCATTGCCCAGAGACTTACTCATCTTACGTCCCTGATCGTCACGAACCAGACCGTGGAACAATACGGTATGGAATGGCGCCTTGCCCATCTGCTCGTATCCGGAGAAAATCATACGGATAACCCAGAAGAAGATGATGTCATATCCGGTAACCAATACATCGTTCGGATAGAAGTAATCCAAATCCTCGGTATTCTTTGGCCAGCCCAATGTGGAGAATGGCCACAATGCGGAGGAGAACCAGGTATCCAAGGTATCCTCATCCTGCTTCATATGGTTTTTGCCACACTTCGGACATACGCTTGGTGCTTCTTTTGCCACAACCATATGGCCACAGTCCTCGCAATAGTATGCCGGGATACGATGTCCCCACCACAACTGACGGGAAATACACCAGTCACGGATGTTGTCGGTCCAGTTGAAGTAGGTCTTCTCCATACGCTTCGGAAGAAGCTGGATATCTCCGTTCTTCACGCCTTCCACTGCCGGCTTGATCAGCTCGTCCATCTTGACGAACCACTGCTGCTTAATCATCGGCTCAACGGTAGTATGGCAACGATCGTGGGTACCTACGTTGTGCTGGTGTGGAACCACCTTCACCAGAAGTCCCTGTTCCTTCAAGTCTGCCACCAATGCTTCACGGCACTCATAACGATCCATACCTGCGTACTTGCCGGCCTTGTCGTTCATAGTTGCATCATCGTTGATAACTACAATTTCCTCTAAGTTATGACGCTTACCAACCTCGAAATCGTTAGGGTCGTGGGCCGGTGTAATCTTCACGCAACCGGTTCCGAACTCCTTGTCTACATAGCTGTCTGCGATGACCGGAATCTCACGATCGGTGCAAGGAAGCTTCAAGGTCTTGCCAATGATATCCGCATAACGCTCATCCTCCGGATTCACTGCAACTGCCGTATCACCGAAGAGGGTTTCCGGACGGGTGGTTGCAATTTCAACGAAACGGCCTTCCTCACCAACAACCGGATAATTGATGTGCCAGAAAAATCCATCCTGGTCCTCATGCTCAACCTCTGCATCAGAGATGGAGGTCTGACAAACCGGGCACCAGTTTACGATACGGCTGCCCTTGTAAATTAAGCCTTTCTCGTAGAGCTTAATGAATACATCCAAAACTGCATCGGAGCAACCTTCGTCCATGGTGAAACGCTCACGATCCCAATCGGCGGAGGATCCCATCTTCTTCAGCTGGTTGATGATACGTCCGCCGTATTCCTTACGCCACTCCCAGCACTTCTCCAGGAATCCGTCACGTCCAAGGTCTGCCTTGTCGATGCCCTGTTCCTTCAATGCGTTGATGACCTTCACCTCGGTCGCAATTGCGGCATGGTCGGTTCCCGGCTGCCACAATGCATTGTAGCCCTGCATACGCTTAAACCGAATGAGGATATCCTGCATGGTGTTATCCAAGGCATGGCCCATATGTAACTGTCCGGTAATATTTGGCGGTGGCATCACAATGGTAAACGGCTTCTTAGAACGATCTACCTCTGCATGGAAATATCCATTGTCCTCCCACTTTTTGTATAAGCGTTCCTCCAATCCCTTCGGATCGTAGGTTTTAGCTAACTCCTTCATGAAAAATTCCTTCCTTTCTTATATCCAAAGCCACATCCAAAAACTGTGATGTGCACGATTGATTTGATTCTCTCTGCAGAAACGAATGCGATATCCTCTGGAATGATGTTCCAAATCCAGATATCCTTCCAACACTTCGCGCACGTCTTGGGGAAGTGCGTCTCTGGTCAATACCTCTGCTGCCAGTCGCCTGGAAATCTCAATAAACTTCCGCTTCTCTCTGGCAAAAGATCCGGTAAAAATCGCATCCACATTGCGTAATATCTTATGAACACCCGACTCCGTCTTGGCACCGAGAACGTTCTCTCCATGCTGCCGGTATGCAACCAACGGCGTGGAAATAAATCCAATCTCTCCGTAAACTGCCGCCATCATCATCACCCATGCATCATGCATCTCGATGTGATCCATATTCGGAAGCGGCAAACAGCAATCACGCAACGCGCGATTAAATGCCATGGAGCAACCTGCTGCCGGATTGTCGATTAAAATCTGCGTATAGCGTAACTGCGTTCCACTTCGTCCCATATAATCCAAAAACGAAGGTGCAATCAATTTGCAATTGGCATCCACCACCTGCATGTCACAGAAGACGGCCTGCGGAGAGGCGCCATGTAAGGACAGTTCGGTCAGTGTATCCACTTCCATCTGTACCTTGTCTGGCATCCACACATCGTCCTGATCGCAGAAAAAATAAACATCCGCCTCTACCTGCTCCAGCAAGTAGAGAAAACTGCGCTTGCTGCCTAGACCCGTCGGGCCCTCCACTCGCACATAGCGCTCCGGAAATCGTTGCTGATATTCATCTATAATCTCATTGGTCCCATCTCTAGACCCGTCATCGTGAACGTAGACTCGAAAGTTCACCTGAGTCTGGTTTTCCAGGGAGTCCAATAATTCTCGTAAATAGGCTTCCCCATTGTAGGTTGCCAGGAGAATTGCTATCTGACTCATACTATATCCTATCTGTTAAACCCATAGCGGGTTTTGGTCTTCATTTTAAAACGAAGGTTTTTGATGAACAAATCGAAGTTTTGAAGAGATACTCCAATCTTCTGAAGGAGGTTTCCGCGACGGAAGTTTGCCTTGTAGACAATCATCCGCTTCAGGCGATAGATGTATTCCTTCGGGAACTGCTCATACTCCTGTAAGAGGGTAATAAAATCAAATACCGAACGATCTGTTACCTGGGTATCCGCCGATAAATTCACACTGGTATAGTGATGTCGATACAACGGCATATCCAGATAAGTAAATCCAATGCCCGCCTCCAACATCAGCAGCCACAGATAATAATCATCCGCACCGTTCTCCTTGCAGATGTGCTCCTTCCAGTAATCCGGAATCACCATCCGCGGAATCAGGCACTGTCCCGGGGATATAATCTGGATTCCAACATCCAGATAGGTATTGATATTATCAATCTGCTTCTTGTGATAATCACTGCGATACCACAGTTCTTCACTCGCTGCCTGTTCTAAAATCGCATTGGCCACAATCACCTTGTATGGGTGTTCCTTGGCCGCTTCCGCAAATCGAACCAGTGCATCTTCCCGCAAGCAGTCATCCTGATCCAAAAAGAGAATGTAATCTCCTCCGGCTTCCTGTAATCCGTGAACACGGGATCCCTGAATGCCTAAGTTCCTGGAGTTTTTCACCACCTTCCAGTTGGCACGTCCATTGTAAATCCCGGGCAAATTCACTGCGGTCTGGGGGCTGTCGTTGACCAGAATCACTTCCATGGTGTCCCCGCATCCCGCCTGCTGCAACGCTATTTCATTTTGCTCCAGCATCGCCGCATAGGAAGGCATATACTCGTTGCCCTCATAGAACGGCGTAATGATTGAAATCTTCATTAGAAACTTTCCTTGTATTTTACACCGCCAAATTTTGCGGCCAAAAATGCAAATCCCTTCTTCACCCAATTCACCGGTTCCGTAGATACCACCGGTACTTCCACCACAGTGGCTCCCTCTGCCAATCGGCGTCGCAACCAGACGTTAAATAGAATCTCACTGACTCTGCCATAGAAGCGGGCCTCAAAGGTACTCATCCCATCGGTTGGAATCCGCTGCTCCAACTCCCCTAGGACATCAAAAAGCCAGCTACAGTACGCGTCCAAATCATCCCTCTTCAAGAGGAACATATTGAACATGTATCCATGACGCTGGCGATACACTGCATCCACATCCTCCACATATGCCGGATACTTCTCTGCCAGAATCTCACGGGTCACATCCAAGTGACGGGCATCAAAGGTATGTGCATAGTGGCTATAGAGTGTTTCAATATAATACTTCCGTTTCTTAGGAACGACCATATCATATTGGGCCAACAGCGTCTTCGCCTCATCATAACCTAATACTGAAGCAAGTACTCCATGCGCCTTCCGGTAGCTTCTGCCCCTCATAGAAAAATGTCTGCGATAATGTGCCAATCCAACAGCATCCGCATCCAAATTCTTCCATGCCCAATACAATCCGGTTAGTTCACAGTAGGTTGGATTCTTCGCTGAGATGTTCTCCCCGGAATCATCCCTCGTAAATCCTTCAATCTCTGCTTTGCCGTAAGCACCTACCTGCACCGGCAAATACATCCTATCCTGTGGCATCTCATAGGCCTTATGAGCCGCCACAATCATCCGTATATCAGATGCCACCTTATTCGTCCTCGTCCTCATCTTCTACGATACTTGCAACAGAGCTAGCGACCGTTGCGACGACAGTGACCACTGCTACGATAATAACCAATAAAATAATGATTCCAAAGAAAATCAAAAATCCTGTATCTGTCATAATTGACCCCCTTATGAAAATTTACATATGATTCCGTAGAATTATAACATATTTCACGGGGTTTTATCCACTTTTCCGCGGTTTTTTCTGTTCAGCATCGCAACTAGAGATTCGCCTTCTTCTCATGAAAAAGCGATATTGTCATCCCTTTTTGGAAATCCCGAAACATTGCCACCTTAGTTTCATAATTAGATGCTATCACTTCAGCCCGTTCCTCAGGCATGCCATAAGAGCAATAGATGTCTTTTATCTCTCTCGGCGAAGGAAGCAAATCCAATTTCACCACATTTCGATTTCTCACATGTGCCAACATCTTCTCCTCTGTTTTGTAAAAGGAAGTAATCTCCCTGCCAAGAAGTTCCACTCTTGTGAATGGCCTTTTCATCACGTCTGCAAAAAACATACTATTTCCGGAATCAAAAATTGGAGCTGGAGCAAGCAATCTCATCGTATTCGCATCTCGAAGTACACCAAAATTCATAAGATGCTCATCCGTGTTACTAATAATGAAATCAATTGCCGTTTGGTAATCCATATACTCCTGTATCTGTGCTCTATCAATGCCGCATTCCACACAAATATTAATGAAGGCCTCATATCCACTCTGATCATTTGAAACCTTCCGTGAGCCTAGCACTTCATACGCACTGACAAATTCCACGTCGGGGCTTGTGAACGCCTTGCACTTGCATGCCTTACCTCCATCATCCGTGTCTTCGCAAGTATATCTTGTATATAAAATTCCATTATCCTGTGCCTCATGAATCTTGGTCGCAAGATACTCATTCACGCTTTGTTGGCCATAGTACTTATAACCTTCCTTCACCAATACCGGTACTTCGTCATTCAAATCCCAATATTTTTCCATCTGGCCACCAAGGGAAGCATTGGGGTCATAGGACGAAAGATGGTGAAATGGAATTCGCCCATCACCATAATCCTTAAGCGAAAAAAAGTTAATATCCTCATAGCGTAATTGCACATCAACCGGACAAATCCAATACGTATCTGTCACGCTTAATGCAAGATTCTTAGCAAGATAATCTTCCGAACCAGTAACAGACAATTGATGAACCAACGCTTTGATGTGATCACGCCCTGATGGAATCGCACGATTCTTCCACCAAACCTTCATATTCTCCACCGTTGCCATGCCCAAATATGGAGAAGCGCCATTTCCTGCATCATGATATCCCATCAAAGACGCATCATCATCCGCCACTACCATCGTTCCACAAATCAAATCCTTATGCATTAAATAGTAAGACGACATAACTCTTCCTCCACTTTCTGCTTATGATCATATGCATCGATAATTGTCTCTGTTAACATCTCGCGAAGCTTTCTAGGATGAACAGGAACATAAATCCACTTCTCACGATGTATCTCTTCATAGGCTCCGTTCTTCTTGATATATAGAACGACGTTGCTCGCCTCGTACTTCCATAAATAAGTGTACCCCTTATACTTCCCACTATAGCCGTCGAAGAGACATACATCATTCAGCAGTTCTTCGAATGAGCGCTCTAAGTATGCGCTCAACTTGTACACCGTCTCTGCTGCACAATTGTTAATATCCTTCTTACCATTATATAGCTCATTCAATGTTGTATAAGGAATACCGGTTTCTTTTGCCAGGCGATATAAGGATATCCCTTCTTCAGCTATGATTGCTGTAAACTTTTCGTTCATGGTGTACACCACCTTCCAACTAATCCAAATGTATTATATCGCGATTCCGTTATATAAGCAAATCGTGTTATAACGCAATCCCGTTATATATTTGTGTTAGAAAAAAGGCGCCTGCTTTATGCAGACGCCTTACACACATTCTTATCTTGCCTGTTTTGCCTTGGCAAATATCATAGGAAAATGGGTCCGTACAAAGGATACTTCCTTGGCACGTTGATATGCCTTTTTGATATTCCCGTCGATAATTGGCCGATATAACAACTTTAATGCTTTCCCACCTTGTGGCATCGCATCTTTCAAGCGAGCGAAAAGGTCCGTTTCAAGCTCCTTCTTAGCCTTGGAAAGCACTTCATTCTTTGTAGTGCCCGCTCGAGCTTCACGCTCTAACATAGAAAAGAACGAGCGGAAATATGCCTTGGCAACTACCCCCTCAGCATAGGCATCCGTACTTCCCCAGGAGTCTTGCTGATCTATCAACGCCTGATAGCGCGTCTTTTGCAACTCGAAGTAGTTCTCCAAGCGTTTCGCCGTTAATCGCTTGGTGGCATCTGCGTAGTTCATATAATGATACAGCGGTGCCTCAAGCGTCTGTACACTGGCTGCATCTTGGAATACGGAAATATTAAAGAGGATATCTTCTACATGAGTGATCACCGGGTAACGAAGACCACACTCCATCAGGTATTCCCTGCGAAACGCCTTGTTCCACGGATAACCATACATGGTTTTCTCTTCCAATTCCATTACCAGATGATGAATCTCGGACGCATCCGTATATACTCGACTTGGCATGCTGAAGGTATTGCGATAGTTCAACTTGCCGTCTTCCGACAAGTAATCCTCGTAATGACCATATATCACAATATCCGTTTGTTGTTTTTCCAACGCATCTGCTACCTGCTGCAACAAATTCTTCTCATAGCGATCATCCGGATCCAAAAACAGCACATACTCGCCCTGTGCCATCTCAAGACCTCGGTTTCTTGCCTCGGATACGCCCTTATTCTCCGGTTGTCTTACCACCTGAATACGTGGTTCACCCGCAGCAATCTCCTCTGCAAGCTCTGCCGTTTGATCCGGAGAACAATCTTCCACCACGATACATTCCCAGTCCGTATAAGACTGCGCAATAATATCCTGCAGTGCATTTCCTATATATTTTTCTACGCCGTAAGACGGGCATATCATTGAAAACTTCATGTCATTTCTCCAATCATTCTATTTCCTTTCCCATTATACCCTATCCCATGCTTTTTCAATAGAAAAAGACCCCCATCCATGGGATGAGGGTCCAAAAACGCGATTCAATTAATGGCATCCGCCGCCACAGTGACCACAGTCACCACCGCAACTGGTTTTACCGGACTTTTTGTCCCGATACATTTTATAAATGATGCCACTTACGACTGCCACGAGAATTACTAATACTACTACTGTACCCATAACAATCACTTCCTTTCGGTTGGGTTCTTACTTCTTAATAAATGAGAAGATTCCCCTTTTTTCATATGGATGAGCGGATACTTCCAGCACCCGGTAACCGGTTGCTTCAATTGCGGTATGCAGCTTCTCCTCATCCAATGCTTCCTCGCTTAGAATTGTGCAAGTGCCCTTGGTGTGGGAAGATGTTACCTTCTTGATGGTGAAATCCCTGCGGATAACATCATTGACATGGGCTTCACACATGCCGCACATCATTCCATCAATTTTCAAAATCGTCTCTACCATATGTCTATACTCCAATTAGCCAATCTGTACTTCCTTGGCTTCTTCTGTTCCCTTGCGGAATAACAAGTAGATAAAGCATACCAGGAATGCAATTGCAACGATGGTTCCTACGCCAAAGCCTACTGCACCGGTGAACAATCCACCAATCTGGAAGATGCACAGGGAAACCACGTATGCTAAGATGCACTGATATCCAATTGCAAACCAGAACCACTTTGCGTTGTTCATCTCACGCTTGATGGCACCCATTGCTGCGAAACATGGTGCACACAAGAGGTTGAATACCAAGTAGGAATATCCGCCGATTGCTGTAATGGAAGCTGCTAAGCTTGCCCAGTAATCTGCACCGTCTTCTGCTACTTCTTCCAAACCATAGGTCATACCGATGGTTGCGATTACGTTCTCTTTTGCAATCAATCCGGTGATTGCTGCAACAGATAACTGCCAGGTACCGAATCCCAAAGGCTTGAAGATGACTGCCAAAGCGAAACCAATCTTAGCCAGAATAGAGGACTCAATTTCTACTGCCTCTAACATTCGAAACTGTCCGTCTACCCATCCGAAGCTCATTAAGAACCACAATACGATAGTAGAAAGTAAGATAACAGTTCCTGCCTTCTTGATGAAGGACCATCCACGTTCCCACATGGAACGAAGTACACTACCAACGGTTGGCAAGTGATATGCCGGCAACTCCATAACGAATGGAGCCGGATCACCGGCAAACATCTTGGTCTTCTTCAATATGATACCGGAGCAGATGATGGCTGCTACACCTACGAAGTAAGAGGATACTGCAATCAGTCCGGAGTTATCGAAGAATGCACCGGCTACCAATGCGATGATTGGAAGCTTTGCTCCACAAGGAATAAATGTGGTGGTCATGATGGTCATACGACGATCACGCTCATTCTCAATGGTACGGCTTGCCATAACACCAGGGATACCACATCCGGAACCAATCATCATCGGGATGAAAGACTTACCGGACAATCCGAACTTACGGAAGATACGGTCCATAATGAAAGCAACACGTGCCATATATCCACAGCCTTCTAAGAACGCCAGGAAAATAAACAAAATCAAAATCTGTGGAACGAATCCAAGAACTGCACCAACACCGGCAACAATACCGTCATTGATTAAGCCTGCCAACCAGTCTGCACAACCGATGGTCTCTAACAAGCTTCCAACTGCTCCGTGCAAACCGGGAATGAATAAGCCTTCAATTCCAAGGAAGTTCCATCCGTCATCACCGAGTAACTGATCGTTGGCCCAGTCTGTAGCCCAGGTTCCTACGGTTGTAACGGATACGTAATATACAATAAACATAACCAACGCGAAGATTGGAAGTGCCAACCAACGGTTTGTTACGATACGGTCAATCTTGTCGGAAGTGGTCATCTCACGCTTCTGCTTGGTGACTGCTTCCTGAATGATGGTACCGATATAGGTGTAACGCTCTGCGGTGATGATACTCTCAGCGTCGTCATCCATCTCCTGCTCGCAGGAAACGATGTCCTTCTCGATATGATCAATCATATCCTGGCTTAAGTTCAACTTCGCCTGAATCTTGTCATCACGCTCAAACAACTTGATTGCGTACCATCTCTGATAACGCTCTTCCATTGCGTGTAAGCATACTTCTTCAATATGCGCAATTGCATGCTCAACGGCACCACTAAACTGATGCTTTGGAATGGTAACCTTACCGGCCTTTGCGATTTCTACTGCCTTCTCTGCTGCTTCTGTAATACCGGTTCCCTTCAGAGCGGAAATCGGGATGACCGGAACACCAAGTGCTTCGCTTAACTTCTCTGCATGAATCTTGTCACCATTCTTGGTTACCACATCCATCATGTTAACTGCTACAACAACCGGAATGGATAACTCCACCAACTGTGTGGTCAGATACAAGTTACGCTCTACGTTGGTTCCGTCGATGATATTAAGGATTGCATCCGGCTTCTCATCGATCAGATAATTTCTAGCTACCACTTCTTCTAATGTATATGGAGAAAGGGAATAGATACCCGGAAGATCCACGATATCTACATCCTTATCGGTCTTTAACTTACCGGTCTTCTTCTCTACGGTAACGCCAGGCCAGTTACCAACATACTGGTTGGATCCGGTCAGCGCATTAAACAATGTGGTTTTACCACAGTTTGGGTTTCCTGCTAATGCAATACGAATACTCACTGTATTTCCTCCTTATTAGTACTTTCTCACCTTATGCAATCTCTACCATCTTGGCATCTTCTTTACGGATAGATAACTCATATCCACGAACGGTAATTTCCACCGGATCACCAAGTGGTGCAACCTTACGGATATAAATCTCCACGTTCTTGGTGATTCCCATATCCATAATTCTTCTCTTGACTGCACCCTCACCGCGAATTGCCTTCACAGTAACGGTCTCACCAATTTTTGCATCGTGCAAAGTTCTTTCCATTGTGCTTACTCCCTTCATACAACTTGCGCAAACATCACTATACATAAATCTTTGAAGCCATCGCCTGATCAACAGCGACTCTCGAATCCTTCACATTTACGATGAGATTTCCATTCAGTGATGATACAACACTAATTTCCTGGCCCTGGACGAATCCCAAATTCTCGAGAAACTTCCGGGTTTTCTCATTCCCGCCGATTTTCACAATTACTTGCTTATCTCCGGGATTACTAAACGTCAACGGCATCACTACATCCGCCTCCTTATTTTCATTCATGATTGAAAACTGCTAGGCATCCCTAACCAAAGAAATGTTAGCACCACCTTGCAGACTTGTCAATTGATTTGTTTTATTTTTGTTTTTTATTTTCCCCGCTTGTGGAATTTATTACTTTTCTTGTGCAATCTTCCTAATGTAAGTGTAGCCTAACATTTTTGCATTGTCAATGTTTCCCAATCGTGTATCCACATTTCCCGTCTTGAAATACCTGTACAAATTGTATAAAATGTAATTGTGTTTTAACACGATGGTTCTACAATCGCTTGAAGGAGGAACACAGAATGAAAATGCAGGAATCTGCCCAAGACTATCTCGAATCCATCTTGATTCTATCCAAGAAACAGGATGTGGTCCGCGCTACGGATGTATGTAACTACTTCGGCTACGCCAGAGCTACCGTTTCCGTATTTATGAAACAACTGAAGGAGAACGGATATGTGGAAATCGATGACCACAATCACATCTCTCTTACTCCGGAAGGCTTAGCCATCGCGGAAGAGATGTATGAGCGTCACGAATTTTTGTCTGCATTATTTCTGAAATTAGGTGTGACGGAAGACGTTGCATTGAAAGATGCTTGTCGTGTTGAGCACTACGTAAGTGCCGAGACCTTCCATGCCATCAAGGATTACTGCCTTGCACACGGCATTGGAGAAAGCAACGAATAGATTGAAACTGATACTTAGAAAGCCCCACCCGAGGATTCCTCGGATGGGGCTTATTTTATACCATCTGTGCTTTGATTAAGTTGGTGGTTCCGGAAATTCCAAGCGGTACACCTGCGGTTAATACCACTAAATCTCCTTCTTTAACCAAGCCTTCTTCTTCGCTTCGATCAATTGCATGAGCGAACAATGCGTCTGCATCACTCATCTCCTGCACCATGATTGGGGTTACACCCCAGCAGAGATTCATCTGACGGAATACCTTCTCGGAGGTACAACCACCGATGATCGGGCTTCCCGGACGGAACTTGGAGATACAATGTGCGGTACGTCCGGACTTGGTAACCGTAACGATTGCTGCTGCATTCAAATCTCCCGCCATGGTACATGCACTGTGAGAGATTGCATCGGTGATGCTGGAGTGATCCAAGTCACTGCGATTCTTCATACGGGACAGATAATTGATGTCCTGCTCGGTACGAAGTGCAATGCGTGCCATGGTCTCTACTGCTTCCACCGGATACTTACCCTGGGCAGTCTCACCGGACAACATGATTGCGCTGGTGCCATCATAAATTGCATTGGCCACGTCGGTTGCCTCTGCACGGGTTGGTCTCGGATGGGACATCATGGAGTCCAACATCTGGGTTGCAGTGATTACCATCTTACCGGCCTGATAGGTCTTCTTGATAATCATCTTCTGGATTACCGGAACATCCTCCAGCGGAATCTCCACACCCATGTCTCCACGGGCAACCATAATTCCGTCTGCTGCTTCGATAATCTCGTCAATGT
Organism: Lachnospiraceae bacterium; assembly: GCA_024690885.1. Classification (GTDB taxonomy): domain Bacteria; phylum Bacillota; class Clostridia; order Lachnospirales; family Lachnospiraceae; genus XBD2001. The sequence goes on from JAILOI010000035.1 coordinate 34,471, forward strand.
TCTGGATACCCTGGTTATTCTCAATCTTAGCGATGATCTGAATCTTCTCTCCACCGTACTGCTTCAAGATTTCACGGATCTCCTGAATATCGGATGCCTTACGTACGAAGGAAGCTGCGATGAAATCGAAATCCTCCTGTACTGCAAATACGATATCCTTGTAGTCCTTCGGGCTGATGTAGTCCATGGACAGCTCTACATTCGGAACGTTGACGCCCTTCTTGTTCGAGACACGACCACCATTATTGACTACGCAGACAATATCGGTACCATCCTTGATTTCCTGTACCTGAAGTTCTACCAATCCATCATCAATCAAGATATGAGAGCCTGCTGCTACATCATTCGGAAGCTCTGCATACGTAATTGATACTTCGTTCTGATTTCCCAAAATATCACGAGTCGTCAGTGTAAATGTCTGTCCCTCTTCCAGTTCTACCGGGCCATCTGCGAAATCCTTCAAACGGATCTCCGGTCCCTTGGTATCCAGAAGTGCTGCAACCGGAAGCTTCAACTTCTCACGTACACTACGCAAGGTCTTCAACTTGCCCAACTGTTCCTCATGATCTCCATGAGAAAAGTTAAAACGTGCAACATTCATGCCGGCCTTCATCAACTTCTCCATAATTTCCGGAGTGTCGCTGGACGGTCCCAAAGTACAAACAATTTTTGTTTTACGAATTTGTTCCATATATACCTCTTACAACTAATATTATTTACCAATCATGGTTCCACCGGTTCCGCCAATGGCAGCTCCGTTTGGATCCAGTTTGGTTATCAGCACTTTACGAATCGCGGAATCACCGATGTAATCCACTGCAGCCTGAATCTTCGGAAGCATGGTACCTTCCTCAAACTGGCCTTCTGCAATGTATTTCTTCGCTTCTTCTACCGTCATATAATCAAGCGGCTGTTCTTCCGCGGTCTTATAATTCAAGCACACTTTCTGTGTGCCCGTCAAGATAATTAACATATCTGCATCAATTAACTCTGCCATACGGCCTGCCGCCGTATCTTTCTCGATGACGGCAGATGCGCCCTTGAGCTTGTGGTCCTGGGAAAGTACCGGAATTCCGCCACCTCCGCAAGCAATCACCACCTGACCTGCATCCAATAATGCAGTAATGCTATCGAGTTCCACAATATCCATCGGCTTCGGTGTTGCAACAATTCGACGATATCCGCCTTCCACCTCTACCACGTGGTTGCCCTTCTTCTCTTCTGCATCCGCTTCTTCCTTGGACATGACACGTCCAATCACCTTGGTTGGCTTATAGAACGCTTCATCGTATGGGTCTACGGTTACCTGAGTCAAGATGGTTGCAACACTTTTGACCAATCCACGGCTGATTAACTCACTGCGCAATGCAGACTGCAAATCGTAACCGATGTAACCCTGACTCATTGCAGAGCAAACGCTCATCGGTGTTGCCGTATATTCCGGATAAATCCGGCAGAACTCTGCCATGGCCGTATGAATCATACCAACCTGCGGTCCGTTGCTGTGTGTAACCACTACCTGGTAGTCCTGGGCCACAAATTCTGCAACCGCCTGTGCGGTACGCTTCGCCGCTTCCTGCTGCTCCGGCAGTGTGGTTCCCAATGCGTTATGTCCCAATGCAATTACGATTCTTTTGTTCTTCATGTTTTCCTCCGGTAAAAAAAGAGGATCAACCTGCAAGTTTGCCTGTGATCCCCTTACACATTTTATTATCTCTGGAAACGCATATGGTTTCCGTCTTTTGATTTCTTCTCAGGCTTCGGTTCCGGTTTGTGCTCATACAATGCAGCCATATTGCTGGCCATAGTATTCTTGCACTTCTCGCAAAAACGTCCGGTGCGAATCGGTGCTCCACAATTCTCGCAGTTCAACATCACATCCGAATCCTCAGAGAACTCCAACCGTTCCTCCCTAACCCACTGCTGCAACTGCTGCGTTGTGGTTCCGGTTGCTTCTGCAATCTGCTTGATACCTTGTCTCGGGTTTTCTCGGATGTATTCCTTCACCTCGTAAAACTTCTTCTCTAATTCTTCTTTACAGGCCGGACAAATTGGCGGTCCACTCACATAATTGAACAAACGCTTGCAGGTCCTACAGCTTCTAACCTCCATAAGTCAATACCTCCTTTAATACCCATGTCCGATGCAACCATACAGGCAATAGACTTCCTCGATCCCCCAATCGTTTAAAACATCTGTTATCGCATCCACGGTCGCCCCGGTCGTATAGATATCATCAATAATCAGAATTCTCTTAAATTTTACACCATTTTTCGCCACTTTAAAAGCGTTTTTCAAGTTTTTTGCCCGCTTTTCTGCGCTCATTTCCTTCTGCGGCAACGTGTCTGCAACACGCTGTACAAGGTTTACCACCGGAAGATTCATTTCCTGCCCTAACGCTTTGGCCAACACCTCGGCCTGATTGTATCCACGCAACCGCATCTTATTGGGATGCACGGGAACCGGTACAATGGCTTCCGGCCTTATCCCCCGCAGCCACGCGCCATGAAAACGCATGGCATCCCGTGCAATCACCCGGGCGTATGCCCGACGGTTGGAGTATTTCAGTCGATACATGGCTTTCTTCATAGGGCCATCGTAGAGATAGACCCCGCGTCCTTGCAGGTAGTGATGCTGCTTGTCACGGCAGTCATAACAATACTCCGCCTCCTGGGACAACAGGGGTTTGCCGCACTTTTTACATAGGGGTTCCTTGACGGGATGAATCCGAGGATGACAATAGGGGCAAAAGCCCAGCTTGCGATGAGATAATGCCAGAACCTCGTCACATCCGACACAGCGTGGCGGGAAGAGAACATCGGAGAGCATCCGTGTGATTTCTTTCGTTTTCATAGCCCTCATTATAGCAAGGCGGCACCGGTGATCCCACCGGAAAATCTTACTTTTTTCTAAAATTTTTTGCCAAAAAAGCCCACATAATTTATAGAAATTTCATCTTTTTCACACGCGGGGGTTGGTTGACTTCTCCAGACATGGTCGTTAAAATCTAGTTTGACTGGTTTTATAGTCATGGAGGAATTTTTTATATGAAGAAAATTACATCGCGGTTCCTCGCTTTGGGATTGGCAGCAAGCCTTGGCTTTGGCCTGGTTGCCTGCGGCAAGTCCGATTCCAAAACATCTTCGTTTGAACCGCTACCGGAAGAGGACACTACCACCTATCGTGTGGGCGTCATCTCATCGGGAGACAATACATATTACAATACCATGCAGCAAGGCTTTCTGGATGCCCTCTCCGATACCATCGGAGAAGACCACTTGAAGGTCATCTCCGCTACCATCAATGAGGAGAACAACGGCGAGAGTATCTGCCAGAACTTCTTGTCCAAGGATGTGGATTTAATTTATGCCAACGGCAAGAACGCTTTGGTTTCCTCATCCATTGCAACGATGGAAACTCCAATCGTCGCTACCGGCATCTATGATTTCCAGACGACGCTGCATATTATCAGTTCCGGTTCCTGGGATCGACATACCGGTCGTAATGTTACCGGAATTACTGCATTTCCGGCGATTGCCGAACAGTTGTCTCTCTTAATTGAAGCAACACCAACCTTAGATGCGGTTGGCCTGTTATATGTACCCGGCGATACCGACGCCATCTACCAGAACGAATTATTGGAACGCTATCTGAATCAGGCCGGTATTCCTTGGAAGGAATACGAAGTTCATCTGAGTAGTACACCGGTAGAAGAGACTGCGGATGACTCCGAAGACTCCCAGGCATCTACCACTTCTGAAGAGGAGGATGCCGATACCGAGGAAGTAGACAAAACTCCGGTCCGTGGAGATACCGTCATCACTCCGATGGATGTGGTCAAGGCCTCCGGCAAGGAAGGCACCAATACCAACATTACATCCATCGGTCAAACCAGTATCATCTCCGGATTATTGTCCCATGACAGCGTTCGTACCGCCAAAGTCTCAGAGGAGTGGGCCATATACAAGGAAGCTTCCTTCCGTAACATTGCGAAGGACATTCTCAAGGCTCTATCCAAGGAGGATTGTGATGAAGATACGTTGAAGGAAGCATTCCCTTCCTTCACGGAAGAACAGATTGATTTCTTATTGGAACAGCGAGAGGAACTCACCGAGGACTCCCTTACCGCTCAATTGGTTACGGATAATTCCAATAACGTCATCAGCTATGAGAACGGAAATACCACGGAAGAGATTTTGAAGCAAGCAGCTTCCGAATGTAGCGCCTTCTATTTCTCTGCCGGAAGTTCTCTCTCCGAAGACATTGCAGAGATTACCGAGTTGGCTCACTCCTATGGAGTTTCCACCGTCAGTGGCGATACCGAAATCGGCGCTTACACCCTGGTAAACTTCTACAGTGATCCATATGACATGGGTTATCGCGCCGGAAAGCAGGCCTACCGCATTCTTGTGAACGGCGAGGATCCGGCAGAAATCAAGGTCGGTCTTCCGGACGCTTCCGATTTTGTTAAGCTCTACAACGCGGATGTTGCTGAAGAATTTGAAATGAGTTTCCCGAAATCATTCTCCGAGTTCACTGAATACTTAGAGACTTATGTGCCGGGCACCAACACCAATCGTGTTGTAAATACAACAGAATAAAATCAAAAGGATAACTCCATCGGAGTTATCCTTTTCTTTTCCACATTATATCGTTGGGTTCAAGCGCTCGCATAAGCCGGAATAGCGCCTGGCCTGGTTGGTATTTCGTACCATATGCTCAAACACTGCCAAATCCCCCACCATGACACAACACTGCTTGGCACGGGTGATGGCTGTATAAATCAAGTTTCGATTCATCAGCATCTGTGGCCCCGGAAGCAACGGAATCACCACTGCCGGGTATTCACTACCCTGGGATTTATGGATGGTGATGGCATATGCATGTTCCAATTCGTCCACCTGCTTGTAGGGGTATTCCACCATCTTGCCTTCGTCATATTCCACCCACATGGAGCTGGTGTAATCATTCATCTCACGTACAATTCCCATATCTCCATTGAAGACACCGCACCCCTTGTCCACCGGAATCTTGTACTTGCCCTGAATCTCCCACTCAATCTGATAGTTATTCTTGATCTGCATGACCTTGTCTCCCTCTCGGAAGATTCGCTCGCCAAATTCTCGCTCCGCTTTGCCATCAGCAGGGGGATTCAAATACTGCTGTAAAATCTTGTTGAGGCGTTCCACGCCCAGCAATCCCTTGCGCGTCGGTGTCAACACCTGGATATCGTTGGGGGATGCGTGAACATACTTGGGCATGTTCTCTTGCACCAACTTAATTACAACGGAAATAATATGGTCCGCATCCGGTCGCTGCATGAAGAAAAAGTCCTTGCTCTTGTTGTCAATCGTAACTGCTTCCCCCCGCTGAATCTTGTGGGCATTGACCACGATGTCACTCTGGGTTGCCTGCCGGAAGATTTTCTCCAAGCGCACCACCGAGAAGACCCGGGATTCAATAATATCCCGCAACACATTGCCGGGACCTACGCTTGGCAACTGATTGATATCTCCCACTAAGATCAGTCGGGTTCCTCCCGGAATTGCCCGAAGCAGGGCGTACATCAAGGTAATATCCACCATGGAAACCTCGTCAATGATGATGACATCCGTCTCCAATGGATTCTGTTCGTTGCGCTGGAAAAAGGAGACCTCTTCACTGGCATCCTCGCTATCTTCTCCCACTTTACCATTGACCTCTAACATACGGTGAATGGTGCGGGCTTCATATCCGGTCGCCTCACTCATTCGCTTCGCCGCACGTCCGGTTGGGGCTGCCAGGAAAATATCCTTGCCTTCCCGCTCGAAGTACTTAATGATGGCGCGAATGGTGGTGGTTTTACCGGTACCCGGTCCACCGGTCAGCACAAATACGCCATGTGCCACCGCACCATGTACCGCTTCCTTCTGGCGCTCATCCAGGGTCATATCTTCTTCCTTCTCAATGGACGCAATCACCCCATCCACCATAAGATCCGGTGCATCGTAGTCAGCATCCAACTGAGTCAGAAGCTGGGCCGTCGCAGATTCCATATGGTAAAAGCTATATGCGTAAACAGCTTCCCCCTTAATCACCACCTTCTTATCGATGGCCATATTCATTAGATTCGCTTCCAAATATTCCGGTTCTACCCGCAGAAGCTCATACGCCTCTGTCAGCAGTTCATCCTTGGGCAGATAGGTATGTCCGTTCTGGGTGGCCTGTAATAAAACATAGAGCAATCCGCTTCGCACGCGGAATTCCGAGTCGGTGCGAATACCAATCCTTGAGGCAATCTCATCTGCAATCTTAAATCCGATACCGCGGATATCTTCCGCCATCTTGTAGGGGTTCTCTTCCACAACCTTATAGAGGTCGGGTCCATATTCCTGGTAGATTTTCACCGACAGATTGTTGTTGATTCCGTACTGTGCCAGAAACATCATAGCTTCACGGAGATCACGCTTCTCCACCATCTGGTCTGCAATATCCATGGCCATACGTTCACTGATGCCCTTGACCTCTGCTAAGCGCTCCGGTTCTTCTTCCATCACCCGAAACGTATCCGCCTTGAACTTCTTGACGATGCGGATGGCCAACGCCGGTCCAATCCCCTTGATGGCTCCGCTTCCCAGATAACGCTTGATTTCCTCGACGCCCTTGGGCGCCACCGTCTGAAAGCGGCTCATCTTAAACTGCATGCCGTAGTTTACATGGTTGGTATATTCCCCTTCCATCTCTACATTCACGCCCTCGGTAATTCCCGGGAAGATGCCCACACAGGTAATGGCACTGGAATCCTCCAGGGCCTCTTCTACTTCCTCCGGAAGCAGCCCCTCCGGCACCACAACGAGTACCGCATAGGAGTTCTCCTCGTTCTTATATATGATATGTTCGATATATCCGTTTAATTTTTCCATGAGGATATCATATCATATTCCCGCAAAAAACAATCATGTTTTCCTTTAATTCAAGCCATCCATTCCACCTTGCCAAATCTTGTGAACTACAGGTTCAATCACAATCAAATGCAACAGATCTATAATTTCTGTATAAAATCTTTTTTTACTCACAAAGGAGGACAAAACTATGGATGAAAGAGTAAAAGAAACACAGCAATGGCTTGGTTGTGGCGCTTCAAATTGAACTTGGAATCGCAAGCCCAACCGGATACTTTGGTGATGCGACTGCAGCTGCATACAACAAGCACAAAATCAAATATGGAGATACAGACTCCGGCAAGAACTTAGTTCGCATATTGCAGCACGCTTTATTCTGTAAAGGTTATAATCCAACTGCCGTTTCAGGCTACTTCGGGGATGAAACACTAAAGGCAGTAAAGAAAGTGCAAACGGATGCGGGATTCTCCGCGAGTTCATTATCTAACGAGGTGTCTGCGAAGGTGTTTAAACAGATTTTATCTTCCGATGCATTGGTATTAGTTGCAGGTGGCGATAGTATGATTCGCAAAATACAGCAAACACTGAATCGTGAATATAGCAATCTGTTTGACCTAATCCCATGCGACGGTAAGTATAACGCAGCAACCAACAAGGCACTTATATATGCATTCCAAATAGAAGGCGGCATGGATAAAGATGCTTCTCAAGACGAAGGGCTAAACAACTATACGGAGGTCGCCATCAAAATTGTTATTCGTGATCAAATGACAACCGACGAGGTTCAGGAGTATTATAATTATAAAGAGTACCTAATTAAGCAAAAGGGCAAAGCATACGCAGATGAATTTTTCGATGCACTCGGGGGCCTTACCACATCAAACGCTCAAATCATTGTTAGAGATTTGCTAATTATTGGATTATGCTTTATATTATTTACATTGATAAAAAAGGGGTTAAGCTTTCTACTCGTCCTGTAGCAAAAAGAGAGGGAGCTAACAGCTCCCTCATATTATAGGTTCAACGATTATGCGAATTCGATTATTAGTTAGTATTGATTTTTTTGCTCGACAAATGGAATATAACGATAAGTCAAGGATTACGGGCACTTGCGTACTGGATTTTCTATTTGGCCTTATTGTTGGTCTAGCTACAATTATTCTTGTTGCTAGTTGGATGGCTTTCCATTATATTGACACACAAACAATTGTTTATTATCTTCTTCTTTTACTTGCCTTTAGCCTATTCCTTTATGTGAATCATTTTTTTAAAGGCTATTCCTCAGTTGCTTCTTTTATTATTCACCATAAGCATCATGTTTCACTAGATGAATCCAAAGGAATAACTATTGAGTATTTGTTTTGTGAAGATTACTATTATAAAATCATAAACAATTCACCAAAGCAAAAAAAGTGCCCATACAAAAAAATCCACAAACTCTTTATCGAAGAAAATATTATTAGTGATAGCTACGGGTTGTATATCGAGCGAAAATATATTGATGATAACCAGTTTAATCAACTCAAA
>JAILOI010000044.1 GCA_024690885.1 Lachnospiraceae bacterium
GTATCCAACATACTATCGGAAGTGGTGATTGCCTTGGAGTTCAACTCGTAGGCACGCTGGGTAATAATCATAGTAACCATCTCATCTGCAATGTTTACGTTACTGCCTTCCAAGTATCCCTGAGCGATGGAGCTTCGGGTCACTGCAAGATTGGTGGTCGCCTCATTGATTGCCGCTCCGGATGCATCCGTTGCTTCATAGAGGTTATTGGATACATTCGAAAGGCCTACCGGGTTTGCAAACTGGAACAATCCGATGGTCTGTCCCGTTGGAATGGTAACACCTTCTGCATTACGATACGCAACCGCTCCATCCGTACCAACCGTTACGGAATCCGCACCTACGCCATTCGGTAATACAATTCTCTGATTTGTGGTGGACATAATTGGATTACCACTGGAGTTGGTCAGAATTCTCTGGCCATTGTTATCCAGGGTCCATCCCAGGTTACCATCACGGGTATAGTAAGTATTGCCATCCTGTCCGGTCACTGCAAAAAAGCTTGCAGTCGCCGTATTGGAGATGAACAATGCCATCTTATTATTGCTGGCAAGCTGAGCACCGGTAGCAAAATTTGTCTTCAAGGATGCAACACGCGTACCAAGACCCACCTGCGCCTCTGTTGGCTTCGGATCGCCGTTGGCTGTAGTGGTCTCGGTCTGTAAGGTCTGATATAAGAGAGACTTGAACTGTGTATCCTTGGCTTTATAGCCGGTGGTATTTACATTGGCAATGTTATTGGACAAGGTATCCATACTAACCTGCTCTGCTCTCATGCCGCTTGCTGCGGTCCATAAAGATCTAACCATAAGAATGCTCCTCTCTCTTATACACGGCCAACCTGACTAACTGCCATCTCAAGAGTGCTATCCTCGGTTTGAATCATCTTCTGACCCGCTTCGTAAGCTCTCTGGATGGTAATCATGGAAACCATTTCGTCTACTACATTAACGTTTGAGGCTTCTAAGCATCCTTGCTCCACGGAAGCGTCACTTGCTACTAAAGTTCCTCCCTCTACCAAATCGTAGAGGTTCTCTCCATATTTTGCCAAATAATTATAGTCGGCTACATCAATCACACCTACCTGACCTACAATCACGTTATTCTGAAAGATGTTGCCCTGGGAATCTATGGTATACGTCTGCAACGGATCTACTCGCACCCAGCTTCCCTGTCCGGTGGTAGAATTCGTTGCTCCCGCCTGATTCAGAAGATAATCCCCATCACTGGTTCGAAAATATCCCTGATTATCTACGGTAAACTCTCCGTTCCTTGTATACTTAATGGACGTATTCCCCTGCTTATCGGTATACTGGATTGCAAAAAATCCATCTCCTGTAATCGCCAAATCGGATGCTTCATCCGTCAATCGAATACTTCCCTGAGAATAATCGGTATATAACTCGCCAACCTTCACTCCCAAGTTAATATCTCCGATACCCACCGGTAAATTCGCTACCGAAGTATCCTTGATTCGAAATGCCAACTCATCCGCAAATGCAACGGACGTTGCGCCTTCCTTCTTATATCCTACCGTCGTGGAGTTTGCCAGATTATTCGACAACACATCCAAACGTCTCTGTTCCTGTACCATTCCGGTATAAGCGGTATATAAACCTTTTACCATGTAACCCTCCTGTAAAAAAGGTCAGAACTATTCTTCGAAGTAGATATCGGACACATTCGGTCAAATCTTAACCCTTCCCTGTCATTATCCCATATTTTCTTATTTTTTCAATCACCGCCGCCCCGGTCCCCTAGATTTTCCTAGCCCCGCCGCCCGGTCCATCCGGCCAGCCCCCTTCCCGCAACCGTGTGTCACCAAATGCTGTTCTAGATGTGTCCGGCGGCAATTCTATGATTATCCATGTCTTTTCAAGTCTTTACACTTCTGCTACGAAGGTGCGCCGGTCCTGCGGGCACCCATACTTCTCTGATGCATCCCATGTTCCCGAGCTGTGGTTTTGTGAACCTTAAGTGAGGTGCTAGTGCTGCAGAAGCGTTGGAGGAACGAATCGGCACGCTGCGCCATGGACGGCGCAGCGAACATAAGCCAAAACATGGATGTGATTCTTATGTGGTGCCGAAATTCGTCCGCCAACGCTTCGTTTCAGCACTGTGCCGAACGGCTACGTTCACAAAACTACAGTCGGGAATCATGGAGATGCGAAAAGGAACATGCCCGCGGCCGCACGCACATTCTTGCAGAAGTGTAAAATCCGTGAAAAGACACCGAATGGAATTGCCGCTGTCGGACACAAAGAACAGCGATTCGTCGCCCCACATGGTTGCGGGAAGGGGGCTGGCCGGATGGACCGGGCGGCGGGGGGCTAGGCATTACCAGAACCCGGGGCGGCGGGGATAAAAAAATAAGGTGTTCGGGGATACCGAACACCTTATGTAAGGGTTAAGATTATTCCATTCCGGAATGGTCACCAGCCATAAACTCGACGTACTTGCCGGTTCCGATTGCAACACAGGTCATTGCCTCTTCAGCAGTGATGGTGTTGATTCCGGTGCGATCCTCCATCAACTCTTCCAAGCCACGAAGTAATGCACCGCCACCGGTCAATACGATTCCGCGGTCTGCAACGTCAGCAGCCAATTCCGGCGGAGTTTTCTCTAATACGCTGTGAACAGCTTCCACGATCTGGGAAGTTGGCTCACGAAGCGCTTCCTCGGTTTCTTCAGAGGAAACCTCGATGGTCTTCGGAAGACCGGTCACCAGGTTACGACCACGCACATTCATGGTCTCCGGCTGTGGCAATGGGAAGCAGGTACCGATGTTAATCTTCATGTCTTCTGCGGTACGCTCACCAATTAATAAGTTGTGCTTCTTACGCATGTAGCGAACCAAAGCTTCGTCGAAATCATCACCGGCAATCTTGATGGAGGTGCTGACAACAGAACCACCCAAAGAGATGACAGCGATGTCGGCAGTACCACCACCGATATCAACAATCATGTTACCACAAGGCTTAGAAATATCGATTCCGGCACCAATTGCAGCAGCAATCGGCTCCTCGATAATAAACACTTCACGTGCGCCGGCAGCGTAAGCCGCATCCTCAACGGCACGCTTCTCAACTTCTGTAACTCCACTCGGAACACAAACACTGATCCGAGGCTTACGGTAGCTCTTCTTGCCAAGCGCCTTCTGAATGAAGTACTTAATCATCTTCTCTGTTACGGTGTAATCAGAGATTACACCCTGGCGAAGCGGACGAACCGCAACAATGTTGCCCGGTGTACGACCAAGCATCAAACGAGCTTCCTCGCCGATGGCGCGAATCTTGTTGGTGTCACGATCAAAAGCTACAACAGAGGGCTCCTTCAAAACAACGCCCTTGCCACGTAAATAAACCAGAATGCTGGCAGTTCCTAAATCAATTCCGATATCCGAAGAATTCATCATGTCTACGGATCTCCTTTCCAAACAAATACATCAAAAGTTTTATCGTTCTATTCGTAAGAAATCTTACAAATTCAATGTCTTATCGATAGTATGGCACTATACGTTCCTATTATATACGTTTACCCTACTTTTTCAAATACTTTTTTATGTACTGTCCGGTATAGGACTTCTTGGACTTGGCCACTTCCTCCGGCGTTCCCTTGGCAACAATGGTGCCACCACGGTCACCACCGTCCGGTCCCAAATCAATGATATAATCCGCGGTTTTGATGACATCCAGGTTATGCTCGATTACAACAACGGTGTTTCCGCCCTCGGAAAGCTGACGCAAAATACCAACCAGTTTGTTTACATCTTCAAAGTGTAAACCGGTGGTAGGCTCATCTAAGATGTAGATGGTCTTGCCGGTGCTGCGACGGGATAACTCCGTTGCCAGTTTAATACGCTGCGCTTCACCTCCGGATAATTCCGTGGAAGGCTGGCCCAGTTTCACATAGCCAAGACCTACATCGTATAAGGTCTGAATCTTGCGTTGAATGGATGGAACATTCTGGAAGAACGGCAGTGCCTCCTCCACCGTCATGTTCAATACATCGTAGATGGATTTGCCCTTGTACTTGACTTCCAGGGTCTCACGATTGTAACGCTTACCGCCACAGACCTCACAAGGCACATATACATCCGGCAAAAAGTGCATTTCGATCTTAACGATACCGTCACCGGAGCAAGCCTCACAACGACCACCCTTCACATTAAAGCTGAAGCGGCCCTTGGCATAACCCTTGGCCTTGGCGTCCTGGGTGCTGGCAAACAAGTCACGAATCATATCGAACACACCGGTATAGGTAGCCGGATTGGAGCGCGGCGTACGTCCGATTGGAGACTGATCAATATCGATGACCTTGTCTAGCTGCTCCACTCCTTCGATGGCCTTGTATGCCCCCGGAATCTTGTGTGCACGGTTTAGCTTTTTGGCCAATGCCTTGTAGAGAATCTCATTGACCAGTGAACTCTTGCCGCTACCGGACACACCGGTCACACAAGTCATGATGCCAAGCGGAATCTCCACATCCACATTCTTCAGGTTGTGCTCCTTGGCGCCTACGACCTTCAACCAACCCGTTGGTTTCCGTCGCTCGGACGGCACCAGGATCTGACGCTTGCCACTTAAATACTGGCCGGTAATGGAGTTTGGATTGTTGATGATGTCCTCATACGTTCCACAGGCTACCACTTCTCCACCCTGACTTCCGGCACCGGGGCCGATATCCACAATGTAGTCCGCTTCTCGCATGGTATCCTCATCGTGTTCGACAACGATCAGGGTGTTTCCCAAATCTCGCAGGCCCTTTAAAGATGCAAGAAGTTTATCGTTGTCCTTCTGGTGTAAACCGATACTCGGCTCATCCAAAATATAGGTAACGCCCACCAGACCGGAACCGATCTGTGTGGCCAGACGAATACGCTGTGCTTCACCACCG
>JAILOI010000069.1 GCA_024690885.1 Lachnospiraceae bacterium
CCGGCGGAAGCGACTCCGAATACCGCCAGTGAGAAGACAAACATCAGCTGGTTGACCGTAGCAACGGCAGAGATGGCCTCCTGGCCCAACTGTCCCACCATGATGTTGTCCAAGAAACTGACAAAGTTGGTGATGGCATTCTGGATAATCATAGGCGTCGCCAGGAAAATATAACGTTTGTAAAAGGCGCGATCGCCAATAAAAGTACTTCTAAATTTCTTCCACATAAATATCCCTCATATTGTATACATTCAAAATCGTATAGTATTGCTATTCTATCACAGGAAAATAGAGCGGTCCATGGAAAAAACAGACCACTTTTCTATCCAATCGGAGTGTGCTATACTTTAAAAAGATAGCACAAAATCTAATTATACACAATCAAAGGAGAAACGCCATGGCATTCACCATTTTTGTGATACTTATGACACTGATTTATATAGTTGTTCTGGAATTATCCAAGAATATACTGCTTGGCTGGGGCATTGCCATCCTGGCAGCAGTTGCTATGTTTGTAACCCGTCATATGTTACGGGCGCGCCAGCGTTACAGTGGCAAGGTGGCACTGTGCCTTTGGCTGTTATTCTTAGGCGTGTTGATTGCAAATTATATACTGACGGCACCGCCGCAATTGCAAGTGCCGGCAGTGGCTAACCGAAATCCGAAGGTGACGGAACAAGTCCACGTGGCACAAGGAGATCTGACCGGTGTCTATAATGCAGATGCATCGGTGAAGGTCTATGCCGGCATTCCCTATGCAGCCGCTCCGGTGGGAGAACTACGATTCCGGGAACCCCAGGCGCCGAAATCCTGGGAGGGCGTACGTGCCTGCGACCAGTTTGGGCCCATGGCCATGCAGCCGAGAGGCAATACCATGTATGACAGCCTCTCCCATATCTTAGGGTGGCATGATTACCAGGTGAAGTTTGGGGATGAGTATCTCGAGGTCATGAGCGAAGATTGTCTGTATCTGAATGTATATGCGCCGGAGGGGGAATACGAAGAACCGCTGCCGGTGTTGTTTTATATCCATGGCGGAAGCCTGACTACGGGACAGTCCTCCTATAGTGAATATCGCGGCGAGGATTTGGCGAAGCGCGGCATCATCGTGGTGAACTTCGCATATCGTCTGGGCGTGTTTGGATACTATGGCGCCGAGGATTTGCAGGCAGAGTCTGTCAATGGAACCACAGGAAACTATGGTTTGTTGGATCAGATTGCGGCTCTTAAGTGGGTCCATGAAAATATTGGCGCCTTCGGTGGAGATCCCAATCAAATCACCATCGCCGGAGAATCCGCGGGGGCATCTTCCGTGAACGCTCTCTGTGTATCTCCGTTGACCAAGGGATTATTCCGTTATGCCATCGCAGAATCCAGTGGTATCGTGGCAAAAGAACCATTTCACACCTTTCGCAACTTTTCTGATGCCCTCGACCAGGGCAATCAGGTAAGAGCCGAATTTGGCGTAGCAGATTCCAATGCCTTGCGGGATGTGCCGGCCGAGAAACTGGTAAATACTGCAACCGATCAGTCAGCCATGACGGTGGACGGGTATGCCATTACAGAGCAGCCGTATCTCACCTATGAGAAGGGCAACAACCATGAGAAGGCCCTCTTAAACGGATTCAATGCCAAGGAAGCAGATGCATTTCTACTTAGCACCAAGGCCACCAAGGAAAACTACGAAGCCCTGTTGGCAGAGGACTTGGGTGATGAGGCGGCGGACATGGCCCGGGTGGTACCGTGGGATAGCCCCCAGCGGGACCAGCATTTTATTGTTGATGCCATGGGTGAGGCAAAAGGCGCCTTAAATACAGCGTATTCGGCCATCTGGTTTAGCTACTCCCATTATGTATGGAACAACGATCTAATTGCCCAGGGCGTTCCAACCTATGAATATTACTTTACCAAGACCAACAACATGCTCTCCAATTATCATGCGGGAGAGCTGCCCTATGCCTACGGAAATCTGTGGCGTCATCCGGGCTTGTATGAGGAAAGTGATTATGAACTATCTGATATCATGCAGCAGTATTGGGTAAACTTCGTCAAAACCGGGGACCCTAATGGAAGCGGGCTGCCGTTGTGGCAGATGCGCTCGGACAATCAATCCAAGCTGTTACAGTTGGATACCACCATTCAGATGGTGGAGGATCCCAACGCAGCATTGTATCCGGTGATTGATGCATATTTTGAAAAGTAGATTTTCCCTTGTGTTTCAAGGATTTGATATAGCATAATGAAAAGAGAAGTGTTACACTATAACTCGAAATGAAATTTCGGGGTGTGGCTCAGGTGGTAGAGCGCTAGACTGGGGGTCTAGAGGTCGCAAGTTCAAGTCTTGTCACTCCGATTTTTTTTATTATCGGGAGAGTGTAAAATAAGCGGGAGGTTTTCATGAATCGAGAGAAAGTCATTGTACGAACGAGTATTATCGGAATTATTGCCAACGTATTTCTGGCCGGATTCAAGGCTGTTGTTGGATTTCTAACAAACTCCATTGCAATCACCTTGGATGCGGTGAACAACTTAAGTGATGCCCTGTCTTCTATTATTACGATTGTGGGAACGAAGTTGGCCGGCAAGGAGCCGGATCGAAAGCATCCCATGGGACATGGTCGTGTGGAATACTTAACGGCGATGATTATCTCTGTCATTGTTCTATACGCAGGTTTGACTTCGGCCATTGAATCGGTGAAGAAGATTCTGCATCCGGAAGACGTTTCCTATACGTCGATTTCCCTGATTATTGTAGCCGTAGCAGTGGTCGTGAAAATTGTGCTGGGTACCTATGTAAAGCGGGTAGGCAAGCAGGTGAATTCCGATTCCTTGGCCAACTCCGGTGCGGACGCCATGCTGGATTCTGTCATCTCTGCATCTACCTTGGTTGCAGCAGGTTTGTACATAGGCTTAGGCTGGAAGTTAGAAGCCTGGCTGGGTGCCATCATCTCTTTGGTCATTATCAAATCCGGTTTTGATATGTTAAAAGATACGGTTAGCCAGATTTTGGGAGAGCGTGTGGACTCCGGAATCAGTAAGGCAATCAAGCGGACGGTGACATCGGTGGACGGTGTATATGGCGCCTATGATTTAACCATGCACAATTACGG
>JAILOI010000098.1 GCA_024690885.1 Lachnospiraceae bacterium
GAGTTAGAGGATAACATCAATCCGGGCGATGCAACGGTTACAATTAAGGGACTGGGCAGCTTCGAAGGAACGGCGGAAGCAACCTTTGTGATTGCCGCAGATTTTGAAAGTGCCTTTGGAATCACCGCAGACGTGAACGGAGACGGAACCAATGATAATAGCATCAGTGTACCGACACAGTTGTATACCGGAGCAGCCTTAACACCGGCAGCGGAAGTAGTGGTTGGTGGAGAGACCTTGCGCAAGGATACAGACTACATCGTGGATAATGTGACCTTTACGGCATATGATACGGATGGAAACCCAACCGCAGGTACGGTTGACATTACAGGAAATAATAAATACTATAAAAATACCTATACAGCAAGCTTCGACGTAACGACGGATCTGTCTCAGGTCGAACTGACCTACAGTGGTTTGGATGATGTCATCTATACCGGTGAGGCACAGAAGTTGACCAACTTTAAGGTATATGATCCAAGCGGAAACACCGTTACTTACGACGAAGATGGTGTGACCTACACCAGCTCCTCCGATGGAGAAGAATGTGTAGAAGTGGGAACTGTTACCGTGTCGATTCCGATTACCATTGGAACCGTATCCGATACCGTAACCACAACCTACAATATCGTCCAGGCTAATATTGCAGCAGCAACCTATACCGGCGGAGCGAACTCCACATACCGTGGAACCGCACTGACACCTCCGGTTGTTCTGTACTATCGTGGTAATACATTGGTAGCCAACGAAGACTATACCATCGTCTACGATAACAATACCAATCCAACCAGTACCACAAGTACCGGAACAACACCGGATCCTGCAACCATTACCATCACCGGAATCAACAATTTCACTGGTAGCTATACCCAGGAATTCCAGATTTATCCGGAGCGCATGCGTGAAGTGAGTGCGACACCGGTAGGATCTGATGGTATGACGGTATCATGGGATAAGCTGGACAATGTTACGGGATATCGAATTGAGGTTATGACCACCAGTAGTTCTGTACCGGTGAAGACCGTTACGGTAGCAAATGCAAGTACCACCAGTACAACAATTACCGGGTTGAGTGAAGGAACCACCTACAGCTTTAGAGCATATAGTTATGTGACAGTTGAAGGAACCACCTACTACGGCTTGCTGAATAGTATAACAACCGCAACCGGCATCTATACACCACAAATTACGGTAGCATCGAACACCACGCGGAGAGCCACTCTAACTTGGAGTGTGACCAACTCCGGTGTGAAGTATATGATTTATCGTAGTGATACAGCCAACGGCGAATATGCCTATATCGCAAGAACAACAACAGATGCCAATAGCTTTACAGATAAGAAGCTGACCAGCGGTAGAACGTATTATTATAAGATAAGGGCATACCGTTACCCGGGTGAATACGGTGAGTATTCCGACGCTGCAGCGGTAACTGTAAAGTAGGGACATGCAGGACAAAAATCAAGAATTTACCATTGGAGAGTTCACCTTCGAGACTTATCATGAGTATCGAGATGCACAGGAAGATCTTAAAAAAATTGATTTGATTAATCAGGAGCTGGACATACATGACCAGGAAGTGGCAGTACGATTGTACAACATGCTGCGAGAGGGTCAGATTACGTTCAAGTCTCCCATCGGAGAGCAGTTTGCCACACATATTGCAGATATTGTGGCAGCAGGCTCCGAGGACTTATTAGAAGATAAGGCAGTTGTCGAGGAGGCAGCAAGCAAGTTCCAGTACCAGAAGGTGCTGGGACGACTTGCTGTCGTCTTGGCGGTTGCCTTTTTTGGCTACTTTGTTTATGCAGAAGTCAGCGACATTATGCATACCAGAGAGCTGGAACAGATGGCAAGAGAAGCCAGGGAGAAGCAGGAAGAACAGGCAGGGAGCGCCGAAGCAGAAGATCGTTTGGCAGATACAAATACCAGTATTGGTGTTGAGAAGGAACCGGATGCGGATCCCTTTGCCAGGGAAAACCCGGTAGATCCAAGTACCTTAACCGTTCTTCCGGAGTACGAAGAATTCCTGGCCCAAAATCCGGATTTGGTTGGCTGGTTAACCATCCAAGGAACCAACGTGGACTATCCGGTGGTACAGAAGGCGGATGACAACGAGTATTACTTGAATCATAGCTTTGATTATTCCGAGAATTCTGCCGGTTCCATCTATGTGGATTACCGAAGCGATATTGTAAATCCAAATACCAACACCATGGTTTATGGCCATAACATGAAGAATGGTACCATGTTCGGAAGTTTGAAGAACTACCTGGAAGAGGACTTTTTTAAGGAGTATCGTTACATACAGTTTAATACGATTTATGAACATCGTCTCTATCAGGTGGTTTGCGTGGGGTTATCTGACGTGGCGTACCAGGATGAGGACAGCTACCGCTATTATGATTTTATACAGGCCAATAACATGGAGGAGTGGGAAGCCTTCGTAAGCAATGTGGAATCTCTGGCGATTTATAAAAGTGACATTACCCTCGCACCGGAGGATGAGATCCTAACCCTCTCCACCTGTAACAGTTATACGGAAGATGGACGATTGTTCATCGTAGCGAAGAGAATACAATAGACTTCATATAAGGTCGATGATATAATACGGGGTATATGGATTTAGACATATAGAACGAATTTGTTGAGGGATAAAAGAGTGGACAAGGAATTGCAGGCAGGATTTCTCGACGAACCGACTGGAAGTGAAGGGCATAAGAAGCAATCCAACATGCAGGATGTTGGAATTACCATGGACCTGGAAACGTTCCTTAAGAAGGTAGACAACGGCGAGATCAGCGATGACACCGGATTGGCAGAGTTGTTAATCAACGGAACAATGTCAAATTATCATGTACATATTGACCGGCGCTGTGTGACGCGCGGGGACGGTACACTGATTACCTATGTGGGTCTATTGAAGATGCATAAACCGGAAGAACTAAGCATACTGTATAAGCGGCGTTCGAGACGTATGATGAATCTGGCTCAGTATAAGCGTATGATGCGGGAACGTGATCGGAAGCAGGGAAAACAGAGCTGGATATAGGCAATCAAAACAGAAGAAATCGCGCATCCGAAGAGGGGTGCGCGTTTTTTGCGAAAAAAGGGAAGATTTCCCGTAGAAACAAGGAAAAATAAGGAAATTATGTAGCCAAACCTACAAAAGAATGCTAAACTATACTATATGTAGTATTCTGTTTGTAGAATACCTACCTTTATTTTGTAAATCATTATGTTACAGGGGATGCAAAATGAAAAGAGGAACGAAAATCGGA
Organism: Lachnospiraceae bacterium; assembly: GCA_024690885.1. Classification (GTDB taxonomy): domain Bacteria; phylum Bacillota; class Clostridia; order Lachnospirales; family Lachnospiraceae; genus XBD2001. The sequence continues at coordinate 3,282 of JAILOI010000098.1, forward strand.
TGGCTGCTGATTGCAGTCTCAATAATGCTTTCAGTTTGGGTGATTATCAGCACCAGTTCCAATGCAGACACAACAGATGCGAACGGGTATGTAATCAGTGATGACGGAACGACATTGACAGGAATACCGGATTCTGCGTCAATTACAATTCCAAGTGGGGTAACCACCATAGCGGATGACGTATTCAAGGATAAAACCGGAATTACCACCATAACCATTCCTGATTCTGTGACGAATTTAGGAACCGGATTCCAGGGTTGTACCGGATTACAGACGGTTACCATCGGAACCGAAATCACCACCATCCCGGCAGATACCTTTTATAACTGTACAACATTAGCAACGGTGAACTTCCCATCCACACTGACAACCATAAGTGCGGAAGCCTTTGAGGGATGTACCGGATTGAAGACCATCAGTATTCCGGCAAGCTGTACCAGCGTTGATGCAGATGCATTTTGTGGATGCACCAATCTGGTAGGATTTACCTTGCCCGGAGGAAGCAATACCTATTCCGTAAGTTCTGATAATTGTTTGTATAGTTTAGATGGAACCACTTTAGTGAATGTACCGGATGGCAAGACATCCATTACGATTCCAAGTACGTGTACGACCATAGCAGATGGAGCATTTAATGGTTCGGCGATTGAATCAATCACCATTCCGGCGACGGTAACATCCATTGGTACACAGAGTAATTGGGCAGTTTCAGAGATTTATGGTGAGGCCGGATCCGCGGCAGATGATTATGCAGATGCCAATGACATCTTGTTCCGGACAACCGGCGATGACAGCGGCGGAAGTGATACCGCCTATTCCATCACCCAGGGTGCCGGACAGACCTACACCAAGGGAAGTGGAGGAACACTTACTATCACCGGAGATGGCGAGTATGCGGACTTTAGTAGTGTTCAAGTAGACGGAACAACCATCGATGCAGGAAATTACAGTGTAGCCGAGGGCTCCACAGTTGTAACCTTAACCAATGCATATCTGGAGAGTTTAAGTACCGGAAGCCATACATTCACCATCGTATGGACGGATGGAACGGCAAGCACCAGCTTAACGGTAGCAGCAGCAAGCAGCACGGATACAGATAGCTCCAGCAGCACCAGTTATACCATTACATCCGGAGCTAACCAGACCTGGACCAAGGGAAGCGGCAAGACCATCAGCTTCACCGGAAGCGGCCCATTGTCTGAGTTTGCAGGTATCAAGGTGGACGGAACAACCGTTGGAGCAAGCAATTACTCCACCACCACTTCACCGACCATCTTGACATTATCCAATGCATATTTGGAGAGCTTAAGCACCGGAAGTCATAGCTTGACTGTGGTTTGGACCGGAGGAACCGCAACTGCAAACTTCACCGTAGCAGCAGCGACCACCGACAGTACCGGAACCACATCCAAGACCACAACGAAGACCACCAAGACTACCACATCCACCGGTGCAACACACACCAAGGATGCCACACCGAAGACCGCGGACGGCGATATCGATCCACGTTACTTCTTGGCCATGGGAATGATGTTAGTGGGAATTGCAGTATTGATCAATGGACGTGGCAAGCAGATCAGCTATGTAAATAAGAGAAGAAATCAATAAGAAATGAGAAGAAAGCCTGTCGGTAGAAACCGGCAGGCTTTATTTTTTACTCAGAAACCAGAGTTTTTACAGAGGATAGTGCCTTGCTTACAGCAGGGATAGCAATGATAACCAATGTAATGAGGGCTTCCAAACCAAGATAAGCACCATTATAAGCGGCGGAGTAAACAAATGGGTTGGAAAGGGGACCGGACTCCGGTGAGTAAGAAGCAAAGAAGATGATACCGGATAAAATGGAAAAGATATAGCGGCCCAGAACGCCCAGTAAGTAGCCCTTGATTAAACCATACTTGGAATCCCGGAAAACACCGGATAATCCCAACGCACCGAAGGCGAAGATGTAATCTACAAACATCTGCGGTAAGCTGATGATATAAGGGTCTACCAACATCTGAAGAATGCCGTAAGCAATGGCTGCAGTAAGACCGCCGCCGAGACCAAACCAGTAGCCAATCAGTACAATGAACAGCATGGAAAGCAAGGTAACGGAACCACCCATGGGCATGTCCACAATCTTAATCATGGAAGTAACCATAGCCAGGGCAATTGCCATGGCGGAAAAGGCAATCTGTTTTGCAGAAGTGGCCTGACTCTTGCGGCGGCCAAAAAGAAACGCACCGAGAATCAACAACGCCAACATAACAACAACCAAAAGTGTGTAACCTGCGGAGGTGAACTGGTAGCTGGTGCCCCACTCATCGGTCACAGGTGTAAAAAAGATAGACATAAAAAAACTCCTCCTGTTCATCGCGCATGGAGAAGTGAAGAAAAGCTTCCTTACGCCGGCATAATCCGGATCAAGTAATAAGGGTTAACGAACAACGTCTCTCAGCAGATCACTGCACCCCTAGCGCGTATTTAATTCAACAGTATTCTAACACACTGGATAAAAAAGTAAAGAAAAACACCAACCGCCGTAGCGATTGGTGTTGGTATGAAAAGTTACTCTTGTTCCTCCTCTTCTTCTGTTTCTTCGGTAGGTTCGGAAGCATCAGCAGTAGCATCCGGAATATAATCCGGAGAGTAGTATACCACTTCATTGGAAGAGCGGAATACTGTGGAGGAGGAACCAACCTGGTTGACCACAATGGAATCACCATCCTCAACCAGCGTTTCATCGATGGTCAGGCACTGACCACTCTCATAAGAGGTGGAAACTTTCTCGCCGTTGACATAAACCTTACTCCACTTGGTGAAGTTCTCACCATAGAGGTAGAGCTTTCCGTTGAAGTTATAAATACGTTCCAACTCAATGTCCTTTGTACCCATCTCAATATCCGTAGCAGGATACAAATCACCGCCGCCATAGAGATAACGGTCGCCGTAGAGGATATCGTATTGCAACATCTCTAAGCCATCCATGTAGTCATGGGACTTGGGGCTGATGCCGGCAGAGGTCTTGGACTGGTTGTAATTTACGATGGAACCGCCGTGAATACCAAGACGATTCATATAGGTAGAAACCAACTGGTAGGAGGTCAAATCCTGGTCAACTTTCTCCATGCCGAAATTGTTCCAAGTCCAGTATTTGGTCTGATATAAGTCTTTCTGAGCAACCTCGTCAGCGGTAAGACCCATCGTAGGAAGGTGATCGCCAAACATAATGACGAGGGTAGGCTCGCCACGGTCCTCAAACATCTGCATGTACTGCTTCACGAAATCATCCACATTGTAAATGCGGTTGATGTAGTACGTCCACTGGTTGGTCTTGGCTTCATCCTTGCCCTTGCAGGTTACCTGGATGGCCGGATTTTCTTCTACCACTTCCGTCGGGTAATCACCGTGACCCTCGACCGTGATGGTATAGATAAAATCAGCGCCCTCGGTGGTGTTCATGGCATCGGCGGTAGAATCAATGAGGATATCATCTGTCGGCCAGGTACCAAGAGGGGTGTATTCTGTGATATCCAACATCTCCTTGGAGGTGAAGGTATCGAAGCCCATCATGGAAAAGGCGTTCTTACGGCTGTAGAAGTTACCACCATTGTTGTGAACCACGTGGGTGCCGTAGCCGGCGTTGTGGAAAACATCTGCCGTACTTTCGCAGTCGGTATCCTTGAGAATGGTCTTCTGTGGGTATTCGCCCGGACCGAAGAACTGACAACTCATACCGGTCAACACTTCAAACTCAGTGTTACAGGTACCGGCACCAACCACCGGAACGGTGAGGTGACCGTAAGAGAAGTTTTCCTCTAAATAGTGCAAATAAGGAATCGGATCCTCAGAGGTTTCAATAAAATCAGCTTCGGAAACATCAAACATGGATTCCAACAGGATAACCACTACGTTCACCGGTTGATCGGTGGTGAGGGCAGTCTCACCCATGTCGGTATCCTTCACAATCTTCTGGATGGTTTCTTCGCTGTAGCCACGGGGTTGATTCATACCTAAATCCAACATACTGGTGGCAAAGCCGTAAACGTAACCATAGTCAAGATAACCCTGGGAGAGGTTACCGAAGTAAGAAGCCATCAAACCAGCCTCCTGAAGACCATAGGTGGTCAGCGGCATGGAAGCCCAGGCAGCAACAATCAGAAGCAACCGGGGAATAAATTTCAGACGAGGTGTCTGTTTCTTACCTTTGATAAAAAGAACCACCATCAGTGCCAAATAGATGGCAATGGCAATCACGCAAACCGTCGCTTGTTCCTTGGTAAAGTAGCTGGTATTCTGCATGGTAAGTAAATCACCGATCATGGTAATGTCCGTGAAACCAAACGGAGAAACGCGGTTTAGAAGGACAATACAGTTGATAATACCAAAAACCAGGAAAAAGAAGGTCACCATCATACGCATGAAGGTTCGACGACGAATCAAGAATACGATGGTAAAAACACAAAAGATAATATAGGAATTGTAAAGGTACGGAATGGTGTGATGTCTCACGAACCCACAGGCTTCTATGAAGGAATGACGGGATAGCCACTCTAACAGGAAGCAAAAGCCTAAGGCCAGTGGAATGTGGAACAACAGCGCATACTTATTTAAAATTTCGATCATCCGCTGGTAGCGTTTCGAGCTACGAAGCTGGATAATAAATTTCGGTGTTGGTATGTGAATTTTCTTGAGAAGGGACGGGATACATTGGAAGCCATGTCCGATCTTACTCAATAGTTTCTTCAATTTGTAACCTCCTGACAACATTGATTCAGGGCAAGGGTTGGGTTATAATCATTTGATGAATTTATCGATGGCATCCTTCAGATCATCCAGGATTTTCTGGTCGCCGGTTTCCACCGCATCCACCACAGAATGACTGATGTGATCTTCTAAGATGATTTTACCGATATTATTGATGGCAGAACGAACCGCAGCAATCTGAATCAGAATTTCGCTACAATCGCGGCCATCTTCCACCATACGTTTCACAGACTCCATGTGACCGATGGCGCGGTTCATCCGATTGATGACCGCTTTGGTCTGCTCGTGTGAGTGTGTATGCGTATACGTATGTACAACCCCATTCTCATCGACGATGGTGTGGGTATGTGTTTTGCCTAAAGAATCTCCATCGGTATAAGCGTGGAGATGTGTATGCTCATGATGCGGATGCTCGTGGATCTGATCCTGCGCGTGCTCATGAGGATGTTCATGGCTATGTGCATTCGACATAGAATCGCCTCCGGGAAAGCCAACCTTGCTTAATATCCCGTGAATTATATCATTTTAAAAATGCTAATGCAAATTACCAGCAAGAACCAATAGGAGAAGAACGTTGCAACTAACATTCCGAGAAAAAGGCCTGTCAAAAGGCGCAAAACGCCGGATCCTGGTGTTGTTTATCATATTTATATTAGCCATCATCTTTTTTGGTGTGGTATTAAATTTCCGAGATGCCGAAACAGTATCCCGAATGGAAGATGCTACCATGCCTACGATATCCATGACAGCATTGGGAACCGAGGTCAATGAACTGCATGGCTACGTGAACGAGATGGATGCATGCTACATGCGAGATGCGGTTATACCGTTGGATGAGAGCCGTGTGCTTCCGATGAAGATTCATACCTACGGGGCCAAGATTTCCTCCATCTCTTACGAGATACGAAGCTTGGATACGGAGCGTAAAATTGCAGAAACCGAATTGACCGATTACGAGACCGTAGCCGGAGAAATCGTGGTGGAGCCGCTGCTGGAGAACTTGATAGACGAGGGCCAGGAATATTTGATGGTGATTCATTTGGAAAGCGATGGACGGCCCCTCTATTACTACACCCGCATCTTACTGCCACAGGAGGCCCATGCTCAGGAGTGTTTGGATTTTGCTACGTACTTCCATGAGACTGCCATGCATGGAAACATTGAAGCGCTGGCAGATTACATGGAGACATCGGAGTATTCCGACAAGGATACCCTGCAGTATGTCACCATCGCATCTTCCTTAAGTCAGGTGGGATGGAAAAACTTCGATGGAGAACAAGTGGCCAAGCCGGTTGTGGAGTTGAAGGATATCAGTAGTAACTACAATGTAATCGTCTTCTATTATCAGATGATGCGCAACGGCAGCAGCGGAGCCAAGGAGTATTACAATGTGGAAGAATACTTCAAGGTACGTTACGGACAGGACCACATGTATCTGTTGGATTATCACCGCACCATGGAGCAGATTTTGGTGGCGGAAGAAATCGAAGTGAAGGATAACCTGGTATCGGTGGGTGTCACCGGAACGGATATGAATTATATGTCCAATGAAACCGGATCCATTGTAGCTTTTGTTCAGGCCGGCAGCCTGTATGAGTATAATCAGAACGCCAAAGAATTAACCGAAGTCTTTTCCTTCCGGGGCGAAGATTTAACGGATGCGAGAACCAATTACGGCGAGCACAACATTCAGTTGTTAAACATCGATGAAAGCGGAACGCTGGATTTTGTGGTCTATGGATATATGAATTCCGGAAGCCATGAGGGACAGTGTGGAATCGATTTGTTCCATTATGATAGTGCGGAGAAGCTGGCAAAAGAGCAGGCGTTCATAGCATCTACCAAATCCTATCAGATTTTAAATGCGGGATTTAGTGAGCTGTTGTATCAGTCCACGGATGGAAAGTTCTACATCATGATGGATGGAACGCTCATCAAGGTGGATTTGATGACTCTGGAGAATGAAGAATTGTTGACCAATATGGTGGATCAGCAATACGCCGTGGCAGCCTCCGGACGATACATCGCCTGGATGGATGACCCTCAGATTGCATCGGCCATTCATGTGATGGATTTGGAGACGGGGCAGATGTATGACGTCCATGCCGCCCATGGAGAACTGCTAAAGCCGTTATCCTTTATGGAGGACGATTTGGTATACGGTTTGGTGCGAGAATCCGATATTGATGTGGACGCTGCAGGAACCCAGATTTACCCCATGTATCAGCTGCAGATTGCAGATATTACCACCGGAGGAGCCAAGGTCTTAAAGACCTATGAGAAGAACGGCTACTATGTCACCGAGGCAACCAAGCAATCCTATACCTTATATCTGGATCGGGTAACCAAAGAGGATGGGGTGTATATGGATGCACCGCAGGATACCATAATGAACAGTGCCGGAGAATTAAACAAGGCCGTATCCATTCAGGTGGATACCCATGACATGCTAGGCTCTGTAGTCTCCCTGGTGATGGAAAGCCTTGAGGACAACGAGCACGTCTATGCCATCAAGAATGCCACAGCCGGATTGGTATTGGAAAGCAGCGATAAAGTCATCTCCGTGGAAGCAACCACCGCGCAGGAGAAGTACTATGTATATGTAGGAAGTAGCGTCACCCTCTCCACCACCAATGTCACCAAAGCAATCGTGGCGGCGGATGCGGAGATGGGAATTGTTGTGGATAATACCCAGAAGTATATCTGGAAGCGGGGACGCAGCTTGTATCGTTCCGCTTTCAAGGATATCAAGGTGGGCAGCAGCGATTTGAAGGCCAATGCATCCGCGCAGTGTATCAGTGCCATGCTGGTACGAGAGGGTGAGAATGTGGAAGTAAACTCCCTGATTGCCAGTGGAGAAACACCGATGACGGTCTTACAGAATACCTTGAAGGATTACCAGATTCTCGACCTCACCGGATGTAATGTATCCGAGGTACTCTACTATGTATCCATTGGAAATCCGGTGTATGTACGAACGGGAGATGGAGAAGCACTTTTAATCATCGGATATGATGCAGTGAATATCGAAGTCTTTGATCCAATTCAGAATCGGATTTATAAAATCGGCGATGAGGATGCCCAGAAGAAGTTTGAAGAAGAGGGCAGCGTATATATCAGCTACATTAAGGAATAAAAAGAACCTAGGTCGTAAGACCTAGGTTCTTCTATGATTGGAATCTTAATACTCGCCCTTGCGATACTTCTCAACCAAAGTATTGATACGATCGTAAGGATCTAAGAGGCTGCTGATGGAGCAATCATGATTTAAAGTATCAATGATGTAGGCAATGTACTTACTCATATCGCAGCTGATGTAGTAATCACGGCTCAAAAGCTCCGGTGTCTGGTAAACCAGGTTCGTGGTAACCACACGATAGATGAGGCCTTCTTCGACAGCCTTATCAAAGCTATCCATACCATTGGTGAAAAGACCAAAGGTAGAAACAGCGAAGATGCGGTTTGCTTTCCGCTTCTTCAATTCTCTTGCAACGTCGATCATAGACTCACCGGAAGAAATCATATCGTCCACAATGATGACATCTTTGCCCTCAACAGAGGAGCCTAAGAATTCGTGAGCAACGATAGGGTTACGGCCATCAACAATCTGGCTGTAATCACGACGCTTATAGAACATACCCATGTCAACACCCAAGACAGAAGCCATATATACGGCACGGTTGGTACCACCTTCGTCCGGGGAGATGATCATCAGATGATCGTTATCTAATTTCAGATCCTTGACGTTCTTGCAGATACCCTTGATAAACTGATAGGTAGGCTGAACGGTCTCAAATCCGTGAAGAGGAATTGCGTTTTGTACACGAGGATCGTGTGCATCGAAGGTAATAATGTTATCAACACCCATAGCAACCAACTCCTGAAGAGCAAGTGCACAGTCCAAAGACTCACGTGCGGTACGGCGATGCTGACGGCCTTCATATAAAAATGGAACAATGGCGGTGATGCGCTTTGCTTTACCACCTGCAGCAGCAATGATACGTTTTAAATCGGAATAGTGATCATCCGGAGACATGTGATTGGTTTGTCCACAAACCGTGTAAGTAAGGCTCCAATTGGTAACATCAACCATGATGTATAAGTCCAATCCACGGATGGATTGATTGAAGCTTCCCTTGGCTTCACCGGAACCAAAACGAGGGGTGTTTACCGGAACGATATAGGAACCACTCTGATACATGGAACGTTCAATATCGTCTAGGTGATCGGAGGTACGCTTGGATCTCCAATCCACAAGGTAATCATCAACTTTGGCGCCGATGGATTCGATGCTCTTATGAGCAACCAGTCCAATAGGTGCAATCGGTTTACGGGTAACTAAAGTGTCATCATTGCGTGGCATTTCGTGAATTCCTCCATAAAGCTGGTTAAATACTGCGCTATAGTTTTATCATAGAATGAAAGGGTTTTCAAGATGAATTAAAACTCTTTCACCTGTTTTTGTACGCGAATATCCTCGCCAAACAGGTGAATCAATGTGTAATTTTCAATGAACCGTGAAGAAATCCGTTCGGAGTAGACCTCTCGGATATCTCGCAATTTTAAGTTGGTGGAAATTACAGTGGAACGCTTGTGCAGCAGGCGTTCATTGATACACTGGAATAACTGGGATACGGTAAAACTGTTGGAAAATTCCGTACCTAAATCATCGATAATCAGAAGATCGCAATCGAAGATGTTCTTATAAGGAACGGCATCATCGGAAGCCGAATCCTTCTTGCGGAAGGTGTTCTTCTCGAAGATTTCAAACAGTTGGAATGCGGATAAATAAATCACGGAAAAGCCCTGGTCTAAAATGGCTTTCCCAATGCAGTTGGATAAGAAGGTCTTACCAACGCCGGTATCTCCGTAAATTAACATATTCTCATGGTGAGAAGAGAAGTTATGAACGAAAGCAAGGGCATCCCGATAGGCCTTCTCACTATTCTCTCTGGCAGAGAGGGGAGCGCCGTCGGTGCTGTCGAAGAAATCATCCGCATAATAATCAAAAGAGAAGTTGCGGAAGTTCTCCACCTCAAACATCTTCTGCACGTGATCCTGAGAATACAACAAATCAATTGCCCGCTGGGTAAAGCAGTGGCAAGGACGATGGTCGATATAACCGGTGTCCTTGCAATCCGGGCAATGATAAGGTGGATTCAAATAATTTTCGTCAAAACCGTGGGCTTTCAAGAGGTCGATTTTCTCTTGAATCATGGCTTCGATTTTGCTGTGGAGATTGGACGTGTCGACCGATCCGGTAAGCCCTCCCTCAATACTTGCCTGAATCAGATCGACACTGCTTGTCGCAATCTCGTTGTCAATTTCCTGAAAACGAGGAATTTTTGCATAGATTTCTTTTCTGCGAGAATGAATCAAAGATTCACGATCAGAACGTAACGTCTCATACTGACGCATCAACTGATCATATTGTTGATTGGTTAATGACATGATCTCTATTTTTCTCCCTAACGACGTTTCTGTAGTAGCTTAGCTTCTAACGCATCGTAGTCATAGTCACGCTCATCAAAATTATGGAAGCGATTCGGTCGGTTGTTGGAAGCTGTGGTAATGTTCCTGGTAGTGTTGGCCTTCTTGCGCTTGTTGGCGTCAAAAAGAGCATCTAACTTCTGAATATCTTCCATAGAAGAAACCTTGGCAGCGGACCACTTCTTCAAGATGGTTTCCGCATATTCAAAGCTTGGCTTCTGAATGGAAAGAATGGTACGTTTCAAAGCTTCTTCAATAATCGGAAGGCTAAAGTGATAATCAAATTCCCAGCGCTTCACGAATTCCATCTCACCTGTTGTGAGGTTCCGCCCCGAAATACCAAAAGCTTTCATAATCGCTCTGGTATGTTCGGAACGTAGCTCGTTTTCCCCTTTGGCTTGGCTGACGGTCGTAATTCCTTCTTCGGCCCAATTCATAGCCACCTTGTTCATATAATGAAAACTGGAATGATTTTTGTTTGCACAAAATTCCACCATATACTCAATGAGTTCTGCGGACATGTGCAACTGGTCATACCAGTAAATCAAGGTCTGTGTCTCAGTGGAAAGCAGTGGCTTTCCCAGGAGCATCTCCGTTACGCGAATCATCTCGGATACATCTGCCTGCTCCTTGAATACGGCGATCTGGTCCATGGAGTAATCCTGTGGCTTCGGAGTTTCCTTCGGTTCGGAAGGAAGCTGCGCCACCATGGAAAAGGTGGAAAGCACCGGTGAAGGGGCATCCACACGCTCCGCAGGCTTAGGTGCCGGCATAGAGTACGGATCCAAGAGGCATATTCCAATCAACTCTCCGGAATCATCATACTCCAAGCGAAGTAAGTTCTGTCTCTCCCAATACTCCAAAGCACGCTTGATATCCCGCTGTGTATGATCCAACTTGTCGGCCATAGCGGAAATGGAGAAATCCATTCCTTCCTGGGACAAGCAACGAAGCATATATAGGTAAATCTTGACATACTCTCCATTGGCATCTTTCATGAAATTGTCAATAAATGTATTGGAAACACATGTCACCTGACGGGAGGTGCTGGTGTGTAACATAATATCAGACATATACAATACTTCCCTCTCTCTTTAACCTAACGGAATCATAGCATAATCAAATGGGATTGAAAAGAGGAAAATTGCCAACAAACCCAGTAAAATCAAGGGTTTGCGGGAATGTGGATAATGTGGATAAATCCATGGAAAACCGAAGAAATGGGCAAAAGAAATCCACACGAAAGTTGGAATAACATCCAACCTCTTCGTGTGGATAATGTGGATAACTATTGTTGAACCAGGTTTTCACCAATCATATAGACGTTTCCGGCACCCATAGTTATCAACAGGTCACCGTTCATACAATTTTTTTGTAAAAATGTTTCAATCTCATCGAAGGTGGAAAAATATTCACACCGTGTGCCCGCTGCAGCAATTTTCTCCTGCAGGTCCTTGGAGCTGATGTTATACACATCCTTCTCCCGGGCAGCGTAGATATCTGCCAATACCACCAAGTCTGCCTTGGATAATACCCGGGCAAAATCATCTAAGAACGCCAGTGTACGGGTATAGGTATGCGGCTGGAAGCACACAATCAAACGCTCATGTGGATAATTGGATGCAGCCTCCAGGGAAGCGGCAATTTCCGTCGGATGATGTGCATAATCGTCAATGACAGTAGCACCCTGGAAGGTTCCCTTGTATTCAAAACGACGATTGGCTCCACCGAAATCGGCCAGACCCTGCTGAATCTGCTGATACGGTAAATTCATGGCACGTGCAACCGCAATGGCAGCCAATGCATTGGTCACATTGTGCATGCCCGGCACATGCAGGGTAATCTTCGGAAGTGCAGTTCCCTTACAAATTGGGGTAAAGGTGGCACATCCCAATTCATCAAAGACCACGCCCTGTGGGAAGTAGTCATTGGAATTCAAATGTCCGAAGGTAATTACTTCACAATCCAGCCCCTCGGTAATGGTCTTAACTTCTTCAATCTCACCATTGATAATCAGTGCGCCATCACTTGCGGTATTGCAAGCAAACTGATGGAAGCTATCCCGAATATCATTGATATCTTTGAAAAAGTCCAAATGCTCCGCTTCCACGTTCAAAATCACGCTATACTTCGGGAAAAAGGACAGGAAGCTATTGGTATATTCACAGGCCTCAGTTAAAAACAGATCCGAATCGCCTACATGGATATTGCTCTGAATCGCCTTCAAAAATCCGCCAATGGAGATGGTCGGATCATCTTGTCCACGCAGCAAAATCTGGCTAATCATGGATGTAGTAGTGGTCTTACCATGGGTACCGGCCACCGCAATGGATCTCTCATACTGCGCCATAATCTGTCCCAGCAAATCTGCTCTCGTCAGCATCGGAAGATGCTTCGCCACGGCAGCCTTAAATTCCGGATTATCCGGATGGATGGCAGCGGTATAAATCACAACATCAATATCATCGGTAATATTCTTAGTTGCCTGCGGATAAGAAACCTTCATTCCCTTGGCAACCAAGCTCTTGGTCAAATCGCTTTCCTTCATATCGGAACCGGATACTACAAACTTCCAGTCCAGCAGAATCTCAGCAAGACCGCTCATACTAATTCCGCCAATACCAATAAAATGCACATGCATCGGTGCGGAAAAATCAATTTTATACATAAAAAGTCCTTTCTAATTATAAAATTAGAGCCTTTACTTATTATAGTCGCCTCCCAATATTTTGCAATTCCCAATTTCGTCCCCCGCCTTGGCCCCAATTCCGCGGCCCGCCGTCCCCTAAAAAGTGCCACCCATCCGCCCGCCGCTAGGGGCCTGCCATGGCTGCCGGCTCCCGTATCCGGCACAGGAATATACGGGTTTTCTAAGTGCCCGGGCGGCGCATCTCTTATTTTTGTATGTCCGTTCAACGTTTTACAATTGTAGCGCGCCGGTGTGTCTGCGGCGGACAAATCGAACAATAACCCTACGGGGTGTAGAGGTGCTCACGTGTTTTTGTGACTTGGAGCAAGCCTTAGCAAAATAAAAGCATGGGTGTGAATGATGCGGGGTTGACGCGCCAGGGAAGGCGCGGAAAGCAAAATCGTAGAATGGATTCGATTATTTTGCGACCCCGCATCCACACGCCATGCTTTGTATATTTTGCTTGGCGCGTGGAACCGGAACAAAAACAGGTGACGCACCTGCTGCACCCCGCCGGGGAAGAACCGAAGTCCGCCGCGTGACACACAGTCGCTTCCAATGGTAAAAGCGGTGAACGGACACACAACTTGGATGCGCCGCCTCACGGGCACAAGAAAACCTCGCATATTCGTGCAAGGATACGGGAGCCGGCAGCCATGGCAGGCCCCTAGCGGCGGTCGGATGGGTGGCGTGGCAGAGGGGACGGCGGGCCGCGGGTGGCAGATGCGGGGACAAAATGGGTAGATGTAGTAGCGATTGGGACACAAATGTTCAATATGTGGTAAAAGTTGTGCAAATGATATAAAATAAAGGGAATTTTGGGATTATTGTTGAATAAATTTCTGACAATATGCTATACTAAATTTACCGTAATCCTTGTTTTTTTAGGGGAAATAACAAGAGGGAATCGCGAGGTGACTTGAGTATGGTGAAGAAAGAAATGATTGCTATGCTTTTAGCAGGTGGTCAAGGCAGCAGGTTAGGAGTGCTGACTTCGGATGTAGCGAAGCCGGCCGTCGCCTTTGGAGGAAAGTATCGGATCATCGACTTTCCCCTAAGCAACTGTATCAATTCAGGGATCGATACAGTTGGTGTGTTAACGCAGTATCAACCATTGGTGCTAAATACCCATATCGGAATTGGAATTCCGTGGGATTTGGACCGAAATAACGGGGGGGTTTCCGTTTTACCTCCGTACGAGAAGAGTGACAACAGTGAGTGGTATTCTGGTACGGCGAATGCAATCTATCAGAATCTCCGTTTCATGGAGAATTACAATCCCGACTATGTTTTAATTCTTTCCGGTGATCACATCTATAAGATGGATTATGAAGCAATGCTGGATTTTCATAAGCAAAATCAGGCAGATGTTACAATTGCGGCGTTGCCGGTACCGATGGAAGAAGCCAGCCGATTTGGCGTGGTGGTAACCGATGAGGATAACCGGATCACGGAGTTTGAAGAGAAGCCGCCGCAGCCGAAGAGTAATTTGGCGTCCATGGGAATCTATATCTTCAGTTGGCCGGTGCTGCGAGATGCACTGATTACCTTGAAGGATAAGAGTAACCTGGATTTCGGAAAGCATGTAATTCCGTATTTGCATGAGAATGATAAGCGGATTTATGCCTATGAATTTAATGCATATTGGAAGGATGTAGGAACCTTGGGATCCTACTGGGAAGCCAATATGGAGTTGATAGACCTGATACCGGAATTTAACCTCTATGAGGAATTCTGGAAGATTTATACCAGCCAGGATATGATCGAGCCGCAGTATATCGGCGAGCATGCCAAGGTAAGTAAGGCGATCGTGGGTGCCGGCGACCGAATCGAGGGGGAAGTACAAAATTCAGTGCTGGGTGCCGGCGTCGTGGTGGAAGAAGGCGCAGTGGTGAAGGATTCTATCATAATGAAGAATACCGTAATCCATAAGGGAGCCTTCGTGGATAAGTCCATCGTGGCAGAAAACTGTGAGATTGGAGCAGGCGCACAGGTGGGTGTCGGCGAAGAGGCAGAGAGCAAGCTCAATGCAAGTATCTATTCCTTTGGACTGGCAACCATAGGTGATAATAGTGTGATTCCGGAAGGAGTGACTGTCGGTAAGAATACCGCAATTCGTGGAGTAACAACGTTGGATGATTATCCAAACAAGGAACTGGAGAGTGGCGGATATATTATTAAGGCAGGTGAAGAAGCATGAAGGCATTAGGAATCATATTAGCAGGCGGTAATTCGAGCCGTATGAAGAACCTGTCGGACAAACGAGCAATCTCAGCCATGCCGGTAGGATGTAGTTATCGAAGCATTGATTTTACACTGAGTAACATGACCAACTCGCATATACAGACGGTTGCAGTATTAAGCCAGTATAATGCAAGGTCCTTGAATGAACATCTGAATTCCTCCAAGTGGTGGAACTTCGGACGAAAGCAGGGAGGATTATTCCTCTTCACCCCTACGGTAACCGCAGATAATAGCTGGTGGTACCGGGGAACCGCAGATGCCATGTGGCAGAACATTGACTTTTTAAAACGCAGACATGAACCATACGTGGTCATTGCCAGTGGAGATTGTGTGTACAAGATGGATTTCAATCCGGTGCTTGAGTACCACATCGATAAGCAGGCAGATATTACGTTGGTATGCGCGAAGGCGCCGGAAGGCGATGACTTGACCCGTTACGGAACCGTGAAGCTGGATGCGGATGGACTGCTGACCGACTTCGAGGAGAAGCCGATGGTGGCACATTCCAATATCGTATCCACCGGAGTCTATATCATACGACGGAGAAAGTTGATTGAGCTGTTGGAGCAGTGTAACCAGGAAGGACGTTATAACTTTGTAACGGACATTTTGGTGCGATATAAGGGTATGAAGAAAATCTACGGTTACATGTTGGATACCTATTGGAGCAACATTGCAACGGTGGAGGCGTACTACAACACCAATATGGATTTCTTGAAACCGGAGGTACGAAACTTCTTATTCCGCGAGGAGCCGAAAATTTACTCCAAAGCTTATGACCTACCGCCGGCCAAGTTCAACCAGGGCAGTGAGGTGCACAATTCCTTGATTGGATCGGGAAGCATCATCAATAGCCGGGTAGAAAATTCTGTATTGTTTAAAAAGGTATTCGTTGGAAATAATAGTATCATCAAGAATTCAATTATTTTGAACGGAGCCTATATCGGGGATAATGTGAGAGTAGAAAATTGTATCGTGGAGAGCAATGAGACCTTGTTGTCCGATACAACCTATATCGGAGACGGCGAGATTCGTATCGTATCCGAGAACAATAATCGTTACGGCATTTAAACAACACAACGGAGAGCTGATCCGAGGGAGTATCAGCCAAGGGGGTACACAAAATGAAAATAACAGACATTCGCGTACGTAAAATTGACAATGGTGGCAAGATGAAGGCCGTGGTTTCCATTACCATCGATGAAGAATTTGTAGTACATGATATCAAGATCATCGAAGGCGAGAAGGGACTTTTCATTGCGATGCCGAGTCGTAAGACCAGTGATGGAGAATTCAAGGATGTGGCACATCCAATCAAGTCCTCCACCCGAGAGGAATTACAGCGGATTATCTTGGAGCGATTCGAGAA
>JAILOI010000101.1 GCA_024690885.1 Lachnospiraceae bacterium
TACGGAATAGTTCGGCGCTGCATCCTGGCTTGCGGTATTCTCCATAGCAACTTCCTCTAAACTATAGGTAAGGATCAAATCCTCATTATTATTTCCGGAATAAAACTTCCGAAGTACACGATCCGCAACATTCTTCGAAGACTCATAGGAACAAGCGGACAATAACACAATGTATTGTAAATCACTGTAACGGGACACCACGTCGCCGACGCGCAAGGAATAATCCAACACCTTCTCAAATCGACGCATGCCCTTGTTCATCATAAACTCATCTGCCTTGGTCAGCTTCGTTCCCTGCTTCGCCTTCCGGCTTTCCAGGGAGAACAACACCACATACTCCGCATTACCAAGTCGTGCAATCTTGCGGGCTTCTAAGCGATAAATCTCACGGAATACCGGATACCCACAGAAGAAGGCACCATCGACATCCGCCTCCTCAATTTCCGTACATACCTCAAGGATGGTATCGGACTTGCTGCCCTTGGTCATCTTCAGGATTTTCTCGTGTGCTTCCGTAAGCCCCTTAGGGCTTCGAATACCAAGTTCCTCCAGGAAGAGCTTGCTTGCACCCTCGTACACATCCTCTGCCATCTGTCTCTGGTTGGAAGCAACGAAGGCTTCAATCAGCTCACAGTAGAGGTTCTCGTTCAAACCATCGAAACTTAACGCCTGGTTTGCTAACGCGATAATCTTCTCCTGCTCATCTTCCTTCTTATATAAGCCAATCAACTCACCCACCACATTCAAGTAACGGGTCTGATAATACATGGACAGATTGGCCGCCCAGATCATGTCCGTAATCTTCTGGCCAAAACTTCCCTGATAGAGCGCAATCATCTTCTCACACCACGGAATTCGATCATCCGGAAACAGACTTTGGTTCATGGCATTGTCATAGCAACCTTCAAATTCTTCTATGTCCAATACCACTGGGATTGCTTCATTCCAAGCGTATGCACCCCGCACACTTAAAATGAAATCTCCATCCCCAAGATGTTCCTTCAGAAAATTACGAACGCGATAAGTAATATTCTTAAGCGCACCGGCAGGATTCTCAATCTCTCCCTCATGCCAGAGGTTCTCGATCAATTCCTCCTTGCTGTTCATATGGTCCCGGTGTGTCAAAAGGTACAACAGAAACTTGGTCATAACAGATGACCGCATCTCATCTTCACTCACCCAGCAACCATCCGTGCTGCAAATTGCAAATTCTCCCAATGTTTTTACTCGGATTACCCCTTGCTCCATTAAAAAACTCCTCTTATTTTCACTCCCATGCTAAAGTAATCGTAACACATTACCGATAATATTATTTTAATTCTGTCTTTTCAATAGTCTAGGCATAAACGTCAAAAAGTTGGCATAAACGTCAAAGTTCCACACCTGAGGCTAATTGGCATGCGTTTCCTGTAACACGCCATGTACGACAAATCGCCGTCCCGTGGAAGAGCAGGTAGATAAGGTAATCACATGGTCATTCTGCGTGACCTCTAC
This sequence comes from Lachnospiraceae bacterium, assembly GCA_024690885.1. Lineage (GTDB taxonomy): Bacteria > Bacillota > Clostridia > Lachnospirales > Lachnospiraceae > XBD2001. Next base: position 1,495 of record JAILOI010000101.1, read on the forward strand.
TCCGCAATCCCGGTAGCTGCGAGTAAGAAGTTTCTGCAAGAATTCCCCATAGTTATCATCTGCGCCAAAACCGATGGTATACACCACATCATCCTCGGCCACTTCTTCGTATCCAAAGATTTTATAGTGGTACATCCCCTGTGGCGTTGCAATGGTAAAGAAGGAATGGGCTTCATAGAACCCTTCCTCCCGATAGTTTTTCAATGTGCCAAACATACTGCCATCCCGCATGTTATGACCGTAAATAATGGAATACCAATCGGAAAAATCCCGGGCGTTGGCCGCTTCCAAAAAGATACTGCCCGCCTTCAGCTTCTGCCCAAAAAGGTCCTGATGAAGATAGGTTTCATCATCTGCACCCTGAAGAATGGGATAAGAAACATCTTCCAAACCGTCGATCCAAATCCATCCCACCACATCCGAATTCTCCTTGGACAAAGCGGCAAAATCCACACTGCCCTGTTCATACCAGGCCGGCGTCTCTACACTGTGCTTTGTCACAACCACCATTTCCAATTTTTCATACGTGGACGCTGCCGTCACATCCTGCCACAACTGATAGCCGATGATAACTGCTCCGATGCCAATCACCACAATGGCCGCAAGCACCACGCCCCCATTTCGTTTCTTCATCTCTATGATTCCTCTCACACGAAAACAAGCAGACAACATGCCTGCTTGTTTATTCTAAATCTTATGAACCAATAATTCCATCCAATCCATATCCCCGTCAAAAGAGCCCATATGCGCTCCGTCGGCATCATACATCTCGCCCTGCCAACTGGAGTTCCTACGAGAGGTGACCACCACATCGATGGTGTCCACCTTGCCCCGAAAGCCCAGCATCTGCTCATCTTCTATGCAGGCTTTGGGAATCCCATGATAAAGATTGCTCTCTTCACTTTTTACAAAAGATCTGCGTTCCTGAAACGCTTGTGGATAACCTACCCGATCGAAGACCTCATCCATCTTCAGCAGGACTTCTTCCAATCCATGGAAGGCGATTGCCTCCTTCTGAAGGGGGGTATGTACCCAGCCGCACAACTTCTCACCGGTATCATCCACACACAGCCGAAAGCCGTTCACGGGATATCGATTGACATTCTTCATTATTTCGCTTTCTTTCTGATTCTCAGAGCCACAGCTACACCGGAAATACTCAAAACAACCACTGCTGCAAGAATTGCAAACCATGTAGTGTTGCCCAGAACCTGATTGGAAAGAGGTGTTTCACTCTCTTCAATTGTTACGAGTCCATTATCATTTTCCAATGTTGTGTTGTCAAGCGGTGTGGTGTTCTCTTCCACTTCCACCAGTGGAGCCTCACCTTCCTCGGCAGCTGCTGCATTACCGCCACCCGGAATGGTGTAGGTCTGACCGATTCTCTGAATGATATCGTTATACACGGTATCGCCCTCGGTGTAGGTAATCTCTGTATTGTAGACGGTTACCTCATCCTGGGAGTATAAGAAGCGAACCATCGCTGTCTTACCGGCCTCTAGGCTTACCTCTGTTTTGGTTCCGGTGGTATGGAACCCTGCAATGGTAAGTGGCGTTGCCGTAATCTTCTCATCCGCTTCACCCAATCCGAAAATCGGGGCTGCAATATCTGCACCGGTATCACCGTTGACATACAAAATCACATAACGCGCCGGATTTACAATACGGCAATAGCTCATCACCACATCCGTGTTTCTGGTAATGGCATCCGTTACGGAAAATCCTTCCACCGGAAGTGCGCTGTACGCACCACCCTCGGCACTCTCTGTTACCAGAATGTTCTGATCAGAGAAAAAGGTGTTCATATCATCATCCGTTGAAAAATATCCGGTTAAATCCTCTCCCCTTGGAACTGAAAGCTTGATGTAAGCATCACTGACTTCCGCATCCGGAAATTTTTCCAAAACCGCTTCCTTATGAAAGGTACCCACATTGCCGGCACGGAAGCTTACGGTGTAACACTTCTGTGCGGACGCCTGTACCTGCATGGGAAGCATCCCAAACATCATTATCAATGCAAGAAATGAACCTGCTAAAACACTTACGATTTTCTTCATGCTTCATCTCCTGCCTTTCTCTTCTTCATACCTACAAGTAGAATACCCACACCTGCAAGTAATACAACCAAACCAACCCAAATCATGTTGTTGTCTCCGGTTAAAACCGGAACAATCTGTTCCACCACACGATCCACATATCTGGTGTTGCCCTTGCGAACACTCGGAGTATTCACATACACGATCTTACCGGTGGAGGAATCCACATAGCTTGCCATGAAGTTCAAATCAATCTGAGCGGTGGTGCTCTTGTACGCGTTCTTTACGCCTTCGCCGTCCACACCCAAGGTCAGATACACATAGGTCTTATCACCACTATCCAATCTGGAAATCATGGTGTAATCCTCAAGCTCTGTGACATCCTTAAGACCTGCGGTGCTGGCAGTACCACTGCTGTAACCACCTGCAACCGTCTGCAACAAGGAGACCGTATTGCCGGCAGCATCCACATATGTCAAATCGTAAGAATATGCACCGCCGGAAGCGGTAGATGCATCTTCCAGTGCCTTCACGGTTTCCTGGGAAATCGAGATGTTAGCTGCATGATTACTGTTATTTTGAATTTCGATGGTTGCCGTCTTGGTCTCACCCGGAGCAATACCGGCAAATACACCGGTCAAATCACCGGAGGTATACTCCATCTTCTCTCCGGCTGTATAAGCCACCGTAAGATCGGCGGTACCGGCTGCCTGTGCTGTTATTCCGAAGTTCAAAGCTACTGCTGCAACAGCAACCCATAGCCAAGCTTTCTTCTTCATGCGATTCTCCCTCTTCAAAAACATCTGTCTGAACCTCACCTATACCCACTCATTATTCAGCAGCGATAGGTTTTTCTTCACTAACAGAAACGATGACTCCATTTTCATCCATAACCGGATAGATACCCAGCGTGGACGCCATTGCATCAGCGCCGTTGTTGGCCTGAACTGCGGTTACTTCAATACCAAAGGAATACGTTGCATCCATATACGCATTGCCTAAATTCTCGGCAAAAGAAATGCCTTCCACGAAGTTGGTGGACTGCTCTCCTACGCCAAGAGGCTTGGTATAATACAACACAATCTCTTCCTCATCCACGTATCCCACCAACCATCCGTTGACGATGTCACCGGCTTCTACCTCATCATAATAGGTGTCTGCCACATGGGGACGATCCTCTTGGACATCTTCGGTTTCCGTGGTATCCATATATGACTCCTCGCCATCCAGCCAGCTCTTATAAATCACGGCCTTAAAATATGCGTCATAGTCTAATTCACCACCGGCATTCTTTACACTGCGCACGATTTCATAATCGCCGCCCGGTGTAGCAGCCACGCCGCTTTCCGCTTCAAATACCGGGTCGGTGGACGTCACCTCGATGCCACCGGCTAATCCATTCACGGAGATATCAGCTTGCGCTGCTTCGGAAGTCTGTGCGTTATTAGCTGCCATGGTACCACCAATCAGTGTCACTGCAACTAGAATTGCTCCGGCTCCTGCTATCATATACTTACGCTTCACCCTTCATCTCCTCCAATTGTGCTTGATTGACCAGAAGAGATTGCAGAGTCCATAAGCTTTAAAAGCTCAAGGACACTGCGAAAATTCTCCTGTTTTTGTTCTTCTACCCAGGTCAGGGTTCCCTGCCATGAGTGATTCTCTTGACTTCGAATGGAAACAACAAAGCTCTGGTTTCCATAATTCTGTTGTTTCCGCATAGTTACATCCTCAACAAGTATTATCTCTCGTCCTGATAGTTCTCAGCTGTAATTGCTGTACCGTCTTTATAGGTCCATTCAACGATGTCATTTCCAACCGTTGCCGGCGTAAAGCTATCTGCCTGAATTGCTTCTGCCGTAACATTGATGGTGAACGTTAAATCAGCAACTTCGTTGCCCCAGGTCTCAGGAATGGTTACGGTATCGAAGAATACCACTTCCTGATCCACATCTGCCTTATCAACCCGAGCCTGATAGTAATAATAACCATCGGTACTCTTAATCCAATCCTCACCGATTGCAATGTTTTCTTCCAACTCTGCCTTCATCTCATCGGTTAAAATCTCAGATTCATCTGCGATTTCAATCATGGCACGTAAGTACAAAGCTTCGGAGCCCGCAAGTACGGTAATGGTAGGATCCTTGACAATCTCCATACCCGGAACGATGTTTTCAATGGTATTATCCTCATCGCCATCTTCGGTATCGAAGTTCGGCTCATCCAAATCGATATCTACATGACCGAAGGTTACGGTATTTAATACATCATCCTGATCGGTGAAATATGCAAGTGTGGAACCAACCCCTACAATTGCAACCAATGCAACAGCAGCAGCTGTTGTAATTAATGCTTTCTTCTTCATTTTCTAAAACTCCCTACTTAAGCGAAATTAGTCTAACAAGTCACCTGCCATGCCATAAGCATCTGCTGCAGTTACACCCTCAGCCTGAATCAAGGCAGCCTTGATGGTGATATCATCTAATTCTGCACCGTTCTCAAGATCAGCTACGGTTACCTGGTTAAAGATTTCATACTGACCACCGGCAACTGCTTCCTCGGTTAATCTCAAATCAGTGTAATTAGCAGTAGTAGCTACAACAGTGAATGCATCATCAAAATCAATCGCCTGATAATCTGCGCTATTAGATACACGTACGAATAACCAAGCGTTCTCAGAATCTGCATCAACGAAAGCGGTAGGATTCTTAGCTACGGTCTCGTTTGGAGTTACCTTCTCATATTCATTGGATGTTACCCATTCCTCTGTATCAGAAATTACATACTTGCCATCCTCATTCAATGCAACCGGATTCTCTGCAAGACCACCTGCCATATCCTCATCAAAGGTTACATTACCAAGTGTGAAGGTATTGGTTACGGTTCCTGTCTCATCAGTTAAATATGCAAGGGTGCTTCCCACACCAACGGCTGCTACAAGTGCTACTGCTCCAAGTGTTGCTACTAACTTTCCATTTTTCATTTGAAATACTCTCCTTTACCCTTAAATTATAAAAATATAAGTTACATGTTTATCTCAACGACCATAGCATATCACCCTTCGGTCACACACCGGTCATATGAACCCATTTAGTTTCCTTTGGATGCGGAAACCTCCGCTTCCTCTTCTTTCTTCTCCGGTGTCAGTGCATCCGGCAAGAAGTTTAACAGGATGATCACAATCAAAACCCCACAGATTGCTGCAATTCCCAGTGGCGTCTTCCCATAGATGGAAATAAATCCCAAATATGGTACATGGAAGGCATACACCCCGATGATATTGTCAAAGGCTACCGGGTTTGCATCCGCCACATTGTTGGCATCACCCTGGGTGGTGACCGTCTGATTATCGGAATCAATGGCAATGATGCGATGGGTTACCATAGTATCTGCAGATAAGCGATACGTAATGATATCCCCCTCCTTCAGTTCGCTTGGCTTGGCTTCCTTATCCACAACCAACGCACCGACCGGAATGGTGGGTACCATACTACCACTGAGTACCGCAAACTCTTCGCATCCCGCCAAGCGCGGGACGAACAGTAAGGCAGCCAACGCCAGAAGTACAATCATAATCAAGGTTGATAAAATACTACAAATTTTCTTACCCATTGCTTCTCACATCCTACTTCGTTGTCACTTTTTCAAAGGCTTCCATAATTTTCTGCATCGGGACCTCATCCTCTGCCGTATAATGGCCGCATCCAACCGCTTCCTGATATACGGTTACGTCTAAGTTTTCCTTCAACTGTCCATCCAGCTTCACCTGTGTAAACAGCGATGTGGTCTTACTTCCCACTGCAACCACCTTGGAATAGTAATACCAGCCATCGGTGGTGTTGTAATACCAGTTGGCATCCTTGCCCAAGGTCTCCGCCATACCTTCCGGTGAGATGGTTACTCTCGCACGAATGAACGCATCCGAAGGACCATCGTTAGCAACCTTCACATCTTTATCCAGGGTTGCTCCCGGTATAACCTCCTGCGGAGGGAAATCCTCATCGATATGCGTGTTGATTTCCTCTCCGGAGAAGTGATTCATAACTTTACCGGCTACATCGGTCAAGGTTGCATAGGTACCGGTGACGCCAAGCGCAATAACCGCGCAAGCAGCCAAGGTAATGATGACTTTTTTGTGTTTAAATTGAAACTTCATTCCTGACTCCCTCCTTAGTTATTTCGCAGTGTTGTTGTTTTTCCAACCTGATCCGTATATCCGTTATCCACATCGCTGTGAGAGGAGGTGCTTCCACCAATCTCAAAGGTGTTTTTCACGACATCCGTATCCGTATCCCGATTGGAATGGGTTAACTTGTTCTTGTAAGTGGTCTTGGCCCAGGACTTATTCAATTCCAGGACGAAGGATGCCGTCTTGGTATCCTGATTGCTGGTAGCCACCTGATTTTCTGCTGTGGCATCCAAACTTACGAAGGTAAATCCCATGGTATCCCACTCACGCACTTCGTAATTGCCCTTTGGCAATCCCTCGATGGTGGTCGCAATGGTTTCATTGAAGATTCCCTCTTCGGCCTCACCAAAACGTAAGGTCTTGTAATAAACCTTGCCGGTTGTGGTGTTGGTAATCTGGAAGGAAAATACCGGATCTCCATAAGCTTTCTTGTAATCGGATTTACTTATCTTCTTCTCAATCACCAGTGTTCCACCGACAACATGTACCAGATAGGTTGCGCTTGCATGAGCAGAAGTGGTCACCTCTCTTCCGGCGTTGCTTGCCGGTGTGGCATATGCACTTGGACGTTCTGCTACGGTGTATGGCTTGTATTCTGCCGTTACACGATAGCGTTCTGCCGGACTTCCCATGTATTCTGCCGTATGGTTTGTTGCAGATGCCCCCTCACCCTCCATGGTTCTGCGGAAGATGATGGTTCCTAATACATCGTTGGTGTTTGTATATGCATAATCCACGGTGAAGGAATTTCCTTCGGTAAAAGTAGCGTTCTCCACAATCGGAGTACCATTCACTTTCATGCTGTCGACGAGTTGCTGCAAATACGTCTCAGAAGCAATCTCATCTCCCAGGAAGAGGGTTACTTCATCATCTTCACCGACGAAGTTTAATAACTTCACATTAACGGTTGGCTGCTCGAATGGATCAAGGGCACCATCTGCAGTGAGGCGAATACCGGATTCGCTACCGTTGGTTGGAACCTTGTTACCGCCTAAGAAATCAGCCTTTGCCTGAATACCGATCTTCTTGGACCAATTTCCTTCATATGGCAAGGTCACATTCTCCCATGTAATGGTGGTGGTTCCGTCTGCATTTTCTACATATAATCCCTTCAGCGCATCCTTGGCTGCCGGTGTTAATTCAAATCTGGCATCAATCACATCCGTGATGGTGACACCATCAATATCATAATTCTTGGTAATACTCTGGCTAATGGCTTCAAAAATCTTCACTAAGCCTTCCTGGGTATCGGTGGTAAATGCGTATGCCGAATCACTGGCAATCGTACCACTCAACCACCCTTTGGCCGCATCTGTAAGACTAAATCCTACAGTGTAGATGGTCGCTCCGCTTTGCTTCAGTGCAGCAGCTGCTGATTCGGAAGCATCCTTGGAATCCCAATCCCTCATGTCGCCTTCCCGTGGGTTGCCATGATTTCCGGTAGGCTCCCCATCGGTAAAGAGAATAACGATTTTCTTTCGTCCATCATTGGCTGCATTCAGCTGCCGTTGTGCCTCATTCATTGCAAGCTCCGGTGAGGTACCGCCTTCCGCTGCCAAGGCATTCAAGGAAGCAATGGCCCTGGTTGGATCATTGCCAATCTGCTGTAAGGAATAGAAAGATTTGGCATCTCCGTATCCCCGGGATGAGAAAGCCACAATGCCTACCTTACTCTTCGGCGACTTCGCGGACATGGAAGTCAAAAACTGTGCTGCCGAAGACTTTAATACCTCCACGCGAGAAGCAGTGGTTACTTTTCTGCTATACAAATAGGTGTTATCGGATACATCATGCTTCACGCCATCTGCCGTCTTATATACATAGTCATAGTAAAAGAAGCCCCCGTCATCATAAACCTTATAATAGGAATCACCATCCTTTGCATAGTAGGTGCCATTTAAGCTACCCCATCTAGCCGTTTCTTCAAAGGTTCCTTTCAGAACATAACGCTCTTCGGTGACCATATCATCATCCATCGAGCCGGACTGATCTAACAGCAACATCACATCCACCGGTTCCTGCTTCGTGCTTGTCGAAGTGGTCTGGGTTGTGGAATTTGCAGTTAATGTAATCTCATAGGTACGATCGTTATAATTTACCACCTGTACCGTCTTGCTCTTCTCATAAGTCGGAATCACCGGAACAGAGATTTTTTCATTCTGAAGTACATAATCGCTACAGAGGAAACCGTCCCCGTCATACAGCTCTGCTTTCGCATGGTTGTCATTATCCACCGTCACCTGGATGGTCCAAGGTGCGGTTGCCAATTCATAGCCTTCCGGAGCAATGGTCTCCGTCAGGGTGTAGGTTCCTGCGGTCAATCCGTTTAGGATGATCTGTCCCTGCTGATCGCTGGTTACGGTACGCATTTCGTTCTCGTTACCATCTTTTACCAATTTGAAGGTTGCACCGGAAAGCAAGGTTCCCTCGTCCGCATCCTTCTTGATCAAAGTGACATCTGCCTTCGGTGTGGTGTACTCCACAATATGTGCATTCGGCACGGTGAAGTTCATCTGGCAGTTGGAATCCGTTGCACCACGCTCCATATAGAGGATGGTCAAGGTGTGTTCCTTGGAACGATCGCAGCCATTCTTTCCGCCATCGATGTAGTTCCACAAGTCTGCGGTACCGGTCAATGCCTGGTGAATACCGCCCATATCCAATTCGGAAATTGGTTTGCCATCAATCAATACCCACAAATCATCATCGCCGCTGAAGGAATACTTCAAATCGCCGATGTAATCATCCAATGTAAACGCGATATCATAGCGAAGTCCGAAGAAGTCGTTATGGGTTCCGCCACCATTGTTCGATCCATTGTTGGCTGCATCCTGTGTATTGGAAGGCGCGCTATCCATTGGGAAAAAGTCAGCGCCTGCTCTGGCTACTGTATTGCCGTCCGCATTCTTCACTGAACTTAAGGTGTAGGTATCTCCCACCTGCTGGAATTCCAAGTAGTATTCCTTGTTGTTATAAACCGTCTTACCAACAGAAGATGCCACGTTGAACAATCCCGGGTCGTTGACATTGAAGACCACGTTGCCATTGGCATCCAGGCCCTTAACAATACCGCGCTTATAAGCATTCGAACCCTGGCCTTCGGTATAGTCATTGATTTTCTGACCATTGTAAGTGGTATCGTGGCGATTGCTATTGAAGTTCTGATCCGTCTTGCCGGAGGTCAGATAGCCACGATTTGGGTTATATCCATTCTGTGCTTTAAAGTTTTCAATGTAGTTGATACTGTATTTATAGTTCTTGTTATCATCCTGGCATACGTAATTGGAATAGTTTCCCTCGCCTGCCAAGTTACGGATTTCGTTCTCATCGGCGCTTTCAATGACACTGCCCTGCAAGGTGTAGCGATAGTCATCATGTTCTCCGCCATAATACTGGTTCGGGCGATAAACAGTACCGTTGTCTCTCCAAATACCAAACCATCCCCTCGTTTCAACCTTATACTTATAAGTCTGATATAACGTCGTCTGCGGCTTAACCAGATAATCCCAGAAGATGGCATCGCCCTGGATGGTCTGAGTCTTCGGTGTATAACGTACCCAGATTTCGAAATCCTTGGTAATACGGAAGGTCTCTAAATCCTGTGCCTTGGTTTCCTGGAAGGCTCCGTTGGCATCCTTCTGGAACACACCCTCGACGTTCCAGTTGGTTGCCTTAGCATAATCGGTAATGCAAGAACCAACCGGCAAGTTACGAACATCCGTCTTATAAATCTCACGATAGTTGTTATTCTCATACGTATCATGATGGATGGTAACCTGTACGGTAGCAGCACCCTGGTTAACAATAACGTAGGTGGAGAAGTGATTCGTATCAAATGCCACATCACCGGCATTGTCCACGGTTGCATCCATATCTGCTACCTGCGTATTGGCTTCATCGAAGTGGTATACTGCAGCGTCGTCGCCGCCGGAGATTTCCGGGGTTGCAATGGAAACCTGAACTTCCTTCGCCGGTTCTACTTCCTCGCCCTTAGCATTTACAAACTTAATATCGTAAGCCGTTACGCTCTTGATGGCCTTCTGCTCTTCGATGGCCTTCTCGTCAATTTCGGACTGAAGTTCTTCGGTTACTTCTACCTTAGAAACCTGCAAGGTGACTGCTTCAGTGAAAGTGCCTTCCGGAACATCTACGGTTACGGTGCTGTCCTCTACCGTTGCCTGGTAGGTGGCTGCCGCAAGTCCTTTGGGCTCCTCTTCTTCCTCAATCTGCTCTACCGCCTCTTCTTCTATAGAAGTATCTCCGGTCGAAGCATCTGCTGATGCCTGCTCTTCTTCGGTGGTCTCAGCCTCGGCATCCGCCTCACTTACCACCTCCTCTTGTACTTCTGTAGTTGGCTCAGCGGTTTCTTCTACCGGTGTGCTTTCTTCTTCCAAGACGGTTTCCACCGCTTCTGTTTTGGATGCATCCGCTGCATATAACATGGCGTTATCCCCCATGAGCAACAATGCACATAATACAAAAGCCAAAACCCTCTTTAGACTTCTTGCAGATTTCATATAAATCCTCCTTCGTTCGATCTACTCCAACGATTTATGACCACGGGCATCGCCCGATATTCTCACTACGCTACACACTATAACAAGGGTTGGTCACACACCGGTCACATGGAAGCAAAATCTTGCAAAGCCTGATAAATAGGGAGTTTGTAACAAAAGAAACAGCGAGCACCCACACCGGGCCTCGCCGTCAAAAAAAACAAAAAAACGTTTTCAAGAAAGAAAAAACGACCAGTACGAATTCATATTCGCACCGACCGCCTTTTACAAAAGAGATATTAACTATGAGCAATAAATGATAGAAGTCCGAAAACTTATATCCTTTAGCTGTTTTACATTGTAATCAATTTCATTCCCAATGCCAATAAACAAAATATCCAAAAATCGTGAAAGAGAAACTGGATTTTTTTGTATAGTTTTTCGTGCTATGCTTTGATTACAGTACAATTTGCATATTTGCTATACATTAAGTTTCTCAGAAAGTGCGTAACTACGCGGAAAAATCTCCTGATCAATAATGTATACATCATTGAAATCGTCTACACGAACAGCCAGATAATCATCCGGTGTTGCATACATGTAGTTATCCGGATCCCAGGACGTGAAGACTTTTGTCACACGATCCAGCTTCTTTGCATAGATAGACACCTCTCCGGTGGAGATACAGCTCTTCGCATGGGGTAATAACTCGATGACATCACCGGTCACCGCATTGTGCACATTGGGCAAATATTCCAGGTCTCCAATTTCAAAGGGTGCATCCTCCCGGATGTACGACAGATCAAACTTCTCCTTGAACATGGGGTATACTTCGCCCTTGACCCCAATCATGATATAGAGATCCTCACGGCAATTCATCTCCACATCCCCCTCCAAGGTACGGATGCGAAGGGTGTCACCGATACCGCCGATATCCGTCGTCTTAATGTAGCCCACACGCACCGGCTGTTTGGTATAGATTTTCATGTCCGAACGATCCACCACATCCTTGCCGGCATAGATGACATCGTAGCTTTGGAAGTACTCTTCCATACGCTGACGCAGGATTTCCGTAAAAATATGGCGCAACTGATT
>JAILOI010000105.1 GCA_024690885.1 Lachnospiraceae bacterium
GTTTTGCTGAAAATTCACGCCAAACGATAATTTATTTCCTTGCACCTGTAGTGTACTTCCATTATCAATAACACGACCATTCTGTCTAAGCCCCAATGCAATATATCCTTCACTTAGATCGACAGAACCATCTTCTTTATAACTAAACGCATATTCCTGCTTTTCACTTTTCACGCACCCTTCGCAAAAAAGGGCACATATAACTAAAATGCATGCTATGATTCTTTTTATTGTTAATCCCCCCCCGAACATACCATTTAACATTTGCTCTTGATATAAAATTCACATGCAATTATAGTATGGCATTTTTCGAGGCATATAGCAAGCTATATTCAGAAAATTTGTAAATTGTTCAGAATATTTGCATACGCACAAAAAAAGACACACCATCTGGCGTGTCTCATTTTGTGTTATTAGAGCGATAGACTACGGAACACGTAAGCTCAGCTTCGCTTCACTAAGTGTTCCGCATGCATCGCACGTAAGATGCTGCTTCGCACCATCTGCTCTGCACGCAGAAGAACAACGAAATCAAAGATTTCTGTTCTTCTAGTGTAAGTGCTCATAGACGGGGGCGCATGCGGTCCAGTGGACCGCGTCTTATGCGCCGACCGAGCCGGCAGGCGAGAATCGATCCCGCGACCGCGGGTGAGCGGCTCCTCAGCCGCTCACTAACACAAAAAGAGCACATCCATCGGATGTGCTCTTCTTGTGTTATTAGAGCGATAGACGGGGCTCGAACCCGCGGTCTCGACCTTGGCAAGGTCGCGCGTTACCAACTACGCCACTATCGCATTCCTATGTTGTCGCCTTGACGACAAAAGTTATTCTATCTGAACCCCAAGCCTTTGTCAACAAGAAAAAATAAAAAAAATAAAAGAAAACACGGCCTCAAAACGAAGCCGTGTCCAAATCCTATTCTTCAGAATTCAAAGAAGTTACATAATCCTGTACTGCAGACAAATCCACCGGTGTATACTCCGGTTCCTTCTCTGCCTCTAATTCAGCCTGCTTCTTCTCGTAACTATCATAAGCGGAATAACCAATCCAGCCACAAGCAGCAAGTAAAATCACAACACTGCAGATGGTTGCAACCACACGCTCAACCTTCGCCTTGCGGTTTAACTTCTTCCGGTTCTTCTTCTGTTCTTTCTTAAAATCTACTTTCTCCTGGCTCATATCACGCCGCTCCCTTACTACATTCATTCGTTGCATCCAACGGATCCAACGTCATTAAGTATAGCCAACTTGAGGCAAAAAATCAACGACGCTTCCAACCGCACATCTTCTCATCCTTCAGCTGAATATTGCACACATCGTTTTCAATTGGGAGAATCAGTTGCACCCTGGTGCCCCGTCCCACTTCCGTGTCAATCTCCATCCGGCCATTGCAGGAAGACTTCAACCGCTGTCGCACATTCTCTAATCCAACGCCGATAGAATGCTCCATGGAAACCCTGGGATGCTTCATATCGAATCCCACGCCATCGTCTTCCACTTCAATCACATACTTCGTATCCGTTGCCCAGGTACGAATGTTGACATGTCCACCGCCGGGTTTCTTGCCAACACCATGCTTCACTGCATTCTCCACAATGGGCTGTAGGGATAATGCCGGCAGCAAAAACTCCCGGGTCTGAATATCGTAATTGACCTCCAGCTCATCATCGAACCGCATTTTCTCTAACTTCAAGTAGCTTTCCACGTGCTCCAATTCCTTTTCAAAAGGTTGCAGCTTGGTAGACTTCAAGCTATCGATGTTCACCCGCAGATAATCGGAAAAGGTATTAATCGCCTGCTGTGCCATGGCGGGATCCTTCTCCACCAGATAATAGATGGTGTTTAAGGAGTTAAAGATAAAATGAGGCTGAATCTGGGAAGTCATCAGCTTCATCTGGGTTTCTCCCAGCACCACTTCCTGCTCCTTGGCCACGCGGGCTGCACCCACATGCACAAAATTATAAATCAATACGCTGGATAAGGTCAGCGCCAAATCCATCACCGACAACCCACCCAACTTGGAGCGAAGCAGGGATGCCGCAAAGGGAAAGACGACGAAGGATAACAGGAAAAACGCGTCCTTGCCCAACACTTTCCAGTACACAAAAATCAAATACAAAATCAAAAGCACCAGCAGATAGCCGCCCACCTGTCCCCACCAATAGTGAGGTCCGCGGTGCACACCACCCGCCGATACCCTGAAGAACATGCCGTTGAAGGCAGAGACACACCAGGACACTGCCGCCAGCGCACTAATCACTGCGCCAATCCGCATCACCCACACACTGCTGGGAGCTTTGGCACTCACCATGCTGTTGATATAGCGGATAAACGTAAACATCATCATGTAAAAAGCGATAAAAATCGCACATTCAAACGCCCCCAGGGCGAAAACGTAATTTCCCCCCTCATGCCGCATCTTTAATACCAAGGTCCAGGTGACTGCATCACACAGAAGCATCACCAGGTTCCAGGCCTGCATCTGAATAAACAGATTGGATGCATAGTCAAAAATCTGCTTGAACTGCATACATCCCACCATCAGAAAAAAGACAACGATTGCTGCAAATACTTCCAGGCATATATTCGTTAATTCCATCGACTCCTCCTACAGCTTTGTCATTTCATTCTTTGGTATTCGTATGATCGCACAGGTCCCCACTCCCATCGTCGACTCAATTTCCAGAGTACCATGACATAGTGTTTCCAATCGCTTCCGAACGTTTTCTACACCAATATGACTTCTGCTCCCCTCCTTCGCATGTTCCGGATCGAATCCCACGCCATCGTCCGACACAATAATTTCATAATTATCCCCTCGATCGTAGGTATAAATCTTTAATGTACCGCCGTGCAACTTCTTGCCGAGTCCATGCTTCACACCATTCTCCACAATGGGCTGCAAGGAGAGGGCCGGCACTTTAAAATCCTTGGCTCCAATATCGTATTCAATCCGAAGTTCATCATCAAAGCGCATCTTCTCAAGCGCCAGATAACTTCGAATATGCTGCAACTCCTTGGACACCGGAATCATAGAATCCCCACTTAAGGCGTCCATATTACCACGCAGATACTCTGAGAAATAATTGATGGCCGACTGCGCCTTGGCACTGTCTTTTTCGCATAGATAATAGATGGCATTCAGTGCATTATATAGAAAGTGAGGCTGAATCTGAGAGATGACCAGACGAATCTGCATCTCGCTAATCGCCCGTTCCTGCTCCAACAGCGCCGCCCGCTGTTCAGAAATCTGATTCTCCTGGATGGCCATGGTTTTGTTCTGTTCCATAATCATCACCATAAGGATTACCAGTGCCGAAATCTCAATGCCCACATTCACTCTGGAAATCAGGGTGTAGACAATCTGCTGAGACAGATGCATCACAAAGGGAAAGAAAATATAGGACGTGAATGCCAGAAACCGTACCAGCCCCAAATGCTTCCGGTTATAGATGATGATGGCAAACACCACCACAAAGCCCCCGATACCAATCACCTGAGACACCCAGAAATAGGGACCGCGGTGATAATAATTCCACGCATCCACATAGAAGTACATATTGTTAAAAATAGAAACTGTGGTCAGCACCATGGCGCATACACAGATACCAAAGAGCACGTTAATCAGTGCCCGATTGGTAAAGTCCTTGGTGGAATACTTCCATAGAAAAGAACCAAAGAACATCAAATCCAAAAACGGCAGGAAAAACATCATCAGATTTCCGACGGGCACCAGAAACAAACCGATGGTGCTCATCTGTCCCCGGAAGAAAAAAGCCAACAAATCGGAAACCATCATCACCGCACTGCATAACAGCATGGCAATCATTTCCCGATAGGCATCGCTATATGTTTTTCTCGCCACAAAAGAATACACTGCACCGATAATACAGAATATACCGCCCCACAATTCCAAGGACGCGAATAAGTAATCAATATTCACCTATACACACCTCGTTATTCAAACAGTCCATGGGTCATCTCGCTCCAGCTGTACTGGGACATGTACTCGCCCTGGTACTGTGCCTTTGCTTTGGAATCCCCCTGTAGGTAATCATAGTAATCACAGCTAATCCGATCCGGGATAATTGCAATTCCGCCACGCTGACGTACAATCACATCACTTAGACCCGCATCTTCCAACATAGCCAGCAAATCGGACCGCACATTTTTAAAATAGGAGGTATGATTTCCCATCTCGTCATCATCCTCCCACAGAACTGCCAAAAGTTCCTGGGTGGTACATAACGCGCCGTTGCGGTCAATCAGATACGCCAAAAGCTCCTTGCTCTTACTATATTTAAATTTCATGGGAAGTCCATCGATGAATACTTCGAAATTGCCGAAGGTCTGTGCCGTCAAACGCTTCTGCTCCTTAGGTTCGGCCACATCAAAGCGTAAGGCGGATAATTCCTTCTGTACCTTCTCCACCGTCACCGGTTTCATAATGTAACCGCTGGCATGTAAGTCAAAGGCAAGACCTGCAAACTCTCCGTATCCGGTTGTAAAGATAATGTTAATGGAAGGATTGATATCTTTCAGATGTTGGGCCAGATCAATGCCCGAGATATCACGCATTTCGATATCGAGAAAAGCGATATCGCACCCATGCTGCTTCACGTGTTCTTCCGCTTCGAGTCCACTACGAAACCCCTGCACCTCTGCGGTCAAATCACACTTACGAATGGCACTCATAACAGCTTCGAGAGCCAACTTCTCATCGTCAACTGCAATAATTCTCATAGTTATATCCCCTCTCCATAAGTTCCCTTTTGCTCCTCTATTGTACCATAAAAGACACTTGGAAACACTTTTCGAAAAAAAATCAAAAAAATATTGACATTTATATTTTATGCAATATAATTGTATCAAAGGTATGTAAAACGAATCACATATAAAAGGAGAATCGTTATGGCAAATATTTATGATTACAGTGTCACAAGACCTGATGGCAGCCAGTTGTCTTTACAGGATTACGCCGGCAAGGTCATCATTGTTGTAAACACCGCAACCGGATGTGGTTTCACTCCACATTATGAACCATTGGAGCAGATGTATGAGAAGTATCACGATGCCGGATTTGAAATCGTAGATATTCCTTGCAACCAGTTTGCAGGACAGACACCGGGCGATGATGATGAGATTCATGAATTCTGTACCTTGAAGTATCATACCCAGTTTGAGCAGATGACCAAATCCGATGTAAACGGAGCCAATGAGTTACCTCTCTATACCTATCTCAAGAGTCAGAAGGGATTCGACGGTTTTGGCAAGGGGCCGGCTGCTTTGGCTATGGGTCTGATGTTGAAGAAGATTGATAAAGACTACAAGAATAATCCGGACATCAAGTGGAACTTCACCAAGTTCGTCATTGATCGTCAGGGACAGGTTGTCGCTCGTTTTGAGCCAACTGCCGACATGAAGGATGTGGAGGCTTGTGTCGCAAGTCTCATGTAGTTTTTTTCATAAAATACTCCCCTCATTATGATGAATAACTCAATAGTTTATTCCCAAATTAACAAAACCATTCCGTTTACCCCGGAATGGTTTTGTTTTATCTTGATTTATTTTATATCTCCGCGAATCATGGCCTGAATAATCTCCGCTGCCACTTCCCCGGCGCGGATGGCATGAATCCGATCCATCGCCTCTTGATAAGCCCGCTCCTGGCGCTGCTTCTCCGCCTCTTGCAGAAAGGCTTCCCGCTTCTCTTCCTGTCGTTTCTTCAGTCGCTCCTCTGCTTTCTGTCGATCGGCACGTTGCTGCCGCTTCGTCGCCGCTTGCTTTAGAGAAGAGGTGCTTCCATAGACTTTGGTTGATTCTTGTTTCCGATTCTCGAAATCCGCATGATTACTGGCGTAGTAGCTACTATTGTAGTGATCCAACAGGTAGTCATAGGCCTCCTGAATCCGAAAAACCAGAGGGTTCGTTTCGCTCTCACCGTTGGCATCCGGGTGATACGCCTTCATTAATTTATGATAAGTCGATTTAATTTCTTCGATTGTAGTCCCTGGTTTGAGTCCCAGTACATTCAACGCTTCCCAATTTGTTTTTATCATCGTGTTTTAACTTTCTCTAAAATGCTTCCAATAAAGTATAACGATCCAAAAGCAATCACCGGGCACTGCTCCTTGCGTCCCTTCTCCCTAGCTTCCTGCAATGCCTGTTCCATATCCTCATAATACCTGGCCGAAACTCCATGGGCCGAAATCCGTCCGGCCAGCGTACTTCCTTGCAACGCACGGTCCGAAGATACCGTCACCGTATAGAATTCCCGTGCCAGCGGCAGCAACTCCTCAATCATGTGCTCGTAATCCTTGTCGGCCATCACCGCCATCACAAAGATACAACGCACTCCGGGGAAGCGCTCTTCCACGCTTTGGCGAAGCGCTGCAACCCCCTGGGGATTGTGGGCACCATCCACAATGGTTACCGGATCCGTTGCAATTTCTTCCATACGGCCTGGCCAGTAAGACTGGGATAATCCACGCACCAACAGTGCCTCAAATTCCGTCCGATTTGCTGCCACAGAAGCGAAGACACCCATCTGTTCTAAGAGATATGCAGTTGCCACCGCATTCATGGCATTCTCTACCTGATACGCCCCGGGAAGAATACAGTCCCGATGGTCCATCACAAAGGAGCGAATCTCATCATTGGCAGTGTCGTTTAAATCCAGATAATCAATCTCCCTCTGAACACATGCTTCTCGCAGAACTTCATCCGCCTTGCTGTCATTGACGGCCAATACCGCCCTGGTTCCCGGCTTTAGGATACCGGCCTTCTCCCCTGCAATCGCTTCTAGGGTATTGCCTAAGTATGCCATATGATCGAATCCGATGCGCGTTACCACACTGACCACCGGAATCTCTCCGATACCGTTGGTGGAGTCCAATCGTCCGCCCAACCCGGTTTCTAACACAATATAGTCACAACCGGCTTCCTGAAAATATAACAGTGCCATCCCCAGGCAATAATCAAACATGGTAGGTTCTAATTCCAACGGCAGCGATAACAACCGCTCTCCCAGCCGTACCACATCTTCCGGCGGAATCTGTTTTCCATCCACCTGGATGCGCTCGGTAAAATCAATGAGGTGAGGGGACGTAAACATACCAACGCAAAAACCGGCAGCCTGTAAGATATTACTTACATAAACTGCCGTAGATCCCTTACCATTGGTTCCGGCGATGTGAATGATGCGCTTGCCGTGCTCCGGATGTTCCAAAACATCCAGCATCTCACGGCTCACTTCATATCCACTGGCCTTCCCAAATCGATGACTCTGTTCAATTGTTTCAATTACTTCTGTGTATGTCATGCCTAAACTACCATAATCAGTCCGCCATCATTCGCATACATACTGCTGACGCCCTGGGTATCAATTACAAAAATATCTCGGAAATTGCAAGCCTTCATCACGCGTTGTTTCAACTGCTCTGCCGCATTGGGCGCATTACAATGGGAAATTGCCAATATCCGTTTCTCCGGATGAATGACATTGGCCATCATGCATTCCACCATCTTGTCCAATGCCTTCGCCATACCGCGGGCCTGTCCCAACTGCTGGATGTTGCCCTCGTCCGTAGATCCCATCACCGGTTTGATGTTAAGGGTGCCTGCAATCATCGCCTTCAGATTACTGAGCCGTCCGGCCTTCCGCAACGTCTCTAAGGTTTCCAAAACAAAGTAGGTGTGCTGCTCCGAAATATACTGTTCGGTTTGAGCCACCACTTCTTCAAAGGAGCATCCTGCCTCTTCCAATTCCGCAACCTTCATACCAATCAGGGTCTCGCCAATGGAAGCAGACTTGGAATCAAAGATGTGAATCAACACTTCCCGATCCTCGTCTTCATCCTCTAACTCCTCTTCGTATAAGTTCTTCGCCAACACTGCACTATTGTAAGAACCACTCAGCTGTGCTGACAAGGTAATAACATAGATGTGATCGGCCTCTGACTCCATCGCCTTCATATAAGACGCCGGAGAAGGACAAGCAGACTTCGGTCCCGTCGGACTCTCTGCCACCTTCTTCAGAAAGGATGCCTGATCAAAGGTCTCATCATCAACGATTTCTTCACCGTTGACTTCCAAGGTTAACGGAACATTTACAAAGCGACCATCCTCTTTTAAATTCTGGGGAATCTCCCCACAACTATCAATAATAATCTTGTACATGCCGTCTCTCCATTACTTACTCGGGTGTAACCCTTTTATTTATTTTATAGGACTAAAACATAAAGGTCAACACGCTCATTTCCTTGCTTTCGATGTATGCCACGGAGTTTAACCCCCGGCAATATTCACCGATTCGTCCCTGCACCAGGAAATAATCCATTGCCTGTTGATATAAGTGATTTCCGGAAAACTTCACCGATACAATGGCATCTCCTGCCGCGTATGCCCGACCGAACGCTTCCCCGATTGCATTGGGGTCCCATTCGGAAAAAAACAAGCCTTCCCGATTGTAATAATTATCATCCAATGCCACACATTCCGGCAGTTCAAAATCGACCAGGGTACGATGCGTCTGCGCAATCTCCTCACTGGTGATATTCAAATACGCGTAATTAATCAGATTGCCTTCGGTGGCATCCGCATCCAGATATCGACTGTTGCCCCAGGTGGTATCCAGATAGTAGTACGCCCCATCCAGCCGGACCAGATTCCAGGCATGGCTCTCGTTGTTCGCCTCTCCCACTACAATGGTGGACTGAATGCCCAGCTTGTCCAACAGATAAGAAACCGCATCTGCGTATCCCTGACACACTGTGGCCTGATTTAAAAACACGCTGATAATGTTCTGATTGTTCGGACTCTCGATGTCGTAGTCCACATTGGTAATCAGCGTATCGTATACAAACTTCGACTTCTCATAGTCCCCGGCGCCTGCCGGAAGTTGCTGCAACCACTGATCCACCACCCCATCAATATCTTCCTGATACTTGTTGCGGGTTTCTTCGGTCATGGTGTAGCTCGGGGAAAAGGTCACCCCAATGATTCGATCCTTCCGCAAATAGGTCTGGTAAGAATATCCATTGATCCAAAAAAGGCCACCATAATCCGCCATCATGCACGCGTACGCATGATCCATACGATCCACGTCCTTGGTGGAAATCACCACATCGCTCTCGTGCTTCATCACCGCCGCAAGCATCTGATCGTAGATCAAACGATCCTCCGCATCCAAGGTCTGGTAGGCGTACTTATCTTCCGAAACACTGGTTACTTCTTCGGCCTCGCCGATGGTATACTTGGCCATCTGCTCGTCCAACAGTAACTGCATATCCTGCCAGCCGCACCCCCACAACAACAAACCGGCGCATAAAATTGTTACGATTGTTCGTAGTCTTTTTCTCATAAAATAAAAACGACACCCAATTGCTTGGATGTCGTTCTCTCCCCTAATCATTTTTGTATATCTCAGTCGCCAATATCATTCATAAAAGAACTCATAAGGTACATCGAAATAACAATACTGATTATTGCTTGTGTTGTTAAAACTTATTTAACAACGGTTACGTTAACTGCCTGAGGTCCCTTGTTACCCTCAACGACTTCGTACTCAACTGCAGCGCCTTCTTCTAAAGACTTGAAGCCCTCCATGTTGATTCCGGAGTAATGTACGAATACATCATCCTGTCCATTCTCGTCAAGGATAAATCCATATCCCTTCTGGCCGTTAAACCACTTTACTGTACCTTTGCTCATTAGAAAGTACCTCCAAAAAATATTCGTGTTTGAGACTGCCCCAAACAAGGTTAGATTAGCATAACGAATATGAAAAGTAAAGAATAAACCCCGATTTTATCGGAAGATATGACACTTTAGTCACAATGTATTATACATTTTCTTCAAATGTGCAATGATTTGTCACAAGAAAGTGTCGAACCCATTGATCCCACTGCTTCTCCAGTGACCGATCCACGGTAAAAATCCGAAGTGACGTACCGGTCATCAAGGTCAATTCGTTATTCTGAAATCGAATATTCATCGAAAGACTTAACACATCGGCGGACTGTAAAACAACATCACTGTCCTCTATTAAATTATCTTTCAGATTCGGAGGTAATTGCAATACAAATTGGAAAAACTCCGGCGTTTGCTTCCCCTTAATCATGTCAAAGCAGAGGGGACGTACCTCCCCGTAAGGAATGCAGGCTTGCTCTTCCCCACGCTTATGCCCATCAATCACGTAAGAGATGCGATTATGTATGGTGGCTTCCACCAACAGGAAATGGTCGAACATCTCCTTGGTTAACAGCTGGGCCATAAACCCTTTGACATCTGTAATACGAAAAGATTGCATGTTTACTGTGCCCCATTTCCCAGTGCCTTGTGCTCCGGCAATCGTTCTCGATCCCGCATGGTAATCTGTGGACCACCGCGGTGCTCAATGTAATCTTCGGTAATGCAGACCGTACCGATGTTGTCATCCTTCGGAATTTCATACATGATATCCATCATATATTCCTCCAGGATGGAACGAAGTGCACGAGCTCCCAATTCCTTCTCCCTGGCCTTACGCGCGATGGCATGCAGCGCACCGTCCGTAAATTCCAGATTCACTTCATCGAAGGCCAACAGCTTGCGGTACTGCTTGGTGATGGCATTCTTCGGTTCCGTCAAAATACGAACAAACATATCCTCGGAAAGTGCTTCAAGGGAATAGATGATTGGAAGACGTCCGATAAACTCCGGAATCATACCAAACTTCCGTAAATCCTCTACCGTAACCTTGCCAAGGATGTTCTCGTCATGATCGTACTTATCCTTCAAGTCTGCCACAAATCCCATGGAAGACGCCTTGTTCAAGCGCTCCTTGATAATCTCTTCCAAATCCGGGAAGGCACCACCGCAAATGAAGAGGATGTTTCTTGTATCCACCATCGTCATCGGAACCATGGCATTCTTGCTGCTGGCACCGACCGGAACTTCCACCTCGGCACCTTCTAAGAGTTTCAGCATTCCCTGCTGTACGCTCTCACCACTGACATCACGCTGGTTGGTGTTCTTCTTCTTGGCCAGCTTATCAATCTCATCGATAAAAATAATGCCCTTCTCGGCACGCTCCACATCGTTATCTGCAGCTGCCAGTAACTTGGAAACCACACTTTCGATATCATCACCGATGTAGCCGGCTTCCGTCAGTGACGTAGCATCTGTGATGGCCAGCGGCACATCCAGAAGTCTTGCTAAGGTCTTCACCATATAGGTCTTACCGGAACCGGTTGGTCCAATCATCAGCATGTTGGATTTCTCAATCTCAACACCGTCCTCTTCTTCCACCAGATTATCCAGAGAAGCCACCCGCTTGTAGTGGTTATAGACGGCAACGGACATGACCTTCTTGGCCTGTTCCTGGCCCACCACGTACTCGTCTAACAGTGCCTTGATGCGATGCGGCGCCGGAATGTTCTTGATATCAATGCGCGGTGCTTCCTTGGGCTTGCCGTTGCGATCCGCCTGTTTCTTCTTCAGGCGCTGGCTCTGGGGCATTCCAAATCCGCCACCCATCAAATCATTCAGGTTGATCATGCTCACATTGGGCATCTTGGAAAAATCAATATTGTCACTCTGCGGTCCCATATTCATTCCATTGAAGGAACCCATGGAATCAAAGGTCTTCTGCATACAATCATTACAGATGCAGATATCTCCCGGAATATGAATCATCTTGCCGGCAACACTCTCCGGTCTGCGACATACGTAGCAGATATCCTCATACTCATCATCCTTATTATCTATATCGTCGTTGATGATGTCTTCGATTTTGGTTCGACGATCATCCTCATCTTCTTCGATGACCTCACGAAAATCATTGTTATCATTCATGATTTACACCTACTTCCTTGCTATCCAATACAACATGTTAATTATAAAGAAAAAGGCCTACAATCTCAACCAATCCGCTCTTTGTTTATATTTTTTTAAGATTTTGGATTGAACTGTAAGTTTCCTGTTTATATCTTTATTTTCCTAGAATAATCATATAAAATAGATTCGTAAGTTTTGGAGGTAAACTATGAGTATGGAAGATATTTTTTCCGATGCCGGACGCGACATTCTAGATAGCGTCACGAAGGCCATCGAGACCAACAATTATACACACCTAGGCGATGACATTCGAAGCACGGTTACACATGCCGCAACCAATATGCGGACCACCTATAATGCCACCTCTGTATATAACACACCCCCACGGACCAATACGCCACCGATGGTAAAGCCACAGGCTACGCCTCAGGCCACCCCGCCGGTTCGCAATCATACCTATGCGACCACTTTTATGAATGGTCGTACCCCCTTTATGCCTCGGGTAATTTCCCGTGCCGGCAGCATTGCCAAAGCCATCATCGGTGGAATCGGTATGACCGGTCTTAGCATTGGATTCGTTACGGTATTAATCATTGCAATCGCCATGAACTTCCCGGTTGGAATGATTGTTACGCTTGGAATTTTAGGCGTACTGGCATTGCTGTTTGGTGGGCTGCTGCGCAGTGGTATCAAAAGCGATCAACTGATCAGCCGTTATAAGAATTACAACGCCATCGTCGGGGACAAGGAATACATTACCATCGAGCAGTTATCCCGGGCTTCCGGTATTGCTGCTTCCAAGGTGTTCTCAGACATCAAGAAACTGCATGCCAAGAACTACATTCCATATGCAGCTTTTGACAAGGATCGCACCACACTGATGCTGACCGACAAGGTCTACAAGGAATACGTACGCACCGATGCCGCCCGCGTCGCTTCCGCCAAGGAAGAAGAACTTCGGGCCAAGGAAGCCGGACGAAACAAGCTTCCCGCCGAAGTACAACAGTTGTTGGACGATGGCAACGCCTACCTGCGTAAGGTGCGGGATTACAACGACAAAATCCCGGATGACCGGGAGATGTCCACCAAGCTATATGAGTTAGAGGACATTATGAAGCGCATCTTTGAGAAGGTAAAAGCCGAACCCAAGAGTGCCAAGGATTTACGTCGTTTTATGGATTACTATCTGCCAACCACCGAGAAACTTCTTGGTGCCTATATCGATATCCAAAACACCGGCGGTGACGGGGAGAACGCCCGTAATACACGTCATGAAATCGAAGATGCCATGGACGTCATCAATCAGGCGTTTGCCGCATTGTTGGATCAGATGTTTCAGAAAACCGCGTGGGATGTCTCCAGTGACATCTCCGTCATGAAGACGATGATGGCCCAGGATGGTCTCACCGAAGAACAAACAATGGCTGAAATGCAGCGCTAATGCATTACACAATATAAGGAGGATTTTATGGATACCGAAGTGAAAGAATTTGAAGTTGTTGCTCCTACCCTTACCTTTGGGGAGGCCGGTGCTCCGAAGACCAATGAGGTCCCAGCAGTTGTCGACAACAAACAGGAAATGACCGAATCATATCAGCTGACCAGCGAGGAGCAAGCCCAGGTGGATGCATTCGCTCAGCAGATTGATATTGAGAATACCGATGCCATCTTGAAGTATGGTGCCGGTACCCAGAAGAAGTTATCTGAGTTTTCCGAGAGCGCATTAAACTCCGTACGTGCCAAGGATATGGGCGAGACCGGAGAGATGCTCACCAACTTAATTGGGGAATTGAAGAACTTTGATGTAGATGAGAACGACAAGGGACTCTTCTCCTTTTTCAAGAAGAGTGCCAACAAGTTAACCGCATTGCAGTCCCGTTACAGCAAGGTGGAAACCAACGTAGAAACCATTGCCGCAGAGTTAGACAAGCATCAGGCCATCCTCTTGAAGGACATCAGCATGTTAGACAAGATGTACGATGCCAACCTCACCTATTTCCGTGAGTTAACCATGTACATTGTTGCCGGCAAGCAGAAGTTAGAGGAAGTTCGCAACGGCAAGCTCAAGGACTTGCAGGCAACCGCAGCATCCACCGGTCTTCCGGAAGATGCACAGGCAGCCAAGGACTTAGCAGAGAAGTGTGATCGATTCGACAAGAAACTTTACGATTTGGAGTTGACCAGAACCATCTCCTTGCAGACCGGTCCACAGATTCGTATGATTCAAAACTCCGACACCTTGATGTCCGAGAAGATTCAGTCCACCATCATCAACACCATTCCGCTCTGGAAGAACCAGATGGTCATCGCACTCGGTGTAGAGCATGCCAACCAGGCCGCTGCTGCACAGCACGCCGTATCCGACGCCACCAACGAACTGCTTCGCAAGAATGCAGACAAGTTGAAGATGGCAACCATCCAGAGCGCCAAGGAATCCGAGCGTGGTATCGTGGATGTAGAAACCTTGAAGCATACCAACGAGCAGCTCATTACCACCATCGACGAAGTCATTCGCATCCAGGCCGAGGGCAAGCAGAAGCGTGCCGAGGCAGAGAAGGAATTGGTTGTAATCGAGAACCAGTTGAAGGAAAAGATGTTAGAAGCTTCCAAGGCACAGTAAATTTCATACAAAAATCAGAGGATGCATCCCATCAGGGAGGCATCCTCTTTTTATAGATTGGTAACCACCAATACCACACCGGAAATCATCAGAAGCACAATGACGCTGCGCTTGATCAGTCTCTCATCTAATTTCTTACTACTGTAAATCCCTGCAAAAAGTCCACACAAGGCCACCGGAATCAGCAGAAGCGTTTGCCTCAGACTACCAATGGTAATTACCCCCAGCATGCCATAAGTCACCAGGCGGAAGGTATTCTCCACCACAAACACCGCACTGATATTGGCCTTAAATTCATCCATCCGCTCGGTCACCCGGCCCAGATATGCCGCCAATAAAGCACCTACACCAAAAAGCCCGCACAGCAGACCGGATAAGAGGCCGATTCCGATACGAACCACCTTCGAATCACTGCCTTCCCAGGCACCCATCTCTCGCCCGTACATCTCCATGGCAATGAGGGCCACCGCTGCACCGAAAACAATCTTAATCATACGGGCATCCACGCTTTTTAACAGAATCGCCCCGGGAATACTGCCTGCTAATACCATCAGCGCCAGGGGAACCCAGATGGCGATCTTTAAATGTTTCCGATACTGCCAGGTCATAATCAAATTCGTGGGATATCCCAGTACCAGATCCACCGGCGAAATCAGAACATTGTCCACCCCGAATCCCAGGATGGACGTAAAAACAAGGGTGTTGGCAAACCCGCACAACCCCTTGATATAAAAAGCAGCAAACGCTGCGATGCACCATAACCAAAACATGCAATTACAACTCCTTATTCCTACGGTTCTTGCCTGCAAATCCGCAGACAACCACCATGCCAAACAGTGCCATACCGGCGGAAATCCATAAGGTCCACGGAACCCCCAGCCGATCGATAAAATTACCGCCCAACAAACTGCCAAACACGGTTCCTATGGTGACCGTCATGGTCATCAACGCCTGTCCTCTGGTGCGATTGGTTACATCCACCATCTCATTCACATAGATGACACTGATGCCGGCAAACAAGCCGTAGCCAAGGAGCTGCATGCTCATGGCAAAGTAAATCACCGGCAACGTGGTTGCAAAGCATAACACCAGATTTTTCAGAAAGATAAAAATCGCTGCCACCCGAAATAGGGTCACCTCAGAAAACTTTTTTAAGAAAAAGGATAAGCAAAACAAGGTAGGCAATTCGCACATGGCCGCCAGGGAAGAGGCAAAGCCCATCTCCTTGCTTCCGAATCCATGGTAGGAAACAATCTGGAACAAGTAGTTGTTTAGAATGTTATGGCTGATGAATACGAAGATATTTCCAAAAAGCACCATGCAAAAGCCACGATTCTCCCGTATAAATGCCGCTATACCACCCTGTTCCTTGCTCTGTACTTCCGTTGCCCGCTTTTCTTCCGAAATACCGGGAAAGTGAAATGTTGTAATTACAACAATAAAAAGCACATACAGTACAATAACGGAAACAACCACCATATCCTCATTCATCCGCTCCACCAAAACACCCAGAACGGCAGCTACCACCGCATAGGTTACCGAGCCGATACCACGGCAGATTCCGAAATTGATGGGCACCCCACGGGACATAAAAAACATACCCAACGCATAGGTCAAGGGAGTAATCATCTGCAGGAAGGTCACCAGCAATCCGTAGATGAGAGCCACTGCCCAAAACACATTGCTTGCTCCAAGCAACAGTCCGCTGAGTACCATCATCACCAGAGATAACACCAGAATGGTTTTATGTAGAATCAGCTTGGGACTACGGTCCACAAAACCACCCAGCATGGGTTGCAACACTGCAGAAAGTCCGCTGCCTGCTGCCATCACATATCCCACCTGACTGTTGGTAAATCCCTTGGCCAGTAAATAGACACTGGAGAAGGCAAACAAGGATGCAAAACTTCCCCAGAAAACGCCCTGAATCCCGCTGAATTGTATGGTCGGTCTGATTTTCATAACAACACTCCCTACGCTTTTTCTTATCTACTGTTTTACCATAGCCGCAGAAAATTTGTCCACATCCGTACAAAGATTTATAATGTGCATAACGAGAAAAACAGAAAGGAGCCTAACATGCCATTTATTGATTCGAAAATTACAGTTCCGGTATCCGATGATACCAAGGACGCATTGAAAAGCGAGCTGGGAAAGCTCATCACCACCTTGAATAAGTCCGAGACCTATCTTATGGTGGGCATTGACGATGCCTATGATTTATGGTTAGGCGGCAAGAAATTGGACAAGGGAGCCTATGTCTCCGTCAGCTTATACGGCGATGCACCTGCAGCAAGCTACGACAAGTTGACCGGCCAGATCTGCCAGCTGTTCTCCGAGAAGCTTGGTATTCCGGGGGATGCGGTATATGTCACCTATCATCCCGTTTCCGATTGGGGATGGAACGGAAGTAATTTCTAACAGAAGAAGGAGCGATGTCAGCATACGGCATCGCTCCCTTTTTTACGTTAATGCAGTTTCGACAAGTGCTTGTATACCTTTCCAGTCCATGGCCAGTAGGCATTGGTGCATTTGCTGCAGGATCTCTAAATCTTCTTTGGAAAAGTCATAGCCTTGCAGATCCGTCAACAGACGCTCCATCATGGAATACTCTCCAGACTCTGCCACCTCGCCGATGGTATGGAAGGCATCCTTGCGCTCCTGTTCCGTCAGGCGTTTCTTCTCCCCGCTTGCCTCCAGTGGCGCCAGGGAATGATACAGCGCTTCATATAAGCCCAAAAGCTGCTCGTGGTGGTCTTCCACATAGCTCCACCGCTCTTCATTGCCCGCTGTCTCCATCTGGCGCGCCAGTTCCGATAATTCCATGGCTCCGATGATTCGTGCGGAACTTCGTAGGGCGTGTACCTTGATGATATAGGTCTTCCGCTCTCCCTGCTCATACAACGTACGAAGCTCATGCAGCTTCTTCTCCGCCGTCTCCGCAAACACCTGCAGTACCGACAGATAATCCTCCTCGCCACCACAGTGTTCCACACCGGCCGCCACCTCTAAGGTAGGATGGTGCACCAGCCAATCCGGCAATGGCTCTGCCCCATCTGCTTCACCCGCTTCCGGCGGCAGACACTTCTCTGCCGGCAACAATTCCTTCAACAGCATTTCCAGGCGAATACCATCCACCGGCTTGGCCAGATACTCCTGGAATCCCCCGGCGATATACATCTCCCGGGCACCGGAAATCGCATTGGCCGTCAGCGCCACCATGGGCGTTTTCGTATGATTGCTAAATCCGCGCATCCGCTTTAGGGTGGTAAATCCATCCATATCCGGCATCATATGGTCAATAAACACCACATCGTAGTCGGTTTTGGCAGCCATTACCAGCGCATCTGCGCCATTTAGCGCCGTATCGATTTGAATCTTGGTCTTTTTCAAAAGGCCACGAATCACCGTCAGATTCGTCTCGGTATCGTCCACCACCAGAATCCTGGCATCCGGTGCATGGAATAACTCATGATATTCCGAGGCTTGGATCAGCATCCGCTCCGTCTGTAGCGCCAGCGCTCCAATCGGTTCCCAGGATACCACCTGCTGCTCCAACTCGAAGGAAAAGGTGGACCCCTCACCGTAGGAGCTTGTCACCTGCAGCTGCGACCCCATGAGAGCCAATAGCTGATACGTGATGTTCATACCCAGCCCCGTACCCTCAATGTTTTGGTGCAGAGATTCTTCAATGCGCTGGAAGGGGGCAAACAAGGCCTCCATATCCTCCGGCTTCAAGCCCACACCCGTATCCTGTACCTCCACTCGAAGCAGGATGTGGTTCTCATCCACCTTCTCACCGGTCACCGACAGGGTCACCGTACCGCGTGAGGTGTATTTGATAGCATTGGTTAACAGGTTTAGGACGCACTGTCGAATGCGCACCTCATCCCCGTAGAGTTCGTGGGGCAAATCCGAATCCGTAATCAGCGCAAATTCCAGGCCCTTCTTCTCCGCCCGGTGTTGGGTCATATTGACGATGTCATTCAACAGGGAAGACATGCTGTAGTCCGTTGGCAAAATCTCCATCTTGCCTGCTTCCACCTTGGATAAATCCAGGATATCGCCAATGAGGGACAACAGGGTATGGCCTGCGGACATAATATCTGCCGCATAGCCACGGATGGCACTCTCCCGGCTCTCTCGCAAAATCATCTCATCCATACCAATCACGGCATTGATCGGGGTTCGAATCTCATGGGACATATTGGCCAGAAAACGACTCTTGGCCTTGTTGGCCTTGTCTGCAATCTCCTTCTGTTCCTGCAACTGCTCCATGTATTGGAAGTGCTCCGTATCATCCACCAGGACGTAGAGATAGGCCACGCAGCGGCCCTCATACTCCAGCTCTGTTTTCTCCGGGGTGTAGTAACGATCGTGCACCACCAGGCTATCTCCGGCAGCAATTGCATCCTCGATGCCGGCAATGACTTCACCGGCATAACGCTCCATCTTGGGATAGAGCCGGTGCGCCGGCTCGTTGGCATACTGGATGACCCCTTCCAAATCCACGGCAATAATGCCCTCCGGAATGTGGTCCACCACAAACTCCCGGGCAATATCCCGGGTACCAAGCAAATCAAAGGTAAAAATGGAAATCAGCATCAGGGCATTGCCCACCAGATAGCCCACGCTGGTAATATCGTAACTGGCGGCTGCTCCCGGCAATCCGATCTGCTGAATCAGATAGGCGCCACCCTGGGCGGTCACTGCCAGAATCACCATAAACAAGCGATGGCGGAAGGTGGCATTCCGCTCCCGATGATAAGCAATCAGAAGCCAAATCAATCCAATCACGATATAGCAAACATGAGCGAACAAAAAGACATGGTGCAGCGGTCCGTTGCCATGATGCAGCACCGGAAACATCTGGGTGTTATCGAAGGTACAACTGGAGTAATACCAGGTGTTCTTTGGAATATTGAGAATACTAAACATAAAGATGACATGCAGAATCAACAGTCCATCCCGGACCCAGGGTAGAATGCGTCGATGACAAAGTTCTGCAATAAATAAGAAAAGTGAAAAAGCAATCCACACGCGACCGGCATACGCCGTCTTCAGTGCTACCATGAATGCCTCTTCACTCGTTGTCTTCATTTCCATCAGGTATCCAAAGTTTGCCAGCAGCGCAACGACGCAGTTCCAGAATAAGAACCCCTGGAGCGCATTGCGCAGACGTCGAAACACATAGATACCCTCTATAAAAACGCCAATAATACAGATGTATTGAATCACAAGTAGAATACTTTTTATCATTCCCGATACCCCTCTATCGTTCCTATGTGATTCCCCCTTGTTTCTATTTTAGCCGCTTCCGGCCGAATATACAATTTAATTCTCAATCTTGTTATATTGTATACAAAATGAGTGCCCGAAAAAAGGAGCGGATGTCTC
>JAILOI010000103.1 GCA_024690885.1 Lachnospiraceae bacterium
CGTATTCAAAAGCAACACGCCTTCCTTGGCCCACTTGGTCAGGCAACCGTTGTTTGGAATGTAACATCCCAAATCCTCCTGCAATTCCTTGTAGATATTCTGCAAGGATGGTGGTACATCCACCCCGGGCTGAACGGAAAAACAGAGTCCATGGGCCTGGTGCACATTGTGATAGGGATCCTGTCCAATGATGACCACCTTCACATCAGATAAAGGTGTAAAGTGGAAGGCATTAAAGATATCTTCCGAAGGAGGGAAAATCTGATGCTCATGATATTCCTTCTTCACCCGCTCATATAATGTTTTGTAATACGGTTTATGAAATTCCTCAGAGAGGGGATTCAACCAATCATTGTCAATTGCTGCCATCTTATAAACGAACCGGAACGCCTCGTCCGGCCAAATACTCCTTCACTTCTCGTATTTCCAATTCCTTAAAGTGGAACAAGGACGCTGCCAATGCAGCTTCTGCACCACCTTCGGTCAATGCTTCATAGAAATGTTCCATGGTACCGGCTCCTCCGGAAGCAATCACCGGAATATTCACTGCATCCGAAATTGCTTTGGTAAGCGAGATATCATAGCCGGCCTTGGTTCCGTCTCCATCCATACTGGTAAGCAGGATTTCTCCGGCGCCTAAACGCTCTGCCTCCTTGGCCCATTCTACTGCATCTAAACCCACATCAATACGTCCACCGTGCTTATATACGTTCCATCCGCTGCCATCCGGCCGCTTCTTCGCGTCAATGGCAACCACCACGCACTGGCTGCCAAACTTCTCTGCCGCATCATGAATCAGCTGTGGATTGTCGATTGCTGAGGAATTGATGGAAATCTTATCCGCACCTTCCCGAAGCAGGGCACGAAAATCCTCTACCGTGCGAATTCCGCCGCCAACCGTAAAGGGGATAAATACCTTCTTGGCCACCTCACGGACCATATCCACCACCGTCTCACGATGATCACTAGAAGCGGTAATATCCAAAAATACCACTTCGTCTGCGCCGGCGGCATCATACGCTGCTGCGACCGCCACCGGATCACCCGCATCAATTAAATCTACAAAGTTTACGCCTTTGACCACGCGTCCATCCTTGATATCCAAACAAGGGATAATTCGTTTTGTATGCATCTTACACTCCTACAATTCACAAAAGTTCTTCAAAATCGCAAGTCCTACACGTCCGCTTTTCTCCGGATGGAACTGACAGGCAAATACATTGCCGCATTCCACGGATCCATGGATACATACACCATAGTCGCTGGTCGCCGTAACAATTGCAGGATCACTCGCCTCTAAATAATAGGAATGCACATAGTAAACAAAGGCATCTTCCGAAATCCCCTGAAACAGTCGTCCCGGATGCGGAAATTGCAAGGAATTCCAACCTATATGGGGAACCTTCAGCCCCAGATTATCCGGAATGCGTCGAATGCGTCCCTTCAGAATTCCCAGTCCCGGAACCCCCGGAGTCTCATCGCTTTCCTCGAAAAAAAGCTGCAAGCCCAAGCAGATTCCAAGAAATGGCTTCCCGGAGGAAGCCACTTCAGAAATGACTGTATCTAATTGATATTGTTTCAAGTGTTCCATCGCATCACCAAAGGAGCCCACTCCCGGCAATACGACCTTGTCTGCTGCCATAATTACAGCAGCATCCCGGGTTACCACCGTATCCTGGCCCAAATAAGCAAAGGCCTTCTCTACACTCTTAATGTTCCCGGCATCGTAGTCAATAATTGCAATCATGTGTTACCGTAATCCTTTTTCTTCTAGTATGTCATATAACTTCAGCGTATAATCCTGTCTGCTTCCAACATAGAAGGTATCAATCGCATCCTGCTGGCTCATACCAAACTGTTCTTGCAATTGGACAATCATCTTCTGGCCCAACGTTTCGAACTGCGAAGCAACACCCAATGTCTCTGCAGACTCCGCTTTCTCCGTATATTGAACCACACCTATGATCAAACTGTCTAGTGCCATTCCATAATCTTTGTTGGACATCGCCACTTCATACTCCCGATTCTTCATCTGAAGCATTGCCAGTAACTTGGTGGATTCTATAAACGCTGCCTGCTCTTCATCCTTCGGTTCTAAGCCACTGACACAACTGTAAGCACCAATATAATCCGCATTATCAAAGGATTCTTTGGCATCGCCAAACTGAATCTTGGCTGCAAAGAGCGTCTGACAAATAAACACAAAGAAAATAATGGAAGCTGCAAGAATCAAGAATGCCAGGATGACCTTCAACGGAATCTTCGGCGAGGTATCCGGAACGCGCTCCTTCTTCGGCTTTTTCTCCTTCGGAGGCTTCGGTTTCTTCTCTTTCTTCGGTTTCTTTTCTTTTGGCTTCTTTTCCTTTTTCTTCTTCTCCGGCTTGGCTTCTTCTGCCGGCTGGGTCAGCTCATCTGCAAAGCTTTCCAAAAGGTCATTGGACTCTGCCGCCAATTCCTCCGGTGTTGGATTATGCTCTGCAATATCCACCGTATCATCCACATCTGCCTTCTTTTTCTTCTTAAAGATTCCGAGAATCTTCTGTAGGAATCCAACCTTCGGCGCCGCTTCATCCGGCCCCTCAAAGCTGGCATCCGATAAATCAACGCCTTCTTCTACGGCCTCAGCAGAAGCCTCAAAGGCATCTCTGGCTTCGTCCAATTCTTCACCGGAAGCATCCGCATTCAACAAATCACCGATGTCAGCAAAGGCATCATCGCCGGCCAATGCATCTTCCAAATCGATGCCTTCTCCGGATTCATCCATCAGTGGAACTTCCTGGGCGTCGGTACTATCCCCAAAGAGGGACGCCAAATCCACTTCTTCCTCTCCACCTTCCGGATCCACCAACGTAATCTCCGGCATTCCGGTACTTTCTGCAGGAGCATCTGCATGGTCCAATTCATCCGGTTCAAACTCCGGCTGTAAGAAATCCTCGCCCACCACGGAACCGGTTGGTTTCGCCTTCTCACCTTCGCTTCCGGACGTTGCCTCAGAAACAATGCTCTCGATGCTTTCCATCAGATGGTCTTCCGGCATACCTTCCGTAGCAACTTCAATATCTTCAACGGACAAGTCCAAATCAGCCGGCGCCTCTTCTACCGTCTCTTCAGGGAAAATTGGAACTTCCTCCTCAGTGCCAAAATCACCGGCATCCCGATTGCTCGACTCATCAATGGAAAACAAATCCCCGGCAGAACCGTCCTCTTCCCGCAATTCGTTTTCAAACTCTGCTAAAAACGCATCCGCATCTCCGTTATCTAATTCTTCTTCAAATTCCCGCAAAAAATCAGCCTCATCCAGGATGGATTGCAAATTGCTGTGTCCGCCGGAACGGGGCACAAAATCATTCAATCCATTGGCCTCCATGAAGTCATCATCCGCAGAAACCCTCGTACGTCTTGCCTGACGTTCCTGACGGTTTCTCCGTTCTCTCTTGTCTGCATTGGAAACATTGGTTTTGGCTTGCGTTATGGAATCAAGTAGTCCATCCAAGTAATCTTCAGAATTCGCCACGGGATTACCTCCATACATCGTAAAAATAGAGAAAAGGGATGTGAAGCGATTCACATCCCTCAAAATTCAAAACTTAATTTTTTCTGGCGCTCTCATACTTCTCTACCAGTTCATCAATTACCTGAACAAGCTTGCCGATCTCCGGCTTTGTCAGCTGAGCGTCAGCTCCAAGGGACTCGCCTTTGCGGCGAATTTCTTCATTGATCAAGGAGGAGAAGATAATCACAGGAATCTTCTTCATAACCTCGTCTTCTTTTACAAGCTTGGTCAAGCGATGTCCATCCATCTTCGGCATCTCAATATCAGTAACAATCAAATGTACATCGTCCAATACGGTGCCCTTGGATTTCATCTCCACTAACTTGTCCCATGCTTCCTGGCCATTCGGATTCACAATCAAGTTGGTATATCCGGCCTTGCGTAAGCATTCGGTAATCAACTTGGACAACAATGGGGAATCCTCTGCAATCACAATCGGTGACTTGGAGCGATCATGTGCTTCATAGTTATCCATATCCGAAACCTTAAGGCCGGTCTCCGGATTGATATTCGAAACAATCTTCTCGAAATCAAGGATGACAACCAAGCGATCCTCTAATTTGATAACACCGGTGGAAACACCACTGTCCTCTGCACTAATCGTAGAATCCGGAGAATTGATATCCTCCCAGGATACACGATGAATACCAAGTACCTCATCCACATGGAATGCGGTATTTAAGCTATTGAAATTGGTGATAAAGAACAATCCGTCAATATTCGGATCATCCTCATATCCCAAGCACTTGCGAAGATTAATAACGGAGATCATAACATCTCTCGGCATGAAAATGCCTTCCACAAACGGATGTGAATTCGGAACCGGTGTGACATGAGAATATGTTAAAATCTCACGAATCTTAGCAACGTTGATACCATAATAGTTATCAGCTACTTTAAACTCCAGGATTTCAAGTTCATTTGTTCCAGATTCCAGCAAAATATTAGTATCCATTCATTCAGCCTCCCAAAATCATTTTTTGAAAACCTATAATACAACGGTGTAAGTATTACCACCCTGCTCTACCCGAAGGGAGAGATTTGATAGATCAGTTAATCCGTCTTTCGGATATTGAAACAGAAGTACCACCTTCTGTGTCTCTCCGGCACCAATGGTTCCGGTAAAGGTTTGGAAATCCTCTAAGAGAATGGTCTGATCCGCTCTAGCTGTAACCCCATCAACGGTTGCACGAAATACAAAATCGGATGACTCAAAATCAACACCCACCGGCGAGGATGATGTGTTCTTCAATTGGAAGTTCATCACAAGGTACTGATATCCCTTGGTTGGGGAAATATCAAATACTCCATCAGCACCATAATTTGCGGCAGCCGTTGCGCCCTGATAGGAAACACTCAGTCCATCAATTCCCACAAGGTCGGTTAAGGTAATGCCGGTGGCATCCTCCCCTCCCATGGATTCTGTTGGGCCGGTTGCTCCGGTCAATGAACCGGTGCTACCATCCGGTATCCCCGTCACCGTCGGGTCTGTGGAAGCATCCACACTACCATCTTCCGGAACTTGTTCTTCCGTATCCGTCTCCGTTGGGTGATAAGAAGCTTCTGCTTCCTCAATCTCCAACCGGCGTTGTTCGGATATGTAAGTCAGTCCGTTGGTTTGCGTTCGATTGTACTTCGAAATCAATGAAGATGTGTAGATTGCGATTTCTTCCTCTTCCTCATCGGTAAGAGAAACCATCTTGGTACATCCCGTCAATGAAACACACAACAAAAGTGCCGCCATAAGAATTGAAATCATCTTCTTAGGCATGTCGTCACTCCATCCGGTAATTGTATCTACATTTACTATAATGTTACCATTCCGGTCATGAATATTCAATAAAAAAAACAAAATAAAGCGGATTTTATTTGTCTAATTCGAACCAAAATGAAACCCCATTTTCGTGATTTTCTACCCCATATTTTTTACCGAATCCATCCATCACCGCTTTTACTACCGAAAGACCAATGCCGCTTCCGCCATATTCCCGGCTTCTGGCCTTATCCACTTTGTAGAATTTCTCCCACAAGCGAGGGATGGATTCCTCCGGAATCGGGGTTCCGGTGTTATATACTTCAATGTGGGCATTGCCCTCCTGTTCGCTTAAGCACACCGAAATCTGCTTCTGCCCTTCGCAATGATGAATGGCATTACTAAAGTAATTGGTAAAGACCTGTTCGCTCCAGAACGGATCCGCCCATACATAGCAGGAATCCGCTCCTTCATATTCTGCTGTAATCCCCTGGTTTTCCAGCAGAATATGGCTTGCTTGCATCACACTGCGTATCATCGGTACCACATCGAATCGTTCCATGAGAAACTGCTGTTCTCCAAACTCCAATTGATTTAAAGTCAGCAATTGTTGCACCATTTGATTCATTTTCTTGGCTTCGTCCGAAATCACCTCACAATAATAGGCCTGACTTTCCGGATCATCACTCACGCCCTCCTGTAAGCCTTCCGCATATCCCTGGATTAAGGCAATGGGCGTCTTTAGTTCATGGGAGACATTGGAGAGAAACTCCTTGCGCATCCGCTCACTTTCTTCCCGCAGCGTCAAATCATGCTGTAAAGATGCATTGGCCCCCTTCAAATCTCCGATGGTACGCTCCAGGTTCTCGGAGAGCATATTCATCTGCTCTCCCAATTCATCCACTTCATTGCGTCGCTTGCGTGGTTCGTATTTGGCATCAAAATCCAAAGCCGCCATCTTCTTGGACAGCTTGGTCAACTCCACCACCGGCTTGGTAATCCATCGCGCCACCACTTCAGAAACAAAGAAAGCCAACAGAACACCCACTAGTCCCATCACCAGTAAAAACCGGTTGGAAATCTTGGCACTATCCCGTATGCTATCCACCGCACTTCGAATCAAGATGGTATTTCCATCCGCCAAACTTCCCACCAGGAAAATATTATCCTGATTGGAAAAGATATCCACCTGTCGCTTCACCACATAGGAATCATCCGAGGCAAGGACCTTGGATTTCCCCTTGATGTCTAAAAGGGAGTTAAACAACTGATTTCTCAGCATACTTGCTTCATTCTGAGACGACAGAAGGACTGTTCCGTCAGAGGATATGACGATAATAGATAAATTCTTGCCGGCACAGAGATTCTCGAAGGTCACATAAAATTCCTTGCTGTAGAGGGTATTATCTCTCGTATTCTCTGAAAGCAGGGAAAAGGCATCAATAATCTCCTGTGTTTTGCTGTGCATATAAACTTTTTCCAAAAAAGAGGTGTTCAAAACCCAGCAGAGTAAAATCACACCAAATACCACCGATACAATGGCGGTAACCATCTGCCGATGAATCCCTGCTCTTCCGTGAAATAACTTCGTCATCGCTTCCGCTCCTTTATCTACACTTTCATTTTACAAAACCCTGAAAAAAAGGCAACGGAGTTCACAATATCTACACAATTTTTTCACAGTTTTTAGTGTTTTGTAAAATATTTTAAGTGTCATTACTTTTCCCTTGTAGCATCAGGGTTCATTTGTTAAAATGTGTGTTAAGTAGATAAATACTTTAGATAATTCTAAAATTTAGGAGAACGATTATGCTACATATTGAATCCTTAGACGACGGCTTAGAGTTGTTCAAAGCCCTCGGATCCGAAGTGCGCATTGATATCATCAAGTTACTGATGGAACATAAATCCATGAATATGAACGAATTGGCTGCCAACCTGAAGATCACCGGTGGCGCCCTTACCGGACACATTAAGAAGCTGGAAAGCTGCGGTATCATCTCCACTTCCAATGAGTCTGCCGGCCACGGCAACCAGAAGATATGCTCCTTGCGCTTAGACAAGATTCTCATTGATATTCAGCCAAGCACCTCCAAGGAGAACGTATACTCCGACGAGATTAGCATCGGTCACTACACCGACTACAAGGTGTATCCGACCTGCGGTCTTGCCACCGCCAATAAGCTGATTGGTGAAGTGGACGATACCCGCTACTTCTCTCATCCGGATCGTTACAATGCGGATATCTTATGGTTTACCAAGGGATATGTGGAATATATGATTCCAAACTTCATCCCGCTCAACCAGAAGATCACCGGAATTATGATTTCCGCAGAATTAAGCTCCGAAGCACCGGGCATTAACAACAACTGGCCTTCGGATATTAACTTCTATCTCAACAACGTCCACATCGGTTCCTGGACCTCTCCGGGTGATTTCGGTGACGTACACGGCATCTTTACTCCGGATTGGTGGTATCCAAACTGGAATCAATACGGTTTGTTGAAGATGTTGGTGATCAATCGGGAGGGAACCTTCATCGATGGCCTTAAGATTTCGGATGTATCCATTGATGAGTTCAACCTGGACTCCACCAGTTCCATGAAGTTTAAGATGTCGGTGGACGAAGACTCTGAGCACGTGGGTGGTTTAACCATCTTCGGTAAGTCCTTCGGAAATTATGCCCAGGACATCAAGGTCAATATTTCTTACGCACCACTGAATGCATAAAATAAGGTTCCCACAAATCTGTGGGAACCTCTTTTATTTCCAGTATGATTTCGGGCATTTGCCCCGTGCCAATATAGCACGAAATTCTACATAACAGCCACAAGCCGCACAGGTGGCATCTCCACCTAAGAGCTCACATTGACGACAAACTTCTAAGCGTTTGAAATACAACACCTCATCCGCCTTGTCTTCCGGATGGATAGCATCCAAATACCGATTCAAATCTCCACGTGCGTCCTCGGCCTGATCTTGTAACAGACATTTGCGACAATAGCGCTGAGTATCACTCATGATCCCTCTTTTGCTCCATCGAAAGTTGCTCCTCCTGCTCCACATCTTCCGGTTTCATAATGGCAAGGAACACCTTCTCCAATAAGACTTCATACAACAAAAACAACAAACACGGTACGATACAAATCAAAATTGGAAGTAAATAGATTAAAAACATTGCAACCGCCAACGTCACCATCACAAGAAGTGCCCGCGGTAAGTATCCTAACATCAGAAGCAATCCGTTCTTCAAGGAATTCTTCCAATCCATAATAAATCTGGCGCGATAACAGAAGGTAAAAATCGCCCATGCTCCAATCAAAAACTGGAAGAACACCAAAACGAAATACATGATACGAAGGTTATCACCACCACCGTTTTCTGCCATGGTTCGAAGTAACAATCGCTCATATCCAAGCACGGTAATCAACACTTCGAAAATCAGGGTAAGCAAGATGTTGGCCTTCCAATGATCCTTAAAGGAGGAGAAAAACTCCTGCCATACATAACCTCTACCACCCTTGATCTGCTTATGCACCGTATAATAAAGCGCCTGAGTAGAAGCTCCGATGGTGACGATAGGAATGGAGAAGGTCAACCACAGCAGACTGACAAAAAACACATCCACCAGCTTGCCCATCATGCGAAAAAATGCATTGTCATAATCAAAAATTCTACCCATACTACGTTATTCACTCACTTTCTTAGCCCAAAAACTTACACCGTCCCTGCGTATACCGCACAAGCCTATGGTCTCCACCTCGCGCTCCCGGTCGTAAACCACACTTACATGAACCTCTTCTCTATGAGGGCCGTAAGAAATCTCCAAGGTGGATGCATCGACCTTCTTCCAGGTGCCCTGGATGCTACAATGTTCAAAGTAGCCATCCTGCCCCAATTTCATAGGGGTTGCAACTGAAATCCCCTGTGGCAAA
>JAILOI010000135.1 GCA_024690885.1 Lachnospiraceae bacterium
CTGAATCCATGCACCCTTGTTCCAGAATGCGTTTGCAAAGGTAGGAGCAAGAAGTAAAGCAACACCACAGTACCAAGAATGTGTAGGAAGGTTCAAGTATGTATACTCGAAATTCCATACATCATAAGCGATGATGAACCAGATGGTCATATCCGGCCATAACATATCGCTCTGGTTCTTGTCCTTGGAAGTGTAAAGCTTGATACATCCGGTCATACAGAAGATGTTGATCAAACCAGCAATTGCGTTCACAACGTTCCACCATCCACCATAGATGAATACACCTTCGTTGGAAGCCCACCAAGCACCGGAAAGATTTCCGCTGATGGAGTAAGCTGCCAATGCAGACTCAAGGTCAGATACGTTCGCAATCATAATGTTTGCTGCAACGATGAACCAAGGCCACCATTTGAACCACTCCTGCTTGCCAAGTCCCCACTTGTACTTAATCATCATGAAGCCGACACATCCGATGTCTGCTGCATAGAGCTTGAAGTAATGGAACCAACCATCCATGTAAGCCATGGTGTCGTTACCCGGGAATGCTCCGCAATGAATTGCGATGAAGTATACGGTAAGAATCAATGGGATGATAACAAAAACAATCATTCCACCGATTTTGGTACGGCGTCCGATTTCGTTGACGATAATCAGTCCAGCGAAAACAAGAAGCCAACCAATCAACTGCATAGCAGCGTGATCGCTGTAAAGTTGAAATATCATATGAGTTCCTCCTCTAATAACAAAAAGTTTTTCACCACCTAATATTATAAACAGGTTATGAACTCTTTTCAACGATTCGGGGTAAAAATAGACAATTGATAGTATTTGTATATTAACTGTTTTTAGTTAGTTTATACAAATATTATAAACTTTTTATTAAGAAATAGGCAGGTGCGTCATAAGTCGCACCTGCCGATTGGGCATAAATCCTATACTTCTTCCGCTGCTTGTTGTAAATACAACGGATCAATTTCCGCACGCATTACCCGTCGCAGGAATATGAGTGCCAGGGTCAGGGAGACCACCTCTGCAATCGGGAAGGCCCACCAAACCATATTGACGCCACCCAGTTGCGCCAACACATAGGCTGCCGGAAGTAAGACAATCAGCTGGCGTACCAGAGACATGACCATGGAGAAGAATCCATGACCCAAGGCCTGTAAACTGGAAGAACAGATGATGGAAACACCGGCAATCACAAAATGGACACTGATGATACGCAGTGCAACCACACCCATCGCCATCATATCTGCGGATGCAGAAAAGAGTCCTAAGAAGAACTCCGGGAATACCATAAACAGGAAGGTTCCCACTGCCATAATCAGCACCGCCGTCCGGCCTGCCAGGAAAATCACCCGCTTGATACGGTCCGGTTTTCCTGCACCGTAATTATAGGCCACAATCGGAATCATTCCATTGTTCATACCGAAAATCGGCATGAAGATAAAGCTCTGAAGTTTGAAGTACACTCCAAATACAGCGGCTGCCGTAGAGGAGAATACCAGTAAAATCTTGTTAAAGAAGAAGTTCATGACAGAACCGATAGCCACCATCACAATGGAAGGTGCACCGATGGCATAGATGCTTCCCACAATATCCCGATTCAGCTTATATTCCCGGAAGGATAAGTGCAGTTCCTTGTTATGGGCATAATTGAAATACACGCCGATAACGGTACTGATTACCTGGCCAAAGATGGTTGCAACTGCTGCACCGGCAACTCCCATCTTCGGGAAGGGACCCACACCGAAAATCAACAGTGGATCCATAATGACATTGATGAGGGCACCGGTGACCTGGGAAATCATGGAATAGAAGGTCTTACCGGTGGACTGTAGCAACTTCTCGAAGGTCATCTGGAAAAACAAACCGAAGCACAACCATCCAATGATGTGCAAATATGTGGTTCCATACGCAATAATCTTGGCATCATCCGTCAATAAACGATAGAAGCTTCCAGTGGTTGCACTGATTCCCACGCAAAATAAGATGGCCGTGAAAAACATCAACCAAATCCCGTTGACTGCCACCTGGTTGGCCCGCTTGAAATCCTTCTCGCCTAAGTGCCTGGATACCAATGCATTCATACCCACGGCCGTACCGGTAGCAAAGGCAATCATTAAGTTTTGGATTGGAAATGCCAGAGAGACCGCCGTCAGGGCGTCCTCCTCAATCATGGCTACGAAAATACTATCAACAATGTTATATAAAGCCTGAACCAACATGGAAATCATCATCGGAGTCGACATGGTAAACAACAGCTTACCTACCGGCATGGTTCCCATCTTGTTCTCTTGTCTAACTTCTGTGGACATAACTCTCCTATTCTAAAAAAATGAAAGGGGCTCTTACATCAGAGCCCCTACCAACAATCATCTCATCTTATAACTGTGTTTCTAATACGGCTTTCGCTTCTGCTAAGGCATCCGGTATGCCTGCCGGATTCTTGCCGCCGGCCTGGGCCATGTTTGGACGACCACCGCCGCCGCCACCGACCTTCGGTGCAATCGCCTTAATCAAGTTACCCGCATGTGCACCGGCTGCAATTGCGCCGTCGGTCACCATCACCATCAGAGAAACCTTGCCGTCTCCATCGGATGCAAGAACGATGACACCCTTGTCCCCAACGGAAGCCTTCAACTCATCACCCAAATCACGCAATCCGTTCATATCCACACCGGAGAGAGCCTTGGTGATCAAGTTTACGCCCTTAATCTCTTCCATATCGGAAGCCGCATCACCCAATGCTTCGTGTGCAGCCTTGGCTTTCATGGACTCCAGTTCGGAAGACAATGCCTTCATCTCCTTCTGCATGGATTCAATCTTGTCTGCTAAGGTCTTCGGAGTTGCCTTGGCAACTGCTGCAGCATGATTTAATTCTGCTTCTAATTCTTTGTAGTATGCAATGACATTGGCACCGGTAATTGCCTCAATACGACGGGTTCCGCCGGCTACACCGGATTCGGAAACAATCTTGAAGG
Organism: Lachnospiraceae bacterium; assembly: GCA_024690885.1. Lineage (GTDB taxonomy): Bacteria > Bacillota > Clostridia > Lachnospirales > Lachnospiraceae > XBD2001. Next base: position 2,985 of record JAILOI010000135.1, read on the forward strand.
TTCCGATGTCTGCAGTATTCTTCACGTGAGTACCACCACATAATTCCTTGGAGAAATCACCCATGGTGACCACGCGTACTTCTTCTCCGTACTTCTCGCCAAAGAGTGCCATGGCACCGGAAGCACGTGCTTCATCAATACTCATAATCGCCGTCTCAACCGGAATTGCCTTGGCAATCTCTGCATTGACCATATCCTCGACACGGGCGATTTCCTC
>JAILOI010000007.1 GCA_024690885.1 Lachnospiraceae bacterium
TATATTTCATGGTGATATTATATACCATTCTGTTGGACGTCGACGGATATATCAAGAAACAAGGTGCCAAGGATAAGTGATATATATAATCTTGGCACCTATTCGGTTGTTCCGGGAGCATGGAGTCGCTCGAAGAGGGTGCTAAGAGATGGACAAAGGAATCGTCTTGGCACCCTTGATCTTGCTCGGTTTTGGCAGACGAAATGCGGAGGGCTTGATTGATTTGGCAGGAATTTGAAATATTAGGTCCTAATGGCTATAATATATGAGTTGAAGTTTGTAAAGAAATAGGAGGATCCTATGAAAGGTATTATATTAGCCGGTGGTAGCGGCACAAGACTATATCCGTTGACCAAGGCAATTTCCAAACAGATTATGCCGGTGTATGACAAGCCGATGATTTATTATCCATTGTCTACCTTGATGTTATCCGGAATTCGTGAGGTATTGATTATCTCTACACCACGTGATTTGCCGGTATTTGAGGAGTTACTCGGCGATGGTAGCCAGCTTGGCATGAACATTGAATACGCGGTCCAGGCAGCACCGAACGGATTGGCAGAAGCATTCATTATTGGCGCGGATTTTATCGGCCAGGATGCAGTCGCACTGGTATTGGGTGATAACATCTTCTACGGTCAGAGTTTCTCTAAGGTATTGCGTCAGGCATATGAGCGCCAGGAGCATGAACCGGGAGCAACCATCTTTGGATATTATGTGAAGGATCCGAGAGAATATGGCGTGGTAGAGTTCGATGAGAACGGCATTGCCAAGTCCATCGAAGAGAAGCCACAGAATCCGAAGTCCAATTATGCGGTTCCGGGTCTGTACTTCTATGATAACGATGTGGTAAACATTGCAAAATCAATCAAACCGTCTGCAAGAGGCGAGTTGGAGATTACGACTGTTAACAATGAATACTTACAGCGTGGCAATTTACATGTAGAGACCCTGGGTCGTGGATTTGCCTGGTTGGATACCGGAAATCACGATATGCTGTTGTCTGCAGCGAATTTCGTTGAGACCTTCCAGAAGAGACAGGGACTCTATATTTCCTGTATCGAAGAAATCGCTTATAAGCGTGGATTTATTGATCGTGATCAGTTGGAGAAGTTGGCACAGCCACTGTTGAAGACGGATTACGGCAAATACTTAATGGATATTGCGGAGGGACTCTAGGATGGGCAAGATTACAGTAGAGCATGATTGTAACGGAATCGAAGGATTGGCAGTTATTACACCAACCGTATTTGGCGATGACCGTGGATATTTTTATGAGAGCTACAATGCCAACGACTTAAAGGCAGCAGGCATTGATGTGGAATTTGTACAGGACAACCAGTCTGCATCCAAGAAGGGTGTATTGCGCGGTTTGCATTTCCAGATCAACTTCCCACAGGATAAGTTGGTGCGTGTCATCAATGGTCGTGTATTTGACGTTGCGGTAGATTTACGCAAGGGTTCTAAGACCTATGGTAAGTGGTTTGGTGTGGAACTTTCTGCTGAGAACAAGAAGCAGTTCTTCATCCCGAAGGATTTCGCACATGGATTTATTGTATTATCCGACTATGCAGAGTTCTGCTACAAGGTTACGGATTTCTATCATCCAAACGACGAGGGCGGATTGATCTGGAACGATTCCGATATTGCAGTGGATTGGCCGATGCCGGAAGGTATGGGACCGGACGATTTGATTTTATCCGACAAGGACAAGGTAAACTGGACCTTCCAGGAGTACTTAGAAAAGGTTAAGAATCAGGAGATCTAAGATGACCCCGATGCAGATTTTTCTTATAGCGGCTTATGTGCTGTTATTGGTGTTTTATATTGTAAATTGGAAAGCCATCATGGAAATTCCCAAGGACATCTTCGGAAATCTCCGCTTGATCCGTGCACTTGCCAAGAATGATATGAAGTCCAAGTTCGCAGGCTCTTATTTGGGCGTGGTTTGGGCATTCATTCAGCCGGTGGTGACGGTATTTGTTTATTGGTTTGTGTTTGAGAAAGCATTGGGTGCAGCGGCACAGTCTACCAAGGCCGGTATTGAAGCGCCCTATGTACTGTGGTTGATTGCAGGTATTGTGTCTTGGTTCTATTTTTCCGAGGCGGTCAGCACCGGAACAAATGCACTGATTTCCTACGACTACCTCGTAAAGAAGGTGGTATTCAAAATTGATGTACTGCCATTTGTTCGTATGATTTCCTGCCTGTTTGTACATCTGTTTTTCATCGGATTTACACTGGTGATGTTTTTGATTTACGGATACTATCCGACCATCGATTGGTTGCAGATTCCGTATTACTTATTATGCACCATTGTACTGGCAGCAGGTATCGTATACGCGACCAGTGCAGTGGCTGTATTTTTCCGTGATTTGATTCAGTTGGTGACCATCTTCTTACAGTTGATGATTTGGGCAACCCCCATCATGTGGAATATCAATGCGGAGTCTATGCAGAAGCTGTCACCGGTACTTTTGACCATACTGAAGATGAACCCCATGTTCTACATCGTCAACGGATATCGTGAGACCTTGATTGGTGGCGCACCGTTTTGGGCAGATGGAGAACTGATGGCTTGGTTCTGGTGGATTACCCTCCTGTTGTTTGGAGTGGGCGTGATGATTTTCCGCAAGCTACGGGTACATTTTGCGGATGTATTATAAGTCGAGGATAGATGGAGAGTATGTCAGAGAATTGTGCAATTCGCGTTAAGAACGTAAGCAAAGTATATAAGCTCTATCAGCGCAATGTGGACCGTGTGGTGGATGCATTGGGTTTATCCGGTAAAAAGAAGGTTTACCGGGAGCATTATGCTTTACATAATATGAGCTTCGATATTAAGCGGGGCGAGTGCGTGGGTATTATCGGAACCAACGGTGCCGGTAAGTCCACAATTTTAAAAATTATTACCGGCGTGTTAAGTCCGACGGAAGGTGATGTGGAAATCAACGGACGTATTTCTGCGTTGTTGGAGTTGGGTGCCGGATTCAATACCGAATATACCGGTTTGGAGAATATCTATCTCAATGGAACCATGATGGGATTTTCCAAGGAAGAGATTGATGCCAAGATGGAGGATATCTTATCCTTTGCAGATATCGGAGAATTCATTCATCAGCCGGTGAAGACCTATTCCAGTGGTATGTTTGTACGACTGGCATTTTCTGTGGCCATCAATATTGACCCGGAGATTTTGATTGTAGATGAAGCCTTGTCCGTAGGAGATGCGTTCTTCCAGGCCAAGTGCTATAAGAAGTTTGATGATTTCAAGAAACAGGGGAAGACAATTCTCTTTGTCAGCCATGACTTGAGTGCGATTTCCCGTTACTGTGATCATGCAATTCTGTTAAACAAGGGTACTATGTTAGCCGAAGGTACGCCGAAGGATATGATTGACCTCTACAAGAAGGTCTTGGTGGACCAGGCTGATGTCAAAAGCATTGCATCCGGTGAGGCGGATATCCATAGTACCACCGGTCAGCAGAGCATTACCGGTGCTAGTGGCGCGGTAGATACCTGGATGAGTCACTTCCATGTAAATCCGGAGGTGAATGAGTATGGTGATGGTACGGCGCACATCATTGATTTTGCTGTGGAGGATGAGAAGGGACTTCTGTCCACCACCATCATGAAGGGCAGTCGGTTTACCATCAAATCCAAGGTTTTGTTTGACAAGCCGGTGTACGATCCGATTTTTACATACACCATTAAGAATACCCAGGGAATTTCCATTACCGGAACCAACACCATGTACGAGAAGAAGGACGTGGGCGAGGTGACTCCGGGGGATGTGTATGTGGCATCCTTCAATCAGGAGATGAACTTACAGGGTGGCGAGTATCTGTTGTCCATCAGCTGTACGGGATTCGAATACGGGGACTTCCGCGTGTTCCATCGGTTGTATGACGTATTGAATATTACAGTAGTTTCAGACAAAGACACGGTTGGATTCTATGATATGAATTCCACCACCACAGTGACAAAAGTATAAAGCAGGGTATAGGCATGGGTAAGGTTAGAACAGCAGCAAGCTTAGTGAAAAGATTTGGATTACGTCGTACGATGTTTTATTACGCGCATGGACGTAGAGAGCGTGCGATTCCTTTCTCATGCTTTTCTTTAAATTTGATTGAGAAGGATCGGATGTGGAAATTAGCCAAGGATCACCCCATCTCCTTTGCACACGTAGGGGAAGAAGGGGAGTATTGGATGCTACTTCCGGCCGGTGCCCGTATCTCTACGGAATTTATTGCTGCCTGTACCATTGCTTTAAATCAGGTTAAAAAACGCCCGAAGGTGATTTACACCGATGTTGCCATAAGCCCGGAGGTGTCCGGAGACGAGGCCTTCTGGAAGATTTCTCTTCCCAATGTGGGAGAGGTGTCGGCGTGCTTTTTTCCGGAGTATAGCTTGGAGACGGCAGAGTGCTTGGACTTCTTCGGCGGAGTCATCTGTGTAGCAAGTGCATGGGCCAAGGAAATGGGACTCTCAGATGATGTGGAAATCCGTAATTTTTTGCGGCAGCAGGCCTTCGATGAGGGCGAAGTATTACACATCCCAAGAATCTTATCGGTGCAGAAGCATCCGGTGGAATTTCATCGGCAAACCCTGGTGGAGACCAAATCCGACACCCCGTTGGTGAGCATTGTGATTCCCAACAAGGATCAGCGGGATACGCTGAAGACTTGCATTGATTCCATTCTTGAGAAGACGGCCTATCCCAATTATGAGATTGTGGTCATTGAGAATAACAGTGAAGAATCGGAGACCTTTGCTTATTATGAGTCCTTGCAGGAGCCGGTGCGTGTGGTGACCTGTGAGACGGATTGGAATTTTTCCTATATCAACAATTTTGGCGTCAAGCATACCAAGGGCAGCCTGCTTCTGTTTTTAAACAACGACACCCAGGTATTGGATGCAAATTGGCTGAGTGAGATGGTAGCTTACGTACAGCGGTCCGGTGTGGGCGCTGTGGGTGCGAAGCTTTGTTACCCGGATGGCACCATCCAGCATGGTGGCGTCACCGTCGGGGTACGAGGGGTTGCCGGACATGCGTATATCAATTGGCCCAAGGAGGCCAAGGGGTATCTCCATCGGTTGGAATTCCCACAGAATGTGAGCGCAGTGACTGCCGCTTGTATGATGGTACCGCGGGATGTGTTCTATCAGGTGGGCGGCTTTGATGAGAGCTTGAAAGTGGCCTTTAACGATACGGATTTGTGTATGAAGATTCGGGATGCGGGCTATCGGATTGTATGCCTTCCCCAGGTGGTATTGACCCACTTCGAATCCAAGAGTCGCGGACATGACGACCAAAACCCGCAGAAACTGGCACGTTTCAATCGGGAGAGTATGACCTTCCAGCGTCGCTGGTTCCATGAGATTATAAATGGAGATCCAACATACAACGTGCATCTATCCTATGAAGATGACAATTTTGAGGTGAAAAATTTATGGACGTAACAGTGGTCATTCCGGTCAAAAACGGAGGGCACCGATTTGTCGAAGTCTGTGAACGCATTCAGAAACAGACCGGTGTGGATGCCTATGAGGTAATCGTCATTGATTCCGGTTCCACGGATGATAGCGTGGCAGTTGCCAAGGCAGCCGGATTTTCGGTATACGAGATTCCACCGGAAGCGTTTGGACACGGCAAAACCAGAGCCTATGGAGCATCTTTGGGAAGTGGACGATACATCGTCTTTATTACCCAGGACGCCTTGCCGGCAGATACGCACTGGTTAGAAAACTTTGTAGCCGGTATGGATGCCATGCCGCAGGCAGCCGGTGGATTCGGCAAGCATTTGCCTTATCCGGAGTGCAATCCGGTGGATCGGCAGATGTTACAATTGCATTTTGAAAACTTTTTACGAGAGGATCCTTACGGTGGGGTGGAAAGCATTGGAGAGAATCGTCTCTTTTTCCTACACGACGGCAATCGTCGCATCTATGATGAGGATGCGGGATATCGTCAGTGGCTGGGCTTTTTCTCAGACAACAATGCCATCATCCGACGGAGTGCATGGGAGGTGCTTCCTTATGCAGACGTGGATTTTGCAGAGGACCAGGTATGGGCAGCTGCGGCCATTGCGGCCGGTATGAAGAAGGCCTATATCCCCAGCGCCGTTGTGTATCATTCCCATGATTACCCATTGAAGGATTATAAAGCCCGCTACTACGATGATTTTGCATCGGTTTATCGGGTTCACGGGGATACCCCATGTCCCACCAGGAAGGCCATGTGGCATAAGATCCTGGGGGATACCAAGTTTAACTGGGGCTATATTCGTAGGCAAACAGATTATACCTTCCCACAGAAAATTCGTTGGTGTATCTATGCCCTGCGTCGAAATTGTATTCGCTACTGGGCTGCTTATCAGGCAGCTCACGAGATAGGAGAGAAGCAATGAATATCAAGACCAAAATCCGTATGTCGGTAGAGAATCTTTTGAATCGCTACGGCTATGCGTTAGAGAAAAAATATAAATTGAAGCGTGGTACGGTGGAGTATGACATCTTAATGGAGGAGCAGGAATACCCCTTCGACGAGGCGGCATACCGGGCACACAAAGAGGGCGGAGAACCCATCACCTTAAACTGGGTAATTCCTTTGATGGGACCGGGTTCCGGCGGACATACCACCATCTTTCGTACCATCTCCTATTTATCGGAGCTTGGCATCAAGAACAAGATTTACATGTGCTGGTACGCCGGCAATGCAGCCACCTCTGAGGAACTGCGTGCCCAGGTGAAGCAGTACTACGGATATGATTTGGGCGACAACGAAATCTATTGGGATTATCGGACCATGGGCTATGCGGATGGTTGTGTGTGCACCTCCTGGCAGAGTGCTTATGTACTGCGCCGCTTCCACAACTGCTTGAGCAAGTTTTATTTTGTTCAGGATTTTGAACCGTGGTTTTATCCCATGGGCTCCATGTATCACTTATCTGAGAAGACCTATCACTTTGGGTTCCGTGGTGTAACCGCAGGCTTGTGGCTGGCTTCGAAGCTGCAGAGTGAGTATGGGATGAAGACCGCGGGTTTTCGATTCTCTTATGAACGGAATCGCTATCACTTCGGTGAGAAAAAAGACCAAACGCCACGTGTCTTTTTCTATGCAAGACCGTATACGGCACGACGGGAGTTTGAGATTGGTACCATGGCATTAGACATGGTAGCCAAGCAGATTCCGGAGCTGGAAGTGGTGATGGCCGGACAGTCCATCTCCGATTATCCCTTCGGATTCAAATGCATTGACAAGGGCATTATGCCGCCGGATCAGATGTCGGATGTGTACAGCCAGTGTGATATGTGTTTGGTATTATCCGCAACCAATATGTCTCTGCTTCCAATCGAAGTGATGGCATCCGGTTCGGTGGTGGTATCCGATGGCGGTGATAACAATACCTGGGAATTAAATGAGCAAAACGCAATCCTGACGGAGGATGATCCGTGGGATATTGCGGATAAGATTGTATATTACTTGAATCACAAGGAGGAGCTTGCTCCACTTCGCACCTATGGTAAGGAATACGCAGACAGCATTACCTGGAAGAGCGAGATGGAGAAAATTGCAGGCTTCATCCGTACATCCATTGAGGAAGATCGTACCAAGAGGGGTAAATGATGGCTGATGTAAAAGCAAGATGGATTCAGGAGTTCCTAGAACAGCATAAGGATGGATATTCGGAAAGTGACTTGCGTGGAACCAATCACCGCGAGGTGTTGGAAGCACTGGTAGAAGAGCGGAAGAATATCCTGCACTGGATCGATTTTGACGGGAAACGAGTATTACTGATCGGAACTCGTTATGGGGTTTATACAAACGAACTGCTTGCTTCGGGAGCTTCGGTCTGGGTTTTGGAATCCGATGCCGAAGAAGCAACGCTTATGGAACAGCGCTTTGGGGAAACGGAAGCACTGACCATCCTTCGGGAAGAAGCAATGGTCTGGAAACTTTCCGAGACATTTGACTGGATTATTCTGCCGGAGGGCTTTGCCAATGCTGGGGTACGGCAGTTGGCATCCCACGTGGATCAACATCCGGCGGGCACCATGAGTCTTGCAGCTAAGCAGTATGTGGGACTTTTGAAGAAGCTTCAAACCAAGCTGACATCCGGCGGACGGATTCTCTTGTGGAATGATAACCGCATGGGCATGAAGTACTTTGCCACCACCAAGGCGGAGGAGATTCCCTTCGGAGAGTTTTCCGGTGTATATCCTGCAGCCGGCCAAACGCGATTTACCCGCAAGGAATTGGAAGGAATATTTGGGGCAAGCGGCCTACAGGCAGCCTTCTATTACCCATTCCCGGATGCGATTTTTCCGGAATTTCTGTTTTCCGATCGGCATCTGCCGACGGGAGAAGATTATTTAAACAACGGACTTGCCTGGAACGAAGGAATGCGTCTGTTCCAGGAACATGGCGGATATGAGACAGTCTTGGCGGAAGGGTTGTTTCCGCAGTTTGCCTCTAGTTTTCTGTGTGTCTTGCAGGAGGGCGAATCCTTTGATGATTTGGCGGATTACGTGAAGTATTCCACCAGACGCAATCGCCGCTTCGCCATCAGTACGGAAGTGTATCGGCCAAAGAATCAGCGGGGATACGTGCGGAAGCGTGCCTTTTTCCCGGAGGGAGAACTACATATCTCCCATATGATGACGCTGCAGAAGGAGTTGGCCGGCGCAGTGGCCAACACCAAGTTTTTGCCTTGCATGTATCACAGTACCAAGCGGACCGGGGATTTGGATTTTGATTTCGCCCTGGGCACTTCATTTGACGCACAGCTGGATGCGTTGGTGTTTGCAGGTCAGGGAGAGAAAGCCAAGGCGTTGATTCAGAAGTTTGTGGAGGAGTTGCTGCGTGCAGCTAATCGAAACTTTGAAGTAACGGAAGAATTCCAGGGGATTTTCCTGGGAGAAGAGGTGTGGCCGGAGGATGAGAGCGATGTGTCGCTGTCGGTTACGGATATTGATTTGATTTTTGCAAACGTGATTTGTGAGAATGAGAAATGGTGGATCATCGATTATGAGTGGACCTTCTCCTTCCCGATCCCGTTCTGTTATTTGATTTATCGCTGTTTGTTTTATTATTTCTACGCCAATCCGAAGCGTAGGGAGTTCTTATCCGAAGAGGAACTCTACGAACAGTATGGCATTACCCAAACGCGCAGAGCACTCTATGCCAAGATGGAAGAACAATTTCAGTCCTACATCTTCGGTGGCTATCTGCCGCTGTATCGGGAGGACGGATACGGAAATGCACTGCCAACGGGCCGGGAGGTATCGGCCTTCGTACCGGAGGTATATGAGGATTTCGGTGACGGATTTGATCCGGCAGGCTGTCGTAAGATTGTGTCGGAAGTGGTCGATGACAAGCATGTTGTAAACATTCCGGTATCGGATGGTACCCAGTTGTTACGTATGGATCCGGCCGGTGTTCCGGGATTTTTGGAAGTATTATCGGTGACGGCGGAAGCCGAGAAACCACTGTCTTACAGTTGTATGGGAGAAGTGGAGCGTTTCGGCGATACCTATCTGTTCCGGAATGACGACCCGCAACTGATCATCTATACGCCGCCCGGAGTGCAGCAGGTGCGGGTGTGCTATCGCTTTGTGGGCCTTTTCCCGGTGGATGAAGCCAGTGGTCCGTTATTGCCACAGAACCGTGGGGCCATGGTAGCCGCGGTATTACAGCATGCCAGCGGAATCACGGAGGGCAAGGAAGCATCGTCTCTGGGAAGACGGCTGGCCCGTGGATTTGAGAAAGCTCGTCAGAAACGATTGGTGGCAGCTGTTCGCCGCATGCATCGCAGAGAACAGAAACGCAGTCGCTAAGCACCTTTCCGGAAGGTGGAGGACCATGCAACGAGTATGGTATAATAGGGACGCAGTTGTTCACAATTGAGAAAGAATACTATGAGAAAAAACAAAGACTTTTTTGACCGAATGTTTCTTCGGTTGTTGCAAAAGCATCCGCATATGGAAGGTGCGAAGACGTTCTATCTGAAGTACAAGGAGATGCTCTTATACAGTTTCTTTGGACTTGGCACCTTTTTGATTGCCTTCTACTCCTACATGTTTTTTTCGGAGCAGGTGGGGATGCAGATTTTGGTGGCCAATGCCGTCAGCTGGATTTTTGCAACGACCTTTGCATTCATCACCAATCGCACCTGGGTATTTTCCAATCATGCGAGAGGTGTGGGAGCCTTTTTCCTACAGATGGGAAGCTTTTTTTTGGGCCGGTTTATTACCTTGGTCATCGAAGAAGCCATGCTCCACGTGTTGGTAGACCAGCAGGGACTACCCAATATGCCAATCAAGTTTCTAAGTCAGGTAATCGTAATTATCTTGAACTATCTGATTTCCAAACTTTTGGTCTTTCGTAAGCGCAGCGAGTTTATTCAGCGCATTCGCGAGAAAAAGGGTGAAATTTAGATTCATCCAAATATACGAACAAGAGGTAAATCATGACGAGAGAAGAAGCAGTTGCTATATTAACCGAGAAGCATCAGATGCATGTAATGGAGGGATTTGATGCACTCACCAAACAACAGCAGGAGGGACTGCTAAAGCAGGTGGAAGCCTTGGATTGGGATGTAATCGCCTTGGCCGGACAGACCGAGCCGGTTGCCAAGGGTGCCATTACCCCGCTGGAGAGTTTGACCCTGGAAGAGATTGCAAGTCGCTATGAGGAGTATCACAAGGAAGGCCTGCGTGCCATCCAAGATCATAAAATTGGTGCCGTGCTTTTGGCCGGTGGTATGGGAACCAGACTTGGTTCCGATCGTCCCAAGGGAGAATTGAATGTGGGCCTGACCAAGGACCGTTACATCTTCCAGTGTTTGATTGAGAATTTAATGGAGGTAACCAAGGAAGCAGCGTGCTTCATTCCCCTCTATATTATGACCAGTGAGAAGAACGATGCAGATACACGTGCCTTTTTTGCCGACCATAATTATTTTGGATATCCGGCAGAATATGTGAAGTTCTTCGTACAGGATATGGCAGCGGCCGTAGATTATGAAGGCAAGCTTCTGATGGAAGATCATGGACGCCTGGCGACTTCTCCGAATGGCAACGGCGGATGGTTCTCATCCTTGGCCCGTGCCGGTTTGTTAGAGGATGTACATGCCAGAGGCGTCGAGTGGTTAAACATCTTTGCCGTGGATAACGTGTTGCAGAAAATCTGTGACCCAACCTTCCTCGGAGCAACCATTCTTCATGGTGGAGATTGCGGAAGCAAGGTGGTTTCCAAGGCAAATCCCCAGGAAAAGGTGGGTGTAATGTGCAGGGAAGACGGCAAGCCTTCCATCGTGGAGTACTACGAATTGAGCGATGAGATGGCCAACGAGCGGGATGCCAAGGGAAACCTGGTATATGGCTCCGGCGTTATTTTAAATTATCTCTTCCGTGTAGAGCGCTTAGAAGCCATCATGAACGAGAAGATGCCAACCCATGTGGTAGAGAAGAAAATCAACTACATGACGGCAGACGGAAGATATGTGAAGCCGGAAGAACCCAACGGATACAAGTTCGAAAGCTTGGCCGTGGATATGATTCGTTTGATGGAGCATTGCGTACCCTTTGAAGTCGTACGTGAGAAGGAATTTGCCCCGATTAAGAATTTGCATGGGGTGGATTCTTTGGACAGTGCCAGAGAGTTGCTACAGCAGAATGGTGTAGAACTATAGCGGAGGAAGCTTATGTACCGTGAAGAAAAGAAAAGCTGGCTAAAGCATCTGGACTTTACGCTTTTGGATATTGTAGCAATGGAACTGGCGTTGATTTTATCATACGCGTGGCGCTTTGATGGTGGATGGTTATTCACCAATGATTTCTATGAGCGCATTGCATTGCTGTTGTTATTGATTGATATTTTTGTGGTCTTTTTTATGGAGGCCTATACCGGAATCCTGCGACGGAACAAGTATCAGGAATTACGTGCCACGGTGTATCACTGTGTGACGGTGTTCGGTGGGATTCTGATTTATTTGTATGCGGCGAAACAGTCGGAGATTTACTCTCGTAAATTGTTGTTCATGTTCGTCATCATTGCATGCATTCTTTGTTACGGCTTCCGGGTAAGCTGGAAGCGAGTGATTCGTCGGCGGATGCTCAAGGATCGCAACAAGGCGCAGATGTTGATTGTAAGCGAGAAATCCGGAGCGGAAAGTTGTATCCGGGAAATTGCGCTGGATAAGTACACCGACTTTAAGGTCTGCGGTATTGCCATCGTGGATTGTAACATGGTAGGTGAGGAGATTCTTGGAATTCCGGTGGTTGCCGGAGCTGAGGATTTTATGGAGTATGTACGGCTCAATGTCATTGATGAGATTTTTATCAATGCCAACACCCGAGAAAGCTCTCAGGCGCTGGCCGAGGAACTGGTGGAATTGGGCATTACGGTGCATATCGGTCTGTTCCAATCCGACAAGCATTTGATGAACCAGAAGATGGATACCTTTGGAAACTATGTGGTTCTGACCACCAGTATGCACATTGCCAGTGCCAGACAGTTGTTTTTGAAGCGCTGCTTAGATATCTTAGGTGGCGTTGTGGGTATGTTGATCTGTTTTGTTTTCGTCATCATCTTCGGACCCATCATCAAGAAGCAGTCACCGGGCCCGATTTTCTATAAGTCGGTGCGTATCGGTCGTAACGGAAGACGGTTCGTCTTCTATAAGTTCCGTTCCATGTATGTGGGAGCCGACCAGATGTTGGATGAGTTGAAAGCCAAGAATGAAATCTCCGGCAATATGTTTAAGATGGATGATGATCCGCGGATTATCCCTATCGGACATTTTATGCGGAAGTATTCCATCGATGAGTTTCCGCAGTTTTGGAATGTTCTGAAAGGGGATATGAGTCTGGTGGGCACACGTCCGCCGACAGAAGCGGAGTTTGAACAGTACGAACACCATCACAAAGCACGTTTGGGCTTTAAACCGGGACTGACCGGTATGTGGCAGACCAACGGAAGAAGTGATATCACAGATTTCGAGGAAGTGGTTGCGCTGGATACCCAGTATATCTCGGAGTGGACCATCGGCTTGGATATCCAAATCCTCTTTAAGACGGTTTGGGTTGTGTTAACCGGAAAGGGTTCCAAATAATGGGAGAAGTGAAGTTCACTTTATTGTTATGGGCCAAGGATACCAATGGGGTATTTTTTCGAGACTGTATGGACTCGATTCTGGCTCAGACATACGATCAGTGGGAATTAATCATTCTGGATGAGAATTCGGACGCGATGGTGCAAACCATTGTAACCGAGTTCTTCCCCAGGGATGAACGAATTCAATATCGCAAGTTGCAGCGGGGACGGGGGTTATCCTATGCAATGAATTTAGGCGCGGGTCATGGCACGGGTACCTATGTGGTGCTGATGGGACAGCATGACCGCCTCAATACGCGTGCACTGCTATCTATGGCAGAAGTGGTCGATGCGAAGCATCCGGATTTGATTTATTACGATCATGATGAACTCATCGGCGCCAATCGCACCAATCCTCACTTTAAGTCCGATTTGAATATCGAACTGCTTCGGCAGATGGATTACATCGGGGATTTTCTGTGCATTCGCCGCCAGGCCTACTTAGAAAGTGGCGGACTGCGCAGTCATCTTGAGGCCGCCGGTGTGTATGATTTCCTGTTAAGGGCCGTGGAGCATGGATGGAACATCTGTCATATTCCGCGTTTGTTGTACCATCTGCGAATCAGCGGGGATGATATGGTAATCACCCGGGAGATGATGGAATTACAACAGAAGGCCTACCGGGAGTATGTGACGGTAGTGAGCGCCCATCTTCAGCGAATGCATTTGGATGCTAAGATTCACAAGGACCGGAAGATGCGGTACTGGCGGGTGGAGTTGGATGGTAGTGATTTTCGCAATCACAGGAAGGAATACATCCTGGTCAAAGACACAAAAACCAGGGTGCTATCCAAGAAGGCGATGGAAATTCTCTATGGATACCTGCGCCAGCCGGATGTGGGAGTCGTTGGGGTACGATTCCGAAAGTCCGGATTTCTGGTGGATAACTGTGGCTATATCTATGATCATCAGGGAATCGCGTATCCGGCCTGCTATAATCAGCGCCTGTTTTCTTCGGGATATGATTATCGCATGTCCCTGGCCCGGGATGTGGGTATGGTGGACGCAGATTACTGTCTGATTGATGAGCGGGTATACCGGGGCGTGGGTGGATTTGATCCCAACCTGCGGGGCCGGGATATTATGTTGGATTTCTGCCTGAAAGTGCGACGGGCAAAGCGGAGAATCGTCTATACGCCGGCGGTGACAGCACACAAGATGGAAGCACGGAGTTTGAGTGACGGTGCGTCCAACGAATACCTGATGTCCAAGTGGCAGAAGGAGCTCGAAGCAGGGGATCCGTACTACAATCGGAACCTTCCCATGGGGCTGGAAAACTACTTCCTATACTAGGTTTCGGAGGTTGTTTTACAAAAGGTACATAGGTGTACTATGATTATTCATACACTTTCTTGACACCGCATAAAAATTCGACTATATTAGAACTAGTTTGTTACGAAAGAATTACAGAGGTTATTAATTATGACTACAACGAACCGCAATGGTGAGCGCGTACGTCGCGCCAATGGTCAAAGACGACCACAGTACAGAGAAGACGACATGGAGATGCGACGTAGCAGCAACAGTGGCAGACGTCGCCCATCGAAGAAGGCGCAGCGTAAGAAACGCAGAAGAATCATCTTAATTGTTGAGATTTTGGTACTTCTGATTTTACTGGTTGTGGCTTTTGCGTATTTAAAGCTTGGTATGATTAACCAGGATGTAGACTTCAACGAAGAAGACGTTGCAGTGAACGATTTGGATGCAGAATCCGTAGAAGCACTGAAGGGCTATAAGAACATTGCCTTGTTTGGTGTGGACAACCGTAAGGTTGGAAATTATGAGTCCGGTAACAGTGATACCATTATTATTTGTAGCGTAAACCAGGAAACCAAGGAAGTGAAGCTTACGTCCGTATTCCGTGATACCATTTTGGATGTAGGCAACGACAACCTGCGGAAGTGTAACTACGCTTACAACAGTGGCGGTCCTGAGGCAGCAATTTCCATGTTAAACCGTAACCTGGATTTGAACATCAAGGATTACGTTGCAGTTGACTTTAAGGCGTTGGTAGATGTGGTGGATGATTTGGGCGGTCTGGAGATGACCATCACCGATGAAGAAGCTCAGATTATGAACAATTCCTACATCACCTTTACCGAGGATACTGTAGGCAAGTCCGGTACAGAACTGGTATCCGGCGGTACCCAGACCTTAGACGGTGTTCAGGTTGTATCTTACTGCCGAATCCGTTATACCGACGGTGGTGATTTCCATCGTGCATCCCGTCAGCGTGAAGTCATTGGACTGATCGTTGAGAAGGCGAAGAAGGCAAATCCGGTGACCTTGAATAATATTATTAATCATGTATTCCCGGAGATCTCCACCAGCTTGTCCACGACGGAGATGTTGGGCTATGCCAAGGATTTAACCAGTTATGAATTGGTTAGCCAGAATGGTTTCCCATATGACAAGTACAGCGATACGTTTGATGGCTTTGGTAGTGCAGTTGCACCATGTACCTTGGAAACCAACGTAAAGAAGTTATATCTGGAGTTGTTTGGAGAAGAGGATCATCAGGTATCTTCTACCGTATCCAATATCAGCCAACAGGTTCAGAATGCAACCGGAACCAATGAGAGTAGTGCTGCGGATTATGGTTTCTAATTCATAATTTTGACATAACTTTTTCACAAAATGAACACAAATACCTTGTAGACTATCCCTTGTAAATGAGAGATACGTTTGCAAGGTATTTTTTTTCGATATGGTAAAGGAGTGAAAGATATGAGCAACTATCAGTATTACGAATATCAGCCCAATGACGGAGGTTACGGAACGCCTTTGTATGAACCGAAGGAACCCCAAACTCCGAAGAAACCGAAAAAGGAACATAAATTTCTGAAGACCCTAGGTAAGACCACAGCGATTGCAGTGGTATTTGGATTGGTTTCCGGTAGTGTCTTCTATGGAACCGGAGTAGTCAGCAATCGATTACAGGGAAACGAGGAGTCGGCAGTGGTCAGTGAGTCCAAGACGAAGAGCAGCGGAGCCAGCCTCTCAACATCCGGCGGACAGGTGGATAGCACCAAGGTATCTACCGCAACTACCGTAACCGATGTGTCGGATATAGCAGAGAACGTGATGCCATCCATTGTGGCAGTTACCAATATCTCCTTAGTGGAGTACCGCAACTTCTTTGGTGTGGGTCAGTATGAGGCAGAAAGTGCCGGAAGTGGTATTATTATCAGCCAGGATGATAACTATCTATACATTGCAACCAACAACCATGTGGTGGAAGGTTCTAAGGCCTTGACCATTACCTTCTGTGACGATGCAGCAGTTTCTGCAGAGGTACAGGGAACGGATGAGGAAACGGATTTGGCTGTGGTCAAAGTCAAAGTAAGCGACATCAGTGCAGACACCCTGGCAGCCATTAAAGTGGCAACCTTGGGAAGTTCCGAGGATTTAACCGTCGGTTCTTCTGCCATCGTAATCGGTAATGCCCTAGGCTATGGACAGTCAGTAACCACCGGCGTCATCAGTGCATTGGATCGTGAGGTGTCTTTGACCAATGAATCCTCCGGACAGACCTATACCAACAAATTGATCCAGACCGATGCGGCAGTAAATCCGGGTAACTCCGGTGGCGCACTGTTGAATATGAACGGAGAAGTGATTGGCGTGGTCAGTGCCAAATACTCCGATACTTCCGTAGAGGGTATGGGATATGCCATTCCGATTACGGAAGCATCAGAGATTATCACCCAGTTGATGAACAGCGGTAAAGTTACTGACCGTCCGACGAAGGATGGAGAGGAGGCTTCTGCTCAGGGTGGATATCTGGGCATCTATGGTATAGATATTACCAAGAGTCAGGCCGTTGCTTATAACTTGCCACAGGGCGTGTATGTTGCGTCTGTGATTGATGGTGGCGGTGCAAAAAATGCCGGTATCTCCAAAGCAGATGTGATTACCCAGGTTAATGACAAAACCATCACCTCCATGGCAGATATGCAGTCCTATCTGGCAGACTACAAGCCGGGAGATACAGTGACCGTGACGTTGTACCAGGCAAACAATAATTATGCCAAGGCAACGGTTCAGGTTACGTTGACTGAGAAATTAGAGTAAGGCGCATCGCGTGGTTTTATCCCCACGTATTGCATATATTCAACCCAAATAAGGCGGATGCAGTCCACGTCACACAAGGGGTTTTGAAATTTTTTCAAAATTGAAATCCCACAGGCGTGGAATTGTGTCCGCCTTGTGCGTACAAAATTATAAAACTACAACATCTTGTACGAAGTGTTTTCAAAAAATTTTGACAAATCCAAACTATCACAACACTAGTAAAATAAAGGCTTTGCGGGTTTATTTTTTTCATTTTACCCTTACAAAATTCGAAAAAAGTTGCTATAATGAAAGAGCGCGGAAAACGGACAGAAGAAGATTAAGTGTTAGTAGTGTAGGATTTTCGTACCATGGTTCGCATGGGGAAGGTCCTAAGAAGGATTAGGTGATTTTTTGAAAACAAAATATGCAGTAGGCGACTATGTCATGCACGAGAACAGTGGTGTGTGTCAAATTACGGACATTTCTGAGATGGCATTACAGGGTAAGGGTTCCGAGAAGCTTTATTATCTGATGACACCGATCTTTCAGACCGGTAGTCGAATTTTTACTCCGGTAGATCAGGCACAGCGTATCCGTGATGTGAGTACGAAGGCAGACATGGAAGAGCTGATTGATCATGTTCCTGACCTCGAGATTGTAGAGGAGGACAACAACAAGGTTCGTACCGAAGTATTCCGCGACATGATGAACCAGTTTGATCCAACCGTTTTAGCAAGTGTGGTAAAGACGGTTTATATTCGCAAGCAGCGTCGAATCGCTGCGGGCAAGAAGGTGATGTCATCCGATGAGAAGGTGATGGCAGTTGCCGGTAAGAAGTTGTTTGAAGAGATGGCGTTTGCACTTCATGATGAGCGCAAACACGTGGAAGAGCTCTTCTTCGGTAGGTTGACAGAAGATGCCGAAAAGTGTATAAAAAGTGTGTAAGTAAATGAAGTCAACCACAGAGCGCAAACAGAGCATAATGTTTTGAGTTTTACGTCTCAGGATCGTGTTCCTGAGACGTTTTTTCGTAATGTGGGGTTTATTACATGCACCGAGGGATGCAGGGAAAGAGGAGAAAGATGAAGAGAAAAATAATTGCAGTGGTAAGCGTATTGGCCATGACACTTGGTTTGGTAGGATGTGGTGCATCCGATACCGCAGGCGACAAGCAGGCCACGACAAGTGAAGATGGATATACCGTTGGTATCTCCCAGTTTGCGGAGCATGGTTCCTTGGATAACTGTCGCGAGGGATTTTTGCAGGGACTTTCCGATGAGGGAATCGTAGAAGGGGAGAACTTAACCGTACTCTATGACAATGCCCAGACGGATACCGGAACGGCAAGTTTGATTTCCGATAATTATGTAAGCAAGAACGTGGATATGATTTGTGCCATTGCAACTCCAAGTGCAATGAGTGCATATAATTCTGCAATGAATACCGAGATCCCGGTGGTTTATACCGCAATCTCCGATCCGGTTGGAGCACAGTTGGCAGATGCATCCGGCAAATCCACCGGCAATTGTACCGGTACCTCCGATGCCCTTCCGGTGAAGGAGCAGTTAGAGATGATTCGTAAGGTGTTACCGGATGCCAAGGTAATTGGTATCTTATATACCACCAGCGAAGCTAACTCGGTCAGCACCATCGAGGAGTACAAGAAATAT
Source organism: Lachnospiraceae bacterium (assembly GCA_024690885.1). Classification (GTDB taxonomy): domain Bacteria; phylum Bacillota; class Clostridia; order Lachnospirales; family Lachnospiraceae; genus XBD2001. The sequence goes on from JAILOI010000007.1 coordinate 18,889, forward strand.
GCATCGGACTATGGCTTTGAAATTGAAGCCAAGGGTATTACGGTCATCGGCGATGTGGATATGGCAGCGGCAGAATTGGTTGGCCGTTGCGATTGCTTGACCAACTTAACGGATAACACGGTAGTCAGTGCGTTACAGACGGTATTAAATCAGGCCAACGGAGCAGGAATTCCGGTATTTGGTTCTGAGGTAGAGCAGGTGAAGGCCGGATGTTTGGCATCCGTTGGTATTGATTATATGGAGCTGGGTATCCAGACCGGACATATGGCTGCCAAGATTTTGAAGGGTGAGAGCAAGGCTTCCGAGATGGCATTCGAAACCATTTCTCAGCCAAGTTTCTATATGAACCAGGAAGTGGCCAAGAACTTAGGAATTGAGATTCCTTCCGAATTGGCAGAGAATGCAGCAGAATCCTTTGAAGCAATTGAGGTAGAGTAACGATGGCATTATTAACCGGCGTAATTGAACAGGGCCTGATTTATGCCATTATGGCTCTGGGTATGTATATCACTTACAAAATTTTAGATTTCCCGGATATGACGGTAGACGGAAGCTTCCCTTTGGGAGCTTCTGTTTCTGCTATATTGATTGCCCATGGCTGGAACGCCTATGCCACCCTTCCGGTGGTGTTTGTGTGCGGTCTTTTGGCCGGCACTTTAACGGGATTGATTCATGTGAAATTACGGGTGCGGGATATCTTGGCATCCATCATTATGATGACTGCCCTTTACTCCGTTAATCTTCGAATTGCAGGGGCAGCGAATTTGCCACTGTATAACTATGACAACGTCTTTTCCAACAAGGTGGTCAATGCCATATTTGGACAACATCCATTCCAGACCACCATTCTGTTGCTGGGCTTTGTAATTGTGGTGAAGGTGTTACTGGATCTGTATCTGAAGACCAAATCCGGCTATCTGTTGAAGGCGGTGGGAGACAATGAAACCATCGTTACCTCTATGGGCATCGACAAGGGCAAGGTGAAGATTCTAGGTCTTGCTATCGCCAATGGATTGGTGGCATTTAGCGGTAGTCTCTATGTACAGCAGCAGCGCTTCTTTGATGCGTCCATCGGTACCGGTACTGCGGTCATCGGTTTGGCTAGTGTAATCATCGGTACCAGTCTTTTTGGCAAGGTCAGCTTTGTGAATTTTTCCGTAAGCGTCATTCTTGGTAGTATCCTCTACAAGGGTTGCGTGGCCCTCGCCTTAAGCTGTGGCTTACGTGCCAGCGATTTGCGTTTGGTGACGGCACTGTTTTTCTTAATCATCATTGTAATCAGCAGTCGCTTGAACCGTGACCGTGGTGTGAGAAAGAAGGTGGAAGCATGATTCGTTTAGAGCATATCCACAAATACTACAACCCGGGCACCGTCAACGAGATGTGTTTATTTGAGGACTTTTCCTTGGAGATTCCCAAGGGACAGTTTATTTCCATCGTGGGCAGTAACGGTAGTGGTAAGACCTCTCTGTTGAATATCATCTGCGGTTCCATTCCGGTGGAAAGCGGAGCTATCTATGTAAATGATCGGGAGATTACCAACCAGAAGGAATACTTACGCCATCGGTCCATCGGTCGGGTGTACCAGGATCCATCCAAGGGCACCTGTCCAAGTATGACCATCCTGGAGAATATGGCCCTCGCCGACAACAAGGGCAAGCCCTACGGCCTTGGATTTAACATCCATAAGGACCGCATTGCAGCCTACAAGGAAATGCTTGCGCCCCTTAACTTGGGCCTTGAGGACAAGCTTCACGTGAAGGTGGGTTCCCTCTCCGGTGGACAGCGCCAGGCAATCGCCCTTCTGATGGCCACCATGACCCCGATTGATATGCTGATTTTAGATGAGCATACGGCCGCCCTCGATCCGAAGACGGCTGAGATTATTATGGAATTTACCAATCGGGTGGTTCGCGAGAAGCAGTTAACCACCATGATGGTGACCCACAACCTGCGTTACGCAGTGCAGTACGGAGATCGTCTTCTGATGATGCACCAGGGGGATGCCATCATCGATGCAGCCGGTGATGCAAAGAAGGCCATCACCACAGAAGAAATTATGAAGACCTTCAATGAAATCAGTGTGGAGTGTGGTAATTAATGGTTCCAATTCTTGCGCGACAGAGCATTGATCGCAAAATCAAGCAGCAGCTTTCCGTCATCGTTGGTGACTATGAATTCTACTATGCCATCGGTATTCTCACTACTTTTTTACCGTTGGATGTGGATGGTACCACCAAGGCGGATATTGTAAAAGCCAAGGCCTTAGAGGCCATGAAAAACTATACCCCGAAGAATCCCGGGGAAGAGTTCCTATTATCCCGCATTCATCGTTATGAGCCGCACCCGGATGAGTGGGACGAGACGATGAATGAGCTTTTTTGCGACGGCCAAACATACGGCATGCCGGAGGAGTTTCGATGAAAGTTACGAAAGACGAATACCGCAACATCATTGCTTACGTTAGCAATATTCGCATTACCGGTGTGGTAATCCCCGTGATGGACAAGCTCATCACCCTGCTTACCGCCCTAGGTTATGCTGCCTTTTTATACATTTTATTTCGTACAAAAAGCCCACTTCTGGTGCGTTGCACGGTGGTTCCGGCAGTTGGCTTTATGATTTGTACCATGGTGCGCAACATGCTTGACTGGAAGCGTCCTTATGAAGTTTATGAGTTTGAACCCATCATTCACAAGGAAACCTTCGGTAAATCCTTCCCCAGTCGCCATGTTTGCTCCATCTTCTTGATTGCCATGGCCTTCCTTCAGTATGATTTATCCATGGCGATGGTGATGGCGCTACTGGGTGTCATCCTTGCCATCCTGCGGGTCTTCGGTGGGGTTCACTTCCCCAAGGACGTAATCGCCGGCGCCTTATTTGGCATTTTTCTTGGCGCCATCGGATTTTATATTTTTTGGTAGAAAGGAGCAGAAGACATGACTAAAATTGTACAACGTGCCATTGCCGCAATTCTTAGTACCGTCGGCTCTTTATTGGCGTTATACATCGGTGGATACTGGATGTTTGTTCGTCCCATCTATTGGATTTATTTCTACTTCACCAATGGTGGACTGACCCTCCATCTCTTATTCATCAACCTTTTGAAAATCTTTTTATCCTCCACCGTTCTCGGTGGTATTTGGATTATCTTCGATATTGCTGCCGGCTTCTTCCGGGGCTACGAAGACTTCGAAGATCACGACTAAGAACAGCCACGGGCTGTTCTTTTTTTGTTAGGGGTGTGCCCACTTCCCAAGGGGATGTTGTCCCCGCCGCGACCCGGTGCCCTGTAAGGGTGGTGCTAGACCATGTGCTTTGAATGCCTGTTTTTCTTACCGGTTGTTGGTGGCGCATCCCATGCAGTGTTCTTGCCGGCTTTTACAGTGTAAAAAGATGGCTGTGTGAGTGGTCGCGGACATAACATATCGCCTTTTTTACGGAACACTCCATGATAGTGGGGCGTGTGCAAAGGTTTTGGTCGCAGTTTGCCCACGCCCACTACCATGGGTGTTCCTTGCAATGTTTGGTTGTGTCCGCGAACCAACACACAGCCTTTTTACGCTGTAAAACCTTAAAAGAACACTGCTCATCGCAAGATGCGCCACTGCAACCGTTAGAAAAACGCATTCTAAAATGCACGGTCTAGTCATCCACCCTTACAGGGCCCCGGGCAGCGGCGGGGGCGACAAATGCAGTGGGGAAGTGGGCAGGCGCTGGTGGGAAAAAAGAAAGTCGCCCGTGGATAACCATGGAAATAGGGGGAGAAGAAGTTTATGATTTCTTTATTTGTACAGGAGGGGAGTTTGTGCTAAAATTTTTGTGATTCGATTGTGAACAATGTGTTTTGTTTAGGAAAGGGAAAAGATGAAAGTAGGAATTTTAGGATACGGAAATCTTGGTCGTGGTGTTGAAGCTGCGATTAAGAAGAGTGATGATATGGAATTGGTTGCGGTTTATACCAGACGTGACCCAAGTAGCTTAAGTATTGCAACTCCTTCTGCAGCAGTGAAGTCAACAGCTGATTTGGATACCGGTAAGGAAGATATTGATGTATTGATTATCTGTGGCGGTAGTGCGACAGACTTGCCGGAGATGACACCGAAGTATGCAGCAATGTATAACGTGATTGATTCCTTTGATACCCATGCCAATATCCCAACCCACTTTGCGAATGTGGATGCAGCAGCGAAGAAGTCCGGCCATGTTGGTTTGATTTCCTGTGGATGGGATCCGGGTATGTTCTCTTTGAACCGTGTATATGCAGCAAGCATTCTGCCGGATGGAGAGGCATATACCTTCTGGGGCAAGGGCGTTAGCCAGGGACACTCTGATGCCGTACGTCGTATTGACGGTGTGAAGGATGCACGTCAGTATACCATTCCGGTACCGGCGGCTTTGGAGCGTGTACGTGCAGGAGAGAATCCAACCCTTACCACACGTGAGAAGCATACCAGAGAGTGCTTCGTTGTAGCAGAAGAGGGCGCTGATTTGGCACGAATCGAGAACGAGATTAAGACCATGCCAAATTATTTCTCCGATTACGATACCACCGTACACTTCATTACCGAAGAGGAGATGAAGCGTGATCATAGTGGACTTCCACATGGCGGTGCTGTGATTTATACCGGTACTTCTTCTGAAGGAACCAAGCACGTGGTAGAGTATAGCTTGAACTTAGATTCCAATCCGGAATTTACCGGAGCGGTATTGGTTGCTTATGCAAGAGCCGTTGCTCGTATGGCAGCAGACGGACAGTGTGGCGGACGCACCGTATTTGATGTGGCACCGGCACAGTTGTCTCCATTGTCCGGCGATGAGCTTCGTGCGCATATGTTGTAATGATCGGGAGGGTTATGTCCGTGGGGGCATAACCCTTTTTTCTTAGAAAAATTATTGTAAAAAGGGCAATGTGTCCGTTGACGACACACAGCTTTTTTGCTAAAATTCTTAATTAAATATTGTAGAGAATTCACAGAAAGAAAGTGAGGAAAATCATGGCAACTTTTATTGGCGATGGCATTACGTTTGATGATGTATTACTGGTTCCCCAGTATTCGGAGGTAACCCCGAACATGATCGATTTGGGAACTCAGTTAACCAAGAAAATACATCTGAACATCCCAATGATGAGTGCAGCAATGGATACGGTTACTGAACACCGTATGGCAATTGCGATGGCTCGTCAGGGAGGTATCGGAATCATTCATAAGAACATGTCTATTGAGGCGCAGGCAGAAGAGGTAGACAAGGTAAAGCGTTCTGAGAATGGTGTCATCACAGATCCTTTCTCTCTTTCTCCGGAACATACCTTACAGGATGCGGACAACTTAATGGCGAAGTTCCGTATCTCCGGTGTACCGATTACGGAGAACGGCAAATTGGTGGGTATCATTACCAACCGTGATTTGAAGTTCGAAGAGGACTACACCCGCAAGATCAAGGAAGTTATGACTTCCGAGAATTTGATTACTGCTCCGGTTGGCATCACATTAGAAGAGGCGAAGAAGATTCTCGGTGCTGCCCGCAAGGAGAAGCTTCCAATCGTTGATGAAGACGGTTACTTACGTGGCTTAATTACCATCAAGGACATTGAGAAGCAGATTAAGTACCCATTGTCCGCCAAGGACGACCAGGGTCGTCTGCTCTGCGGTGCCGGTGTTGGTATTACCGGTAACATGATGGAGCGTGTAGATGCTCTTGTGAAGGCGAAGGTTGATGTCATCGTTATGGACTCTGCCCATGGCCACTCCAAGAACATCATCGAAGCGGTTAAGAAAGTAAAAGCCACCTATCCGGACCTTCAGGTTATTGCCGGTAACATTGCAACCGGTGAAGCTGCCAAGGCCTTAATCGAGGCTGGCGCTGATGCTGTCAAGGTTGGTATCGGACCTGGTTCCATCTGCACCACCCGTGTGGTTGCCGGTATCGGTGTTCCTCAGATTTCCGCTATCGTTGATTGCTACAACGTTGCCAAGGAATACGGCATCCCGGTCATCGCTGACGGTGGTATCAAGTACTCCGGTGACATGACCAAGGCTCTTGCTGCCGGTGGTAATGTCTGCATGATGGGTAGCATGTTTGCAGGTTGTGATGAGGCTCCTGGTGACTACGAATTATACCAGGGTCGTAAATACAAGGTTTACCGTGGCATGGGTTCCATCGCCGCTATGGAGAACGGCTCCAAGGATCGTTACTTCCAGGAAGGTGCCAAGAAGCTTGTTCCGGAAGGCGTGGAAGGCCGTGTTGCTTACAAGGGTTCCCTCGAAGACGTTGTCTTCCAGCTCATCGGTGGTATTCGCTCCGGTATGGGCTACTGTGGTTGCCCGACCATCGGAGAACTTCACGATCGCGCCAAGTTCGTTAAGATTTCCGCCGCTTCCCTCAAAGAATCTCATCCACATGACATTCACATCACCAAGGAAGCTCCTAACTATTCCGTTGACGAATAATTTTCATCCCGCACCTCGTGTGCGGGATTTTTTTGTTTATGTTCTTCCCCGCCGTCCGGCTGTGTCTTTTTTTTCATGCCCCGCCGTCCGTGGGTTTCTTTCTTTGTGTCTCCAGTTCCACTTGCTAATCAAAATTACGTATTGTTTGCTGCGCGTATGCTAACGCCAAAGATTCAATCCATTTCATTGTTTGGCTCTCCGCGCCGTCCATGGCGCTCCGTAGCATACGCTTTGCAGCAGACAATACGTATTTTGCTAAGCGCGTTTCAAGTCGCACAAAGAAAGAAACCCACGGACGGCGGGGTGGTGGAGAAATTCTGTACTTGCCCCCGCACACGATAGGCACTTTTTTACAGCAGTCACGCTCTTGGTCGTTGGCTCGTTTTCTGTCGTGCCCCGTCTTTTTGTGACTTGGAGTGAGCTTAGCAGAATCAGCAGCAAAGCCTACCAAACATGTGCCACGGAGCGCCATGGATGGCGCGGAGAGCCAAACAATGAAATGGATTGAATCTTTGGCGATGGCACATGTGTAGGTTTTTGCTGCGCAAATTCTGGTTGGCGAGCGGAATTGGAATCGAAAAGACGGGGCAGGGCAGAAAGAGAGCCGAGGGGCATAAAGCGGCCACGTTCTAAAAAAGGAAACGCCACGTGGGCGGGGGACCAAGCAAGAAGGGCGGGGGAACAAACAAAAATATACACGTGGGCGAGGGATTGTGATAGAATAGGTTCTATCAAATAGTACAGATAAAGGGGTTAATATGGAATTTCGACCGTGTATTGACATTCATAATGGGAAGGTCAAACAGATCGTGGGTGCATCCTTGGAAGATGAAGGGGATGCAGCCGCGGAGAACTTCGTCTCGGAACGGGACGCGGACTTTTTTGCAAAGTTCTATCAGGAAGAGGGCCTGTATGGCGGACATGTGATTCTTCTGAACAAGAAGGATTCGCCGTATTATGAGGCAACGAAGGCGCAGGCCATGGCAGCGCTTCGTGCATTTCCGGGTGGACTTCAGGTAGGTGGCGGAATGACAGCGGAGAATGCCAAGGAGTTTTTGGACGCCGGGGCTTCCCATGTGATTGTGACTTCCTATGTGTTCCGGGACGGAGAAATACAATACGAGAACTTGAAGAAGTTGGTGGACGCAGTGGGCAAGGAGCACATTGTGCTGGATTTAAGCTGTAAGAAGCGGCACTCCAACTACTATATAGTGACAGACCGCTGGCAGAATTTTACCAAGGAACAGGTAAGCGTGGAACTTTTGCAGGAACTGAGTGCATATTGCGATGAGTTTCTGGTACATGCAGCGGATGTGGAAGGCCGGAAGGAAGGCATCGACGAGGAGTTGGTGGAGATTCTGGCAGAATATGACGGAATTCCGATTACCTATGCCGGGGGCGTGGGCAGTTATGATGACATCCTGGATATGAAGCAGGTTGGCAGAGGCAAGATTAATTTAACCATCGGTAGTGCACTGGATTTGTTCGGGGGAACCTTAAACTACGAGACGGTACGGACTTTTTTCTACGAATAATTGAGGTGAGACAGATGAAATTTACGAAGATGCAGGGATGCGGCAACGACTATGTATATGTGGATTGCACCAAGGAAGCATTGGAGAATCCGGAGCAGGCCGCTATTTTTGTAAGCGATCGACACTTTGGAATCGGATCCGACGGACTGATTCTCATCAATCCATCCAAGGTGGCAGATTTCGAGATGGCAATGTATAACGCAGACGGAAGTCGTGGCGAGATGTGCGGCAACGGTGTGCGTTGTGTCGGCAAGTATGTGTACGACTACGGTTTGACGGACAAGACCACCGTAACCATTGAAACCTTGGCCGGTATTAAAACCCTAGAACTGCATGTGCAGGATGGCAAGGTGGATGAGGTTCGGGTGAATATGGGCAAGCCGGAGTTGTCGGCAGCCAAGGTTCCGGTGACCTTCCCGGGAGAGCAGATGATCAACGAGCCGATGGAGATTGACGGAACCATCTATCAGGTGACCTGTGTGTCCATGGGAAATCCTCATTGTGTGATGTTCTTGGACGAGGACGTGCGTCAGCTGGATTTGCCGGAGATTGGTCCGAAGTTTGAGTTCCATGAGACCTTCCCGAAGCGCACCAATACGGAGTTTTGCAATATCATCGATCGCAAACACATCCGCATGCGTGTGTGGGAGCGTGGCAGCGGGGAGACCCTCGCTTGTGGTACCGGCGCTTGTGCAACCGCAGTTGCAGCGGTGCTGAATGGCTTGACCGAGGATACGGTGGAGTTACAGTTACGAGGCGGTAACCTTTTGATTGAATATGACAGAGCGAAGGATGAGGTTTATATGACCGGTCCTGCAACCACCGTTTTCGAAGGGGAGATTGCCCTGCCGAAGGACTGGGAGGACGATTCCATTCGCATTTACAATCCGAAACATTAAGGCAGGAAGACCCGGGAGATTCCCAACCGGGTCTTTCTTTTTCTTACCAAAGGAGTTTGGATGAAACGAGAGTATGGGGTGGGAGACGACATCAAGGTGTATGTGTGCGATACCCAGGAAGACATCGATGATTGCATTGCGGCCAACGTGCCGGTGATTGGATATGATCCCGAGGATCGGGGCCTGTCCTGTTCGGAAATTTTGCTGGACTTTGCAGGCATTGAAGATGACTATCTGACGCGGGTACACCATCGTTTTTACGGGATTCCCATGGAGATTCTGACAACAGAGCGCCTACGGGTGCGGGAACTGGAGCTTCGGGACTTGCCGGAGCTGTTTATGATGTACGACGATCCGGAGATGACCCGCTTCGTCGAACCGCTCTTTGCCTACGAGGAGGAATTGGAGTACGAGAAAAACTACATCCAATACGTCTATGGGCTGTACGGATACGGCATGTGGCTGGTATTCGAACGGGAAAGCGGTGCCCTGGTTGGACGGGCAGGTGTGGAATCCAAGGAAGAGTGGCCGGAGGATACCGTGGAGATGGGGTATTTGATTGCCAAGCCGTATTGGGGCCGGGGATATGCCACGGAAGTCTGTGGAGCCATCATGCGCTATGCCCATGAAACCCTCGGTAAAAAGCGGGTTGTCTGCCGTGTGGATAGCAGAAACCGCGCATCTGTGGGGCTCATGCAAAAGCTTGGCTTTAAAAAGCTACAATTAAACGGCGAAAAACAGGAAGATGTTTGGTCAGATGCATATTGATTTTGTGCAATGGAATTATTATAATTAGTAAAAATTACGAAACTAGGGCCTTTGAGGCCACAATGTGAGAAAGGAGGCGGCTTATGGCAGATTTATCATCCAAAGAATTTGAACAACTGGAAGCGAAAATCAGTAAGCCAAACCGGGCCGTTATCTCCACTCACGACTTTGTGGAAGAGGATGAGTTACACCGGGAACTGATTGAACGGATTCGCAAGTATCACCCCAGTGATGATCTCTCCATGGTTGAGAAGGCTTATCAGGTTGCCAAGGAAGCGCACAAGAATCAGGTGCGTAAGTCCGGGGAACCTTATATTATTCACCCGCTGTGCGTTGCCATCATCCTGGCAGATTTGGAGATGGACAAGGAAACCATCGTAGCCGGTTTGCTCCACGATGTAGTGGAAGATACGGTGATGAGTCGGGAGGAGATTGCCCAGGAGTTTTCCGAGGAAGTTGCCCTCCTGGTAGACGGTGTCACCAAGTTGGGTCAGTTGGCCTACGATGCGGACAAGGTCGAAGTTCAGGCGGAGAATCTGCGTAAGATGTTTTTGGCCATGGCTAAGGATATCCGCGTCATTATCATTAAGCTTGCGGATCGTCTCCACAACATGCGTACCCTGAAGTACATGCGTGCGGAGAAGCAGATTGAGAAGGCCAGAGAGACCATGGAAATCTACGCGCCATTGGCACAGCGTCTTGGTATTTCCCGTATCAAAATTGAATTAGATGATTTATCCCTGAAGTATTTGGAACCGGATGCTTATTACGATTTGGTGGAGAAGATTGCCCAGCGTAAGGAGCAGCGGGATACCTACGTTCAGGATTTGGTAGAAGAGGTGCGCCGTCACATCGAAGAGGCCGGCATTGAAGCGGAGATATACGGTCGTGCGAAGCACTTTTTCAGCATCTATAAGAAGATGATCAATCAGCACAAGACCTTAGACCAGATTTATGACTTGTTTGCCATTCGTATCATCGTCAAGGATGTGAAGGATTGTTACGCTGCATTGGGTGTGATTCATGAGATGTATACCCCGATTCCGGGGCGTTTCAAGGACTACATCGCAATGCCAAAGCCCAATATGTATCAGTCACTGCATACCACCCTAATCGGACCGACCGGTATGCCGTTTGAAATCCAGATTCGTACCTATGAGATGCATCGTACTTCAGAATACGGTATCGCAGCGCACTGGAAGTACAAGGAAGGCGGCGAGGGCTCTACGGTTTCCGGTGAGGAAGCGAAGTTAAGCTGGTTGCGTCAGATCTTAGAGTGGCAGCGGGACATGTCCGATAACAAGGAATTTGTCAGCCTCCTGAAGGATGATTTGAATCTCTTTGGAGATACGGTATTCTGCTTCACCCCAACCGGTGATGTGAAGAACCTTCCGAATGGATCTACCCCGATTGATTTTGCTTACAGCATTCATTCTGCGGTGGGTAATAAGATGGTGGGTGCCAAGGTCAATGGACGTCTGGTTCCAATTGATTATGTTATTCAGAACGGCGATCGTATTGATATTATTACATCCCAGAATTCCAAGGGACCGAGCCGTGACTGGTTGAAGATTGTAAAATCGACCCAGGCCAAGAATAAAATCAATCAGTGGTTCCGCAGTGTCAGCAAGGAAGACAATGTGAACCGTGGACGAGAGTTGCTGATTGAATCCGCCAAGACCAAGGGCATGAACCTGGGTGAGGTCAATAAGCCGGAATACCAGAACGTGGTTATCCGCAAGTACGGCTTCCATGATTGGGAGAATCTTCTGGCAGCAGTTGGACAGGGCAGTTTGAAGGAAGGCCAGGTTCTAAACCGGATGTATGATTCCTATCTCAAGGATCATCCGATTCAGGTCACCGATGAAGACGTCCTAAATGCCAACGACAACGAAGTGAACAAGGACCATCCGCAGCGTGTCATCAAGTCCAAGCATGGCATTGTGGTGAAGGGACTTTACGATATTTCCGTACGATTCTCCAAGTGCTGTAATCCGGTACCGGGAGATGAAATTGTTGGATTTGTAACCAGAGGCCGTGGTGTTTCCATCCATCGTACGGACTGCATTAACATTATAAATTTGCCGGAGTTTGAGAAACCACGACTGATTGAAGCAGAGTGGCAACCGGAATTTCTGGATCAGAAGAGCGGCAGCTTATTTGCGGCAGAGATTCATATTTTCGGTAACAATCGTACCGGTTTGCTGGTAGACATCTCCAAGATTTTTACCGAGCGCAATATTGATATTCAATCCATTCATTCCCGCACCAGTAAGCAGGGAATTGCCACCATCGATGTCTCCTTCGGAGTCAAGAGTCGTGGAGAATTGGATGCCCTGGCGGAGAAGATTCGTCAGGTTGAGAGCGTCATTGATATTGAACGTTCCACAGGCTAAGCGTCCTAAGTTGCTAGGGCGCTTTCCTTTACGCTGTTTCGTTTGTCATGGAGGGAGAAGTTATGGCGGATTTTGCAATTGAAACCTATGTGGTGGGACCGGTGCAGACCAATTGCTATTTTCTATTGAATCATGATACCAAGCAGTTGATTGTGGTAGATCCGGGTGCAGCTGCCAAGCAGTTGGCGGAGCGGATTCGTGACCACGGATATGACCCGGTTGGAATTCTTCTGACCCACGGACATTTTGATCATGCAGATGGAATTGCTGCGCTCAAGGAGGAACTTTCGGAATATACCCTCCCGGTATATACTTACGAAGGTGAGCGTCGCACCCTAGAAGATCCACGGTTGAATTTGTCCGGTGATATGAATTTCCATGCCACCAGTTATCAGGCGGATGTCTTTCTGCAGGACCATGAACACTTCACCTTAGGTGGTTTCGAGATTGAGCTTCTGTTTACACCGGGCCATACGCCGGGTGGTTGCTGTTTCTATCTGTCCAAGGAGCAGGTCCTTTTTTCCGGAGATTCCCTGTTTGCCGGTTCCGTCGGACGTACGGATTTCCCGGAGGGCAGTATGTCGGACTTGGTGCGTAGTGTGAAGGCGCAGCTGTTTGTCTTACCGGATGAGGTGTGTGTGCTTCCGGGTCATAATGAGCCCACCTCCATTGGTGAGGAGAAAAAATATAATCCTTTTTTAGTATAAGTAGTAAGAGTATTGTATGAACGATAAGAACCTTATGATTACCGGTTCACCGGCAAAGCGCATTATTTCGTTTGCGCTGCCGTTGATGCTGGGTAATTTTTTTCAACAACTTTATAACACGGCTGATTCATTGATTGTAGGAAATTTCCTGGGAAGTAACGCACTTGCGGCGGTCTCTTCTGCAGGAAATTTGATTTTTTTAATGATTGGCTTTTTCCAGGGCGTTTCTGCCGGTGCCGGTGTGGTCATCGCTCATTTCCTGGGAGCCCAAGACCCCCAGCGTACCCACAAGGCCGTACATACCACGGTAGCAGTGGGTATCATTGCCGGTTTGTTCCTCATGGTATTTGGCGTGCTGTGCACTCCTTGGATTTTGGAACTGATGCATACGCCGGCAGAGGTGATGCCGGATTCCGTGGCATACTTTCGGAATTATTTCTATGGCGCATTGGGCGTTGTATTGTATAACACCTTCGTTGGTATTTTACAGGCTTCGGGAGATTCCAAGCATCCCTTGTATTTCTTGATTGTATCTTCCGTAACCAACGTGGTATTGGATTTGGTGTTTATTGTAGGCTTGGATATGGGAGCCGGAGCTGCAGGTCTTGCAACCGCAATTTCTCAGGTGCTTTCTGCCTGCCTGTGTCTCCATCGGTTAATGGTGGACGGTGGATCGGTATCGGTGCATCTGGCGGATGTGGGAATTGATTTTCCAACCCTGCGCCGCATCTTGGTCAACGGATTGCCATCCGGACTACAGAATTCCATCATTGCCATCTCCAATGTGTTGATTCAGTCTAGTATCAACTCCCTTGGACCGGCCATGATGAGTGGGATGGGAACTTATGCCAAGATTGAGGGCTTTGCCTTCTTGCCAATTACCAGCTTTACCATGGCAATTACCACTTATATCAGTCAGAACTTAGGTGCCGGTGAGAAGCGACGTGCCAGGGATGGTGCCCGATTTGGCGTACGAATCTGTTGTATCTGTGCAGAGGTTATCGGTATTTTTATTTTCGTATTTGCACCAACCTTCATTGCGGCCTTTGACCAGACGCCGGCAGTCATTGAGATTGGCACCTTAAAATCCAGATATACCGTTATGTTTTATTTTATGCTGGCCTTTTCCCATGCCATCTCCGCAGTGATGCGAGGAGCCGGTCGTTCCGTCATCCCGATGGGGGTTATGCTGGTTTGCTGGTGTATTTTACGTGTGACGATTTTGGAAGTCTGCCTCAAGGGCTTTGGCTACACCAATATCATCTATTTTATTCATCCACTGACATGGAGTTTGAGTACGTTGGTATTCTCCCAGTTTTATATCGGATTTTTGAAACGAAATTCGTGTGAGGAATGTCGAGATGCAGTTGCTAATTAATCTGGAAAGTTTTCTATACGATGCCTATGGCCTGGTGTCGGCCTTCTATCCCGGGGAGAAGCCCCAGGTGGTGACCGGTTGGAATCCACGGATGACGGGAACAGAAATATGTGCCTGGTCTAAGGCGGGGGATGGAATCGGCCTGGATGTGGATATCTCCGAGATTACCATCTACATCGGTGGACAGGTGGCCGGTGCTATGGCGATTGATAGCAGTAATCGCAGCGATACCAAGAATCGCTTGAAGCGTTTGCTCTATGATTGTTTGCAGAAGCGTACCGGACGCAGTTTGCCCTGGGGGACATTGACCGGTATTCGTCCCACCAAGATTGCATTGAAGCAATTTCAGGCGGGAGCGAGCCGTGAAGAAGTGAGAGCGATGATGGCAGACACCTATCTGACTTCCCGGGAGAAGATTGACCTCTCTTGTGAGATTGCCATGCGGGAGCTTCGCATCATCGGAGATTCCAGAAATAAGTACAGCCTCTATATTGGAATTCCATTTTGCCCAAGTATCTGCTTGTATTGCTCCTTCTCCTCGTATCCCATTGGGGTATATCGGGATCGGGTGGCAAGCTATGTAGAAGCAGTAAAAAAGGAAATTGCCTTCGTGGGAGAACACTTCCGTGACCGGGTGTTGGATACAGTGTATTTCGGTGGTGGAACGCCGACCTCCATATCCGCAGAGGCCCTCGATGAGATTATTACCTGTTTAGAGGAATCAGTGGATTTGTCCGCGGTACGAGAGTTTACAGTGGAAGCCGGTCGTCCGGATTCCATTACCGAGGCAAAATTACGGGTGCTTTTAAAGCATGGCGTCAGTCGAATCTCCATCAATCCACAGACCATGCAGCAGAAAACCCTGGATTTGATTGGACGGTTTCATACGGTGGAGCAGATCAAAGAGACTTATGCACTGGCCAGACGCTTATCCGAGGAGCAGAAGGCAGCCGGTGGCCGCGGATTTTTGATTAACATGGATTTGATTGTGGGACTTCCGGGAGAAAACTTAGCCGATGTCCGGGATACCTTAAGACAGGTAGAAGCCATGGCGCCGGATAATCTGACGGTGCATTCCCTGGCCATCAAACGTTCCGCAAGATTGAACATCGAGTGGGATAAGTATGAGAACATTCTACAGTCAGCGGACCACGACATTATGGATGAAGTGATGGCGTCTGCCGCGCGGATGGGAATGCAGCCCTACTATCTCTATCGTCAGAAGCAGATTTCCGGAAATCTGGAGAATATCGGATTTGCCAGAGAGGGCGAGGAAGGAATCTACAATATCCTGATTATGGAAGAGCAGGAAGATATTGTGGCCCTAGGCGCCGGTAGTGCATGCAAGATGATTCGTCGAAATCCGGATGGAAGCATTGCAACGGAGCAGAAGGTGGAGCGATGTGAGAATGTAAAGGACGTGGAGCAATACATCGCCCGTGTGGATGAGATGATTGAGCGGAAGCGGGAACTCTATTGCTAAAACCGGGTTCCTAAGACCTTCCAGAGACCATCGGCAAAACTATAAGAGATGCCGATGACGTGCTCACGGCCGAAGGCAGTAATCTTGCATTCGAAGGTGACGACGGATTGACGCTGGGGATTGATGGTCTTATTGAGATTGGTACAACGATAAGCCTTCACGGTGTAGGCCTGGTACTCTCCATCCTCGTCTTGTAAACGAATCTTCAAGGGAATAATATCTCCGTTTTGTTTGTGCTGGCATATGACATCCAGCGACTTCTGTGCATGGACATAGCCAGCCATACGATCACCTCCGTGCATCTATTATAAGATGGTGGGAGAGAAGAATCAAGAACAAATGTTTGCTTTTTAAACATAAAAAAGTGGCGCAAGGAAATTCCTTGCGCCGCTTGTATTATCGGTAGATGGTAGGCTTCCCCAAATAAAAGCCCTGCATGTAGTCGATATCCTTCTTCATCAGATAGAGATATTCCGCTTCCGTCTCGACACCTTCGGCCAACACCTGGATGCCGGAGGCATGCATGTAGTGAATCATCTCATCCACGATTTCCTGGTTCCGTAAATCCGTATCGATATGAGAGATGAACTGACGATCAATCTTCACCAGGTTCGGCTTGTATTGCCGGATACAGCGCAGATTGAAGTTTTCCCCGGTTCCAAAATCATCGATGGCATACCGCGGGCGTAATCCCGTGTCTTCTAAGACTTTCTTCTTCGTTGCCCAAGCAGTCGGATTCAGCTTGGTGTATTCAAGCACTTCGATGAAGAGCCGATCCATCAGCTGACTACCGTAGGTAGAAATCGTGCGAACCGCCATATCTGCGGACATACAAGTGCCCGGAAAGGTGTTCAGAAACAGATTTCCTTCTAGCTTTGCATCAAAAAAAGCCTTCGTGGCAAAATAAAACGTAATTCCTTCGATATAATCAAGCATGTCCACGTTGGCATAAGATTGTATCACTTCCGTGGGAGTGTATTGACCCGGACGCATCAGTGCTTCGTATCCGAAGACGTCGCCGGTTTTGATGTCAAAAATTGGCTGAAATGCAAATTTCAGAGTAGCAAGATTAATCTCTACGTCAGGTAATTCGCCGGATTTTTTTAAATCAAAAGCATCCATTCTAAGTTTTCCCCAAATCCATTGTTTCTAGCATTCTAATTATAGTATTTTTTCGGATACAATGCGACAGAAAACACTAAATATGGATAGTTTTTATGTTTTGCACAAAACTGACAATTTAGAAGACAACAGATTGTCCAAAACGGAAAGACGGTGTGACCGCGTAAAAACGCCATGTGACCGATGTTGTACAGAAACTATCGAAAATTTTCGGTGAAAGTTGCACGGAAACTCTATAAAAAATCGCACAATATGAGTTAAGATTCTTTTAAGAATTTGAACACAGAATGTTCACAAAGCCTTGCTATGATACAACCATCAAATGAAACCCTCCCTATATCATTTGATTGAAAAATTATATTATACTCCCCTTTATAGCCGGCAATTGTTTGCCGGCTCTTTTCTTCGATATGCTCCAATATGCAATAATACACAAAAATTACAAAATGTTGCATAATGTGGAAGAATGCAGTATGATGGCACATTGAGAGGGGTGAAAGGAGTCAAGTATGAGTGTGAGAATTGTAACGGATTCCGGCGCAGATGTAAGCCAGGAATTAGCCAAGGAATGGAATATTACGGTCATTCCGTTGACTGTACGTTTTGGTGAGGAAGAATACTATGATGGTGTCACCATGATGCCGGAGGATTTCTATGAAAAATTAATCGAAACCGATGAATTTCCGAAAACCAGCCAGATTTCTCCGTATCGTTATGAGGAAGTGTTTGATGAGGCTCTCGAAGCCGGGGATGAAGTGGTGTGTTTAACCGTATCCAGCGACCTCTCCGGTTGCTACCAGAGCGCTTGCATTGCAGCGGATGATCGGGATGGAATTTGGGTTCTGGACAGTCGTCAGGTGTGCGTAGGTGAGTTTATTCAGGTGCAGCGGGCCGTCCAATTGCGAGATGCAGGGTACTCGGCCGCAGATATTGCCAAAACACTGAAGCAGGATGTGGACCGTGTACGTATCATTGCGGTATTTGATACCTTAGAGTATTTAAAGAAGGGCGGACGCATCTCTGCGACAGCAGCAACTCTTGGTTCCATGCTTGCCATCAAGCCGGTAATCTCCATTATCAATGGTGTGGTGGAAGTGCTGGGAAAAGCCAGAGGCTCTAAGAATGGCAACAATATGTTGCGTGAGTACATCCATAAGGAAGGTGGCATTCATTGGGAAGACCCGGTATGCCTGGCTTATTCCGGATTGTCGGATGTCATGCTAAAGAAATACATGCAGGATAGTGCAGAATTATACGACGGCCACGAGGAAGATTTACGAATTACCCACGTGGGTGCAACCATCGGAACCTATGCAGGAGATGGAGCAATCGCCGTCGCATTCTATGTAAAATAAGATTAGATCAATTGTAGACGCATCATACCATTGCAGACGCCGTTTTCGCTTACGGTGTCAGTAATCATATCTGCTAAGTTCTTCAGTTCGTCGATGGCGTTGCCCATGGCAACTCCGGTACCGGCGAACGCAATCATCTCGTAGTCGTTGGGACCGTCGCCAAAAGCGATGGTATCCTCGCGGTCGAGATGGAGATAATCCATCACTTTCTGAATACCGAAAGCCTTGTTGATTCCGGCCATGGTAATCTCGCCGGCTGTATCCGGTGCATTCAAAAAGCTCATTGCCGTTACATCAAACATGGGAGCTAAGTCCCGGCGTACCACATCTACCGGCACATCAGCCATCTGGTAATTGCCCTTCTCGATGTTTGGGTACTTCGCGAAGTTTTCTAAGAGCTGATCTTCGGAAACCCGCTTGCCCATCAGACGTTCCACATCTTCTTCGGATGCGTTTTTGCCCTGCAGATTTAGAGCAAATAAGCGATTGGCAGCAGTGGTAGCGACCACTTTGTCAGTGCACTGGAACATATAAAGCATATGATGTGCTTCCATATATGGAAGTAATTTTCGGATATGCGCTTCGGTCATAAACTCTGCGGAAATCACCTGGTTGTGATATTCGACATAAGCACCGCTGGAAGCGATGATGCCATCAAACCCAATTGCCATCAGGCGCGGGTCAATCATACTTTTGCAACGACCACTGCATAGAAAGACCGCATGTCCATTCTTCTGGGCACGATGCAGGGCATCTAGGGTAGAATCCGGAATGCTGCCGTCAAAATCAATTAAAGTACCATCAATATCAAAAAATATAGCTTTCATAAAAAATCCCTCTTTCAATATCGCGTATTATAGCATAGGTTATCTAGGCAAATATGACCAAAAGTTTTATAATAACCACATTGAAATACGGAAACTTAAAGGAGACCATTATGAATCAACATTTAGAAGCAATCCATCGTACTGCAGAACTTTTTGAGAAGTACAGCCATGCCGTACGTGTATTGCAATATGATTTAGAAACCATTTGCCCGAAGGAGGGGATGGAAGAACAAGGGGAAACCATCGCCTTTTTCGGAAACGAAGCGTATAAGCTGATGAAAACAGAAGAATTTATGGCAGAGGTGGAAGCTGCTTATCAGGAGATGGACGAAAGCTGGGATTCCTTTGACCGGGCCTTGGTGCGGGAGCTGTATCAGTCCCAGTTGAAGAACTCCAAGATTACACCGGAGATGAATCTGGAATTTTCCAGAATTACCCAGAAAGCATTTACCGCATGGAGTCGTGCCAAGGAAGCAGCAGACTTCTCATTGTTTGCAGAGCCACTGGCCAAGGTTACCGATATGGAGCGCACCATTGCATCCTTGCGCAGCGAGGTGCCACAGCTGAAGCAGGAAACCCCATATGATTACCGGTTGGATGATTACGAAGAGGGCATGACGGTTGCAGATTTGGACCGTATTTTCGGAGAATGCAAGGAACGCTTGATTCCCCTGTTACAGAAAATTCAGGCAAGCCCGAAGAAGATTCGTACGGACTTTATGAGCCGTGAAGTAACGGAAGAACAGCAGAAGAAGTTGGCTTATAAAGTATTACACTTTATGAACTATGATTTGAATCGCGGCGCCATGACCACCAGCGAGCATCCGTTTACGTCTGAGATGGCTAGAAATGATGTGCGTATTACTACACATTATTACAACGATGCCTTTGCATCCAGCCTGTACTCCGTGATTCACGAAGGTGGCCATGGTTTGTTTGAATTGAATGCACCACAGGAAAACTGGGAGCATCATTTGAACAACAAGACCATGGGGCAGCACGAGAGCGTTTCTCGTTTCTATGAGAACATTATCGGCCGTAGTGAAGCGTTTACCAATGTACTTTACGATATGGTGGCAGAGTGCATGCCACAGGTGGTAGAAGGCGTTTCGAAGAAGGAATTTTACGAGGCACTCAATACCGTAACTCCAAGTCTGATTCGTACCGAGTCCGATGAGTTTACCTACACCTTCCACGTTATCATCCGTTATGAAATCGAGAAAGAGATTATGAACAACGGCCTTGATGTGGCAGAAATCCCGGCACTGTGGGAGAAAAAGTACAAGGAGTACCTGGGGGTTACACCAAGCAATGACCGGGAAGGCTGTCTGCAGGATATGCACTGGACCGACGGCTACGGCTATTTCCCGACGTATGCACTTGGAAATATGTACAACGCCATGTACTACAACCGCATGAAGGAAGAAGTGGATATTGAGGCGGCCATTCAGTCCGGAAGTTTAGCAGCAGTGAATGCCTGGATGCAGGAGCATGTCTGGAAGAAAGCAGACCGTCAGACTCCGAAGGAGTGGATTATGGAAATCACCGGTCGTGAACTGACACCAAAGGATTTCCTGGATTATATTGAAGCAAAATATACAAAGATTTACGAACTATAAGCAGAAATCGGGCAGGCATCCTGCTCGATTTCTTTTATTATAGAAAGAGGGAGACTTATGAGAAAAAAGATGATTGCAACGGGGTATGCATTTTTGGCGGCCATTTTGTACGCGATGAATACACCGTTGTCGAAGTTGTTTTTACAACGAATTGATCCGACGATGATGGCGGCCTTTCTATATTTAGGCGCCGGAGTTGGTGTTGGGGTGATGTACCTGTTTCACTGGAAGCAGGAGAAGCCGGAGGAGCGGTTGTCCAAAGGGGATTTGCCTTATACCATCGGAATGATTGTATTGGATATTGTGGCACCGATTTTCTTGATGTTGGGAATTCACCATGGTACCGCATCTTCGGCATCACTCTTGGGAAATTTTGAGATTGTGGCAACCACATTGATTGCCCTGATGTTATTTCATGAAAAGGTAACGCTTCGATTGTGGATTGCAATCGGTTGGATTGTGGCTGCCAGTGTTCTGCTTACGATGGAAGGGACAGGTGGCCTGCAGTTTTCCTATGGTTCCTTGTTTGTGCTCCTTGCTACTGCGTGTTGGGGATTGGAGAATAACTGTACCCGTAGTATATCGGAGAAAAGTTCCCATGAGATTGTGGTGTTAAAAGGTTTTGGCTCCGGTGGTGGAGCATTGATTATCGCGTGTTTGTTGGGAGAGAAGCTACCGAGGTTTTCGGATGTGGCAGGCGTGATGCTCCTTGGATTTGTGGCATACGGTTTAAGTATCTTTCTCTATGTGCGCGCCCAGAGGACCTTGGGAGCAGCTAAAACCAGTGCCTATTATGCAATGGCACCGTTTGTAGGAGCCTTCTTATCCTTCTTGCTGCTGCAGGAAACATTAAGCTATCGTTATGCAATTGCATTTGTAGTGATGGTGATTGGAACCGGTTTTGTGATTGCAGATACGATGGTGCGTCACCACGAGCACATGCACCAGCATACCTTTACCCATACCCACGATGGAAGCACCCATACGCATACGGTTACCCATAGCCATGGACATGACCATTATGTGTTGGGAGATCGTCATGGACATCATCATACCATGGCATTGTATCTGCGGGAGAGTGGCCATAATGACCACGCAAATCATGGCGAATAGGCGTTTCGTAGAATTGTAATGGCATATGGGATATGCTATGCTACATGGGATGATATTTCGTGGTAGAACATTACAAACCACACTAGAATGTAAAAGTTGGGAGGATTTATTGTATGAATGAACACACAGCAAAGCAAAACTTTTCCGGAATGGGCATGTCCATCTTCCTGTTTTTGGTTATTACAACCATACTGCAGATTGCCACAAGTGCAGTGGTTACCATGATTTGTGGAGAGAATGGAATGCCGGACTGGGCATTTTGGCTATGTAATTTTATTCCTATGTATTGCATCGGTTTTCCGATTTGCTATCTGCTATTGAAGCGAATTCCACGGGAAGACTTAAGAGAGACCACTTCCTTATCCGTCGGTGGATGGCTGAAGTTCTTTGTCATCGGAGTGTTTGTAATGCTGGTTGGAAATTTGATTGGACTTGGTGTTGGTCAATTGTTTCAATTGGTAGGAATCAATACCGCAATGACGGTGGAGTCCCTGGTTTCTAATACGTCCGTACTTTCCGCCATTGTAATGGCCGTGTGTGCGCCAATTGTGGAGGAACTGTTATTCCGTAAGTTATTGATTGATCGTATGCATGTGTATGGCGGACGAGTTGCAGTGGTAACCTCCGCGCTGATGTTTGGCCTGTTCCACGGCAACTTCTCTCAGTTCTTTTATGCCTTCTTTTTAGGCTTGGTATGGGGCTATGTATACTATAAGACCGGCAAGGTGATTTATACCATTCTGATGCATATGATTACTAACTTCTGTGGCGGTGTCATTGCTCCGATGTTGGTAAGAGGTGTGGACTTGACAGGAGATCCGTTGGCACTGGTAACGTCACCTTCCTTTTTTGGCTTGTTGCTTTATGAAGCAGTGATGTTTGCAGTTGCAATTATTGGATTGGTGCTGTTCATCAGAGGACGGAAGAAGATCTCTTATGCCCAGGAGGCACAGGAACTTCCGAAGGAGGAGCAGAAGACGACGGTTTGGTGCAATATAGGAATGATTTTATTCCTGGTTTCCTGCATCGGATTGTTTGTACTAAGCTTAGTAAGTGGTTTGATTGCATAGTGTTTTAGGAAAAAAGAAAGCAGGCGATGTAAGTATCAATGTCATTAAGTTAACATTGACCAATTAAGGGATTAACCAAAGAATCAACAAGAGCGATTGAGGTATTTATATCTTCAATCGTTCTTTTTTTATTTCTGAGCATCACAACAAGACAGACGAAAGTCTGCCGCAAAAA
>JAILOI010000053.1 GCA_024690885.1 Lachnospiraceae bacterium
GTATGCTGCGCGCTTCCGGTAATCTGATTGAGGTCCACATAACGCAACAACTGACTCACCTGGTCCATCGTCATATAGCGATCTCCCGTGGGGAATGCCTCTTCAATGGCCGGATACATCATAGGGCCAAGTACCGGAACCGTCTCGAGGGTGCTTTTGACACCACTTAGAAAATGCTCCGTAACATATCGGGTGTTCACATAAATCGGAGAACCAATACCGGCGTAGATATCACTCCAAACCACATCCTCCACCCGTACATCTCCATGGATCTGCTGACTTTTCTTCACACCCTCAAACTGAAACTGTGGAAAAATACTGCCGCTTAGCACTTCCACATCCGCATTGATTGCATAGTCCTGCTGCATCAACTCTTCCATCCGTTCCTTGGCAGCAAGCCAGGGCGTGGCAAACCGATACAAACATACACCACCGATGGCGCCACCCACCACCAATACGGTTCCTAAAATTGCAATTACTTTCCCCACCGTTGTCTTGAACATAACTTCTCCCTTGTTGCCTGTCGGCAAATGCTATACGTCAATCTCAAACTCCTCCGGAAGGAAGCGTGGACATACATTCTCCTTGGTAGCGATGACCGACGCCGCCAAACGGGTTCCAATCTTGCAGGCTTCCTCCAAGGTCTTCTTATAGGTTAAGCCCATAGATACTCCGGCAAAAAACGCATCGCCGGCTCCGGTGGTATCAATGACCTGAACGCTCTTGGCCTCCACGTAGCCGTTGTCTCCATCGATGGTGGCATAAACCGATCCCTGGTCTCCGAGGGTGACGACCATCATAGGAATCTGGGCCAGTTTCAATTTCTGTACCAGAATCTCCTGCATCTCTTCCGGTGTTTTATCCTCGTATTCATCTGAGAAAAAGATACCGGCTTCCTGCTGATTGCACACGAAGCAAGCCGTCTGCTTCAACAAATCTCTTCGCTCCACTGCAATGGTCATATTGGAAACAGCGGCGTACACCTTCTTGTTGTACTTCTCTGCCAAGGCAAATACCCGCTTTAAGATTTCCTTGTCCATATCAAACTCGATGATGATACTATCACAATCACGAATAATCTCATCTCCCTGCTCGTCTAAGATACGAGCAATTTCGCTTAAATCCGGACGATTGGAAATGGATGCCACCACATCTCCGGAATTGTCGAAGATGGCCAGCCAGGAACCCAAACCGTCCTTAACCTTGCGCACATAATCCACATTCACCTTGTGATTTCGCAATTTATTCACCACGTCCTCACCGATGCCGCTCTCATCCACCACGCCAACGAAGGTCGGGCGCAATTCTACATTGGCAATATCTTCCGCAATGTTGCGGGCCACACCACCGTGTACCTGGATGACACGTCCCACATTACGTCCTGCAGGAATATATTGCATCAGGGGATGTCCCTTGATATCTACAAATACTGCTCCGATTACTACAATACCCATGCTTGCTCCTTACTAATCTATGCTCCATGAACTTACATATGGTAATCTTTTTCTTTTCCATAGGAGAAGATTATACAACAGATTTTTTCATCTGAAAACCAAAATTGCACCACGTAAAACAACGTGGTGCCAAATTTTTACAGTTTATGATATTTTGCAATTGCCGTGGCGATGGAGACCCCCACATGCTCATTATATGGAATCAGGGTTGCCTGATACGCATGATACAAATCGGACTTGCCGGGCCATACCGTATCCATCACTGCTCCGGCTGCGTCCATCTGGTGATACCAGGAACCGTTGGTATGATCCAACACCACCGTATCCAGATAGGCCATCAGCATTTCATAGTCCTCCAGATAGTGGGCATCCTCGGTCATCTCATAGAGTACGGAAGCGGTATTGATGGCCTCTGCCAGGGTCCAATGCATGCGATCGTGTACCACCGGCGTTCCATCCCATCCGGTGGTATAGCAGATGCCATCGGCGCCGTCTGCATGCCAGCCGTCTTCCATGGCTCTGCGATATAACTTCTCTGCAATCTTCACGTAGTCCTTGGTGGATTCGCTTTCCTGTCCATAGGTCGATACGGCCCACTGGGTAATCAGTCTGGCCCATTCGATACCATGACCCGGGGTCGCTCCATATGGCTTAAAGGGATCGTCCGGACGTTCCTTGTTTAATTCCAACTGCGGTTCCCAGGCATCGTTGAAATGCTCCGGAATGCGCCAGTTGTTGTCTCTGGCCCACTTGATCACATGGGTGATGATTCGCTCTGCCCGCTTCCGATAGGTGGCATCTCCGGTGGCATCTGCCACAGCAAGAAAAGCTTCCACGGTATGCATGTTGGCATTGATGCCACGATAAGCATCCAGGGTCACAAACTCCGTATCCCAGGTATCCACCGCCAAGCCCTCGTCTTCTCTCCAGAAGTAGCGATCATAGACTTCCAGTGCCTCATCCAACAATTCTCTGGCCCCCGGCCGCTTGGCCAACAGGGCAGAAGAAGCCGCCAGAATTACAAAGGCATGGGCATAGCACTGCTTCATGGGCAGATGTGTGCCGTCTGCAGAAATTCCGGCATACCACCCACCATGGACCGTATCCTTCAGTTCTGTCTGCAATCCGTGCAAGGCTGCATCCACCAGCGGTGCGCAGTCTGCATACCCTAGCATATGAGCCATGCTATAGACGTGGCACATCCGGCAGGTAATCCAGGTTTCTCTCGGACGCTCCTTCCACGGTGTTCCATCGTCTCCCAAATAATAAGAGCCTCCCTGAGGGGATGGGAATCGGCGACCAAAGTTTACCAGGTCATCTCCC
This sequence comes from Lachnospiraceae bacterium, assembly GCA_024690885.1. GTDB lineage: Bacteria > Bacillota > Clostridia > Lachnospirales > Lachnospiraceae > XBD2001. The sequence goes on from JAILOI010000053.1 coordinate 2,778, forward strand.
ATCTCGCGCAAGAACGCTCTGTTTTCTACTGTATGGTATTCGTATTTTGACATATTATTCCCCCTATTCTCATATCCCCTTATTGATACTCATATGCAACCACTTCGCAGTTTTGCACTCCGAACGCGGAATACGCTTCGTTCTCCATGTTTTGAAAATAAGAACGCACCACACGCGCAATGCCGTTGTGTGCTACTAAAATATAGACCTTGTCATCTTCGGCCAGCTCATCCAGTAAATTATAAATTCGCTGTCCCACACGCATCATGGATTCTCCACCATCAAAATCGTAGACGAATCGTCGCTTCTGCGCCTGGAACTCGGCCCCATCCCGTGGGGTAGATTCGTACTTTCCGAAGTTTTGCTCCACCAAACGAGGCTCCACGCGCACCGGAATTCCCGTCATCTCGGAGATGTGCTTGGCGGTATCATGGGCACGTGATAGCGGCGAACATAGAATATAATCCGCCTGAATGCCCTGGTCTACAATGGCTTTGCCGGTGTCGATTGCCTGCTGATGTCCCATTTCGGTCAGTGGACTATCGGTCACGCCGCAAATTTTGTTTTCTACATTCCATACGGTCTGTCCGTGACGAACAAAATAAATCTTCTTCATGGTACTCCTATCGTTCGTCTACTACCTGGAACACCAAAAACTTCAGATAGTAGGATTCATCTGCACTCCACAAAATCGGATGATCCGGTGACTGGGTGCGAAATTCAATCTGGCGCAAACGCTTATGCACACTGCCTGCCGCCTCATGAATGGTCTTCTTAAACAACTCCTCGGTCATGAAGTGGGAGCAAGAACAGGTGGCTAGAATTCCGCCGTTCTTCACTAACTTCATGCCGCGCATATTAATCTCTCGATATCCCTTGATGGCACGCTTGGTAGCCTCTCTGGATTTGGTAAAAGCCGGCGGGTCTAGAATGACCACATCGAACTTCTCTCCGGCTGCTTCCATCTTCGGAAGCTCGTCTAATACATCGGCTGTCCGGAATTTCACCACGTCCTCTAAACCGTTGCGCTTGGCATTGGCTCTGGCCTGCTCCACGGCAAATTCGGAGATATCCAATCCCAGTACTTCTCTGGCTCCGCCACGTCCGGCATTGAGTGCGAAGGTTCCCATATGGGTAAAGCAGTCCAGGACGCGTGCCCCTTTCACATACTGCTGCATCGCCAGACGATTGTACTTCTGGTCCAGGAAAAATCCGGTCTTCTGTCCGTTCTCCACATCCACCAGGTAGCGGACACCATTCTCTGTAATCTCTACGTTGACGCTATCGTCAGCGCCATCCCGCAGCCACAGCCATCCCTTGCATGGCGGCATACCTTCCTTCTTGCGCACCGGCGCATCGGACCGTTCAAAAATTCCACGAATGGAAATCTGTTGTTTTTCCAACACATCTAAAAGTGCAGCCAGGATAATTTCTTTCAGACAATCAATGCCCAATGCCAGGGATTCTACCACCAACACATCCTCGTATTTATCCACCACCATCCCCGGAAGCCAGTCTGCTTCTGAGAAGATGACACGACAAGAGGAGGTATCCACCGTCTTCCTCCGGTAGTCCCAGGCGGCCTGCACCCGTTCATATAAGAAGCGTGGTGTAATCCCCTTTTTCTCCCAGCGCGCCAGCATGCGCACCCGAATTTTGGAAGCCGAATTATAGAATCCATATCCCAGTGGGAATCCATCGAAATCTACCACACGCAGAATTTCTCCATCGGAAAAATCTCCGGAAACCTCTGCGATTTCGTTGTCAAAAATCCAGGCACCGCCGGATTTTAACAGACGTCCTTCTCCCTTCTTCAGGGTTACCAGACCTTCCCCCACCAGGGATTGTTCTGCATCGATATCCTTCCACAACTTCATATGTTACAAACCTTTCTAATCACTTAAGTCCAAATCCATGGTGATATGAACCTGGTATTCCGGATACAGCGAAATAATCTCATCCTCAATGTGTCCGAATAAGCCCTTGCGATCCGGGGCATCAAAATCAATGATAATATCAAAACTCATGCTATGGTTTTTCTCATCCAGATAGAAGCCATGCATCTGCTGCACACCTTCATGTTCCATCACAATCTTACGCACGTCCTCTAAGACTTTTCTTGCATGATTGTTGCCGGTATTTCTGGAATAAATTCCAACCGCAGAAAGCAGGATGCCTTCTTCTTCAAACACACGGCGGGATACCTCTCTCGTCATCTCGTCAATCTCTGCGGCAGTCTTCGTATCATCCACTTCCACATGAATGGATGCCACATAGCGATCCGGTCCGTAATTGTGCATGGTTAAATCATAGGCGCCATATACACCGTCCACCGATGTCACCGTCCGCTTGATTGCCTTACTGATTCCGGAGTCCACACGCTCTCCCAAAATCTGGCTAACCGTATCTTTTAACATATCAAAACCG
>JAILOI010000083.1 GCA_024690885.1 Lachnospiraceae bacterium
ATGTTATCTGCCACCATACGACCCTGCTTGTTGGCCGGGCCGGCAAGTGGAATCATGGTCTTTTCCCGTGTGATGTAATGATCCACTTCGATGACATCGCCGGCAGCCCATACATCGGCTGCAGAGGTTTGCATATGATGATCGACCACAATGCCGCCCCGCTGATTGGTTTCAATGGAGGCTTCCTTGGCCAGACGACTGTTGGGACGTACGCCGATGGAGAGAATCACAAGTTCTGCCTCTACGGATGCTCCGTCATTTAAAATAACGGAAACCCCATTGGCGGTTTCAGCAAACGAATTGACGGCGCAACCAAGGCGTAAATCCACTCGGTTCTGCTGCATGTTCTGATGTAATAGAGCGGCCATCTCCGGATCTAGGGGCGCCATAACCTGGTCGGTTCCCTCAATCAAGGTTACCTGGATGCCGCGTTCCCAGAGGTTTTCTGCCATCTCTAATCCGATGAAACCACCGCCGACAACTACCGCAGTCTTAGGCTTTTGCTCATCGACGATGCGACGAATCCGGTCCGTATCATTGACGGTCCAGAGGGTATAAATCCCGCGGGAATTCACGCCCGGGATGGGAGGTACAAAGGGAGAAGAACCGGTAGCGATGATCAAATCGTCGTAGGTCTCTTCATAGGTCCGGCCGTCGCCAGATTGGATGGTGACGGTATGAGCATCCGGATGAAGAGCAACCACTTCACTTTGTACGCGTACATCGATACCAAAACGGTTCTTCATCATTGCCGGGGTCTGAAGGAGTAAGGCATCCCGGTTTTTGATTACATCTCCAATGTAGTAGGGGAGTCCACAATTGGCGTAGGAGATATAATCGCCTCGCTCCAATATGATAATTTCCATAGATTCATCCAGACGACGAAGTCTGGCAGCTGCGGATGCGCCTGCGGCAACACCGCCGATAATCACTGTTTTACTCATTTTTTCCTCCTTATATATCGTTGGGTTATGGGTAAATTTGCGTTAATTATTTAACTAAGATATGCTCACCATAACAAATTGTTTGGAAAAAGTATGTGACATTATCACAGAAGTAGGTGGAAGAAATGGATGGATTTTATGGAAGATAATTTGGGTGAAATAGACTATAATTATCCGTGGATAAAGAATTGAGACAAAAGGAGTAACTATGTTAGAAATTTTAAAAGCAATCTTATTCGGAATCGTAGAAGGAGTCACAGAGTGGCTGCCCATCAGTAGTACCGGACACATGATTCTGTTGAATGAAGTGGTTTCGCTGAATGTATCAGCGGAGTTTTATAAGATGTTTGAGGTGGTCATCCAGCTAGGTGCCATCCTTGCAGTGGTTGTATTGTTCTGGAATACCTTGTGGCCATTTACCATGAAGCGTGTGAAAGCCAAGGATTCTGTGGCAGTGCGCAATCGCGTGGTTTGGAAGGAAGGCGCCCTTGCTATGTGGATTAAGATTGTCATTGCTTGTATCCCGGCAGCAATTATCGGAATTGCTTTCGATGACAAGATTGATGAGCTTTTTTATCATCCGATTCCGGTTGCATTGGCATTGATCATTGTAGGTATTTTGTTCATCGTTATTGAGTATTGGAATCGCAAGAAGACGGCTACCATTAACAGCATTGCAGAAATTGGTTATAACACGGCGCTGATTATCGGTTTATTCCAGGTAATTGCAGCGGTGTTCCCGGGTACTTCCCGTTCCGGCGCTACAATTCTTGGTGCCCTGTTGATTGGTGTGTCTCGTGAAGTTGCGGCTGAGTTTACCTTTTTCTTAGCTGTTCCGGTGATGTTTGGTGCAAGCTTACTTAAGGTTGCAAAGTTTGTAGCCGAGGGTATTTCCATGACCGGTTTGGAAGTCGCAATCCTATTGGTGGGCTGTGTGGTTGCCTTCGTGGTTTCTGTTGTTGTGATTCGTTTCTTAATGAGCTATATCAAGAAGCACGATTTCAAGGTGTTCGGATGGTATCGAATCGTGCTGGGTATCTTGGTAATTTTGATATTACAGTAAGTAGGATAAGGGGGATGCATGGTTAGTATCAGTCTATGTATGATTGTGAAAAACGAAGAGATGGTGTTGGAACGTTGCCTGGAATCCGTTCACGATTTGGTGGATGAAATCATTATTGTGGACACCGGTTCCACCGATGATACCAAGGCCATCGCAGCGAAGTACACCCGGTTGATTTATGACTTTACCTGGGTGGATGATTTCTCGAAAGCCCGTAACTTCGCTTTTTCCAAAGCAACCGGCGATTACATTTACAGCTGTGATGCGGATGAAGTCATCGATGATGTAAACCGCAATCGTTTCCTGCAACTGAAGGAAGTGTTGATGCCGGAAGTGGAAATCGTTCAGATGAAATACGTGGAGAACGGGTTACAGTCGGTGTTAAACTCCAATTGGGAGTATCGGCCGAAGTTATACAAGCGGCTTCGAACCTTCAAGTGGATGGACCCGATTCATGAGACGGTGCGCACGGATCCGGTGGTGTTCGACAGCGATATTGAGATTTTACATATGCCGGAATCCTTGCATCAGAAGCGGGATTTTCACATCTTTGCCAGCGCGTACCAGACGGAGGGTCGTCTTTCCAAGAAGCTTTATGCGATGTACGCCAAGGAGTTATTAAAGTGTGGTTCCACCGAGGATATTCGCATTGGTGCCGAGATTTTCGAATCCGTGCTTGCCAAGGAAGATTTGGATGTGGACTTATTCCGCCAGCTTTGTTGTATCGTTGCCCGCAATGCCAGATTGCAGGGGAATGACGCAGATTTTCTGAAGTATTCCATGAAGGTCAATGCGGTTGCGCCTTGTGCGGAAATCTGTTGCGAGTTGGGTGAATTCTTCTTTGCCAAGAAGGATTACGAGGAAGCCAGTATCTGGTTTTTCAATGCGTTAGATGGCACGGAGTGCATCCTGGATGTTCACGCCGGTGGCAATCTACCGATGCTTCGCATTGCCGATGCCTACAGTCATATGGCGGACGCCCTCGATCCGGTGGAGGCACCTACCGGTCGCATCGAGGAGCTGCAGCGGTTGGCGACGGAGTATCGAAATAAGGCCAAAGAGTGGACCATGCCGTAAAATTTACGCCGCTTCATGCATGCTATATTTTCCCGCAGGATCGTTTGCACTTCCGGTCTGAACGTAGCAGTACATACAAAACCGCTAACGCGGTTTCTAGTGCTGACGTTCAGACAGGCCTGCTACAGAAAACACAGCATGTCTGAACCGGCTTACTTTTTCCTAGAAACCATTACAACAGGGGGGACGACATAATGTATTATCATGCTTCGCCAATCGGCGGCATTCAGCAGTTGGAGCCGCGGGTTTCGATGAGGACGGTATTCTGCGATATGAAGATGCTCCAGATGCCATGAAGAGTTGGCTTCGCAAAGTGATTCCGGAGGAGTATGAGAATGCTTCTAATCACCCGGAGTATCGGTACTTCTTAAAGAATCGACTTGGAATGTATTTTTCTTCTATGTTATAATTACAACAGGCAAGGAAATGACTAAATTTACACACTAGTAGATTATCTTGTCATGGGAGGAAAAGAAGATGATTACATTTTTTAACAAGAAGCTGTTGTATAAGGGCTTTGATGCAGAAGAAGTTGGACGTATTAAG
>JAILOI010000112.1 GCA_024690885.1 Lachnospiraceae bacterium
AGTACGGTCTTCTTATCGCTGGCAATTACAGTAACCGCAGCGGTATAACGATTATCGTACAAGGTCAAATCATAGCTTCCATCCTCAGCACGAACGGCATCGGATACCACCGGCTTGGTGTTATCGATGGTCATCGGTGTACGTAAGAACATACCCGGTGCCTGCAAGGTAGAAACATCTTCTACGTCATCATAGTAGCTTGGGATTGCCTGTAAGCAAATCTCAACCTTGGTTCCGTCCGGAAGTTTTTTACCATCCTTATCGGTACCTGCCCACATCAGCGTTAATGCCTGAAGGGTATTCTTCCATCCACCGTCAGATACGAAGGATGCATAGTTTTCATTCTCGACTTTCTCGAAATATACTTCACCGGTTGTCTGATCCTTGATGGTTAAAATCAAGCGACTCGCATTTCGAATTAAACTGAAATACTGAGCACCCAATACGGTTCCATTCTCGGAGCTGATCGCATTACGATCTGCAACATACATGGCATCAGCTGCAATCATATTTGGAACATAGTACATCTCATCCTCTTGTCCTAATGGATAGAAGGACAGGAAGTTTGTCTTAGAAATACCGGTATAGATTACCGCATTCTCTGCATAATCCTCATCATGTACATACTGCATGAAATCAAAATGCTCAAACATCGGAGCATCCATCCAGCTTCCGTAGAATGCAAGGAATGGAACGGAAAGATTTACATTACCGTTAACATAGATGAAACCATCCACATACATACCATTCTCATACTTTGCCAAGTATGCACGATCCTGCTCGGACAAAGTAATCTTGGCACTAATCTTGGTTGTATCCTCTACCTTCACTAATTCCAGTCCCAGGTCAGCAACTGCCTCGCCACCCTTTAACTGCTTTGCGAATGCATATACATCCTTGGTGTTTACCACACCGTCTTTGTTGAAGTCATAGTACTTCTCGTTGTCGCTAACCTTAGCCACCTTCTTGGTGCCGTTTACGACCTGCAAGAACACTTTGCGATCCTTGGCATTGATTTTTCCATCTTCGTTTAAGTCATAAACCAAGGAGGTATCATCTGCCGTCAAGGTAACTTCCGGAGACAATTCATAAGAAGCTCCGGTAATGAATCCCTGGCCGTTCTTTTCTACCAGCTTTTCTGTCATAACCGTGGAATCCAATACATAGTACTGTGGATCCTCGGACATGTTATACACATCAAAATCAAAGGCGTAAGTTCCGGTCTTCTCAGGATCATCGCCCAATACAACCTTCACCTTACCGTCATTGCCTTCCTTCTCACCAACTAAGATGTAGGATGGAGAAGATATGGCATCCTTCACGTTGGCAAGTCCGGCGCCTTGTGATCTAGGGGAGTAGGCCGGCTGACTCTGGTCATTGCCTTCGTGTAAAGGTGTTGCTGTACTCATTAATAGGGATTGAGCCAGCGTACGTACGGAAATATCGTTATCTTCTGCGATATGGTTCTCTTTGAGGTATTGAGAAACCAATGCACTCTGTCCTGCGATGGATGGTGCTGCCATAGAGGTACCACTGTTGTTGGCATAAGTGCCATTGTCAACGGTGGAGAACACATTACCACCCGGTGCAGTAATTTCCGGTTTTAAATCCAACGTTCCCGGTACACCGTAGGAAGAGAAATCACTCATGGTATATCCGTCTGCTGCGGTTGGGTTTGTCTTGGCGTTTCCAACGATGGTTAGGGTTCCTTCGTATACGCCTTCTGCTACCTTTTCACCGGTTTTCTTGATTGCTTCTGCTTCCGACTGCTTAATGGAAACGGTCGGTGTGGTTGTAGCGGTACTTCCCTGCAAGGTCATACCCAAGCTTCCGGTGGTGTTGTTGTACACAATCAAACCGGCTGCGCCTGCTGCTTCTGCATTCATCTGCTTCTCACCGAAAGTGATGGCTCCTCTGGATACAAATACAATCTTATCCTTCACATCTAAGCCTTCATAATCAGAAGCTTCACCCTTGCTCTCTAAGAATACATAAGGGAACTGGGTACCATTTTTTTTGGCAGAGGTATCCAGATTCTGGAAATTGCCGGACAAGGAATCGGATGCAGGTGTAACAAAAATTTCATTGCCATCGACTACGATATAATATCCGGTATATCCGCTGTTGACCGCACTGGCAACCGTCAATGCATTTACGTAAGATCCCGGGGATCCAACGGTATCCATGTCCACATCCTGACTTAAGTTTGCACCGTATACGGTGTCATCACCCCAACGTCCGGAGTTACCTGCAGAAATGGATACTACGGTGCTGGTGCCTTCTAATTTTTCGAAGATATCGTTGATATACGTTTCGGTATCAGAAGAATATCCGGCAGCAGAAGATCCTAAACTTAAGTTTACAACATCTGCCTTCAATACCAATGCATCCTCGATGGCTGCCATATAATCATCGGTATGAGCTCCACCGCCTTTACCAAACACCTTCATGGTAATCAGCTGTGCATCCGGAGCAACACCTACCACGCCAACCGGCTGCTTCGCATAACCGGTTTCGGCGTCTGCGTCCGGTACATATACGTTGGCAGTAGAAATACCGGAAACATGGGTACCATGGTCTCCTTTTTTATCATGGGCATGGTTTATATCTAAATCCTTATCAATATAGTTAAATGCGAATGGAATCTTCTCGCTTAAATACAACTTGTCTGCAGAAAGTCCATCAAAACGCTTGGTGGCATTCAACTGTGGCAATACTGCCGCAATCTCTTCCTGCTCCAATAAATTGTAATCTGCCACTTCCTTGCCTGCATCCTCTGCAGTTTCCTCTAAGTGTGCCATATATGCACCACCGTCGAAGGAAGGATGATCCTCGTCGATACCGGTATCGATGATTGCAATACGTGTACCGGCTCCGGTATAACCGGCATCCCAAGTGCTGTAACCGCCAACCATATCACCGGATGTAATGGTCTGTGGGTTTGCAACTTCTTCCATTGGCTCATACTGCTCTGCCACATAGACTCCTGCAACGCCGTCTACCTTTTCAATCTTTTCAATGTCTTCAAATGCGACTTCCGTTGAAAACGCATTGGTCAATAAAGTAAAGCTGTAGTTTACTTCTAAGTCCTCGCCGTCCAAAGCTTCCTCAGAAATCTTCTCGGCCTGGGCTTCCTGCTCTGCTTCCATCTTCTCGGACATGGCAGCTGCTGCCTTGTTCTCTCCGATGTCCTTCGTATCAAAACCTGCGTCTAATACACTGTCACCCTCCATGACAATGATGACTCTGGTCTCTTCCTGTGGGTCTTGCTCCTCCACCGGAAGTTCGGTGGCTTCTCCTTCTATAGAAGAAGCGGCATCTTCTAAGCCCTCTTCTTCCGGGTCCACCAATTCAAAAATCGGAGCTTCGGCTTCTGTGCTACCATCAACCGCCGACGGCTCCGACACATCTGTTGCGCCTACAATTTGACAAGGTGCCAACGCAAGTGTGGCACTCAGCAAAAGGGCAAGCGCTGCTGTGCTTTTGTTTTTCATCATTATTCTGCTTGTTCCTCCCGTGAATAATTTATAAATATGCAAGCTCGGGGCCCCTATTCCCTAAGATGCAGATTTATCCTAACGACGATGCAGCAAGATTCCTGCACCTGCAATGAGCAAAAGAAGAATTGCAACAACAATAGAAATCGTTGTTACGGAAACAGTTGATGTGACAGTGGTTGGTTGTTCTACATGGGTACCGGTAGTCTCTTCCGTATGCGTTTCCGATACGGTGGTTTCTTCTGCCGGCTCTTCCGTAGATGCGTCTGTCATCTCCTGTGTGGTTGCTGCTTCCTCTACACGAATGGATGCGATTTCCTCCATCGACTCCACTCCTTGTCTCTGTTGCTCCGTGATAACTGCGACGATGGCATGACCCGCCTCGTCCGTGCGCGTAACCTCTAGGGGCGCACCTTCTAATACTTGCTGTTCAATCGCTGCGACTCCGTCAGCAATAGATACCTCATCGGTAAAGACAATATAGACATGTTCTACAGTTTCCGGATTTACGTCTTCCATCAGGCCGAGTTCTTCCCGATCGACCACTTCTCCTTGTATGAAATTCGTATCATCCAAACCGCTAATTTCCTGGAATTCTGCCATAACACATCTCCTTCGTTGTCCCCCCCGAGACACGTATTAGAAAATAATAGTCCATCTAACATGATGTTAGATGGACAAAGTATAGTTTTCTTCCAAGTCAAAGTCAATACATTTCACCTTACGCTGAAATTTAATTCACGCTTGTGTAAAATGTTGGAAAAACAACGAAATTATTCTTGTTTACATCCGCTGGAATAAATCCAGCTTCCAATCCCAACTCCCACAGCCCCAATGAATATTGCCGGACAAACACCCACCGAATCGTTTAGAAATCCAAAACAAAATTCACCTGCGGCTACCGCAACGGAAATAATCATGCCAAGGGTCGAGGTAACTCGTCCCAGGAATCCGGATTCCACCTTGGTCTGAATCATAATACTTCCCGCCATCTGCATGGGCATTGCCTCTATGATGGTAAGACAATCCAGGACTGTAATTGCCACCACAGAGACTGGAATCGGAAGGATTCCTTGTATTCCAAGCAGAGCCAGAATCCCGATCAAAGCAAGTTCCAAAGCAATCAAGCGGGTGGCATTTTTATAAATATGATCCGCTTTCCATTTACTAACCAATGGCACTATCACAATGGGCACCCAGATACTCATACTGGCCGTTACCGAATTATACAGACCATACTCATACGCATTGAGCCTATAAACCAGGCGCAGTAAGTAACAGACGCTGACAGAAAAGGTTGCTCCGAAACAGGCATCAATCAGCGGGAGGGACAGAATATATCTTCGAAGGAAAGCATCTCCACGTATGATTTTAACGCCTTCCATAAACTCCCCAAGAACGCCTTTCTTTTCTTCTGCATTCTTTTGATGTTCCCGCGTTTTCGTTATACATAATAAAATTGCGCCAAGTAAATTCAATCCTGCCACTGTCAAAAAACAGATTCCAAGATTCCAATTGCTATAGATCAATGCTCCTACCATGGGACTGATTACAAATACAATTCCATCATCCGCCTTAGAGATGGCAATGGCAGATTTTAAGTGTTCTGCTTCCACCAGATCCGGAATGATTGCATTCTCTGATGCTCCGTAAAACACCTCCCCCATCTCCAGCGCCACTACCAGAGCGAAAATTGCCACCAGTGGCAAGTCCACCGTCTTGCTTATTACACCATAGATTCCAAGTATCAGCACTTCGCACAGAAGCACCAACGCCATAATTCGGGTCCGCCGATAGCGATCCGCACTGACCCCGGCCAAGGGTGTCAAGAGTAGCCGTGGAAATAAAATGATTGATAGCATGCCGGCAAACACCACCGCCGATCCGGTTACATCCAGTACATAGAGGGAAAGCACATATTGCAAGATGTTACTTGCCGCCATCGATACGGTACTTGCCGTCCAATATTTCCAATAATTTATCCCCAACGCTCGTATTGTCTTCATGTATATTCTCCCTGTGTTAGTTGTCGCTAACTATAGCATAAGGAGCTCGGCTGGGCAATATCCCGCCTTGTTTTTTTCGCCTCCCTACGATACCCTAAAGACAAGAAGATTTGTGGTTTCAACCACATTAGGAGGCGTGTATGGATTCGAAGCTTTTAAAACAACATCTGCTGTTTCAAGGCATGACCGACAACGAATTTGCAACCGCTCTGGAGCAACTGGCATATCGGCAAACGTTCTATTACAAGGGCAGTTATCTTTTACAAGCCGGCCAACAGAACGTTCCTATGGGCCTGGTACTCTCCGGTAGTGTCACCATTGAAAGCAATGATCTCTGGGGCAATCACACCATCCTGGGAATTGTGGAAGCCGGACAGTTCTTCGGTGAGACCTATGCACTTCTCCCTCAGGTTCCTATGCTGGTGGATGTCGTCGCAAACACCGATTGCGACATCATCTTTTTCCACTTGAATGGCATCTGGCATGCATCCTCTTCGGAATGGAAAACCAAGCTGCTTCGCAATTTGCTTTTCATCTCTGCCCAAAAGAATATGGGTTTATCCCAGCGCTCCTTCCACACCTCGCCCAAATCCATCCGCGGACGTGTCATGAGCTACCTCAATACGGAAGCATTAAAAAAAGGCGGTCCGGAATTTGATATTTCATTTGACCGCCAACAACTCGCCGATTATTTAAATTTGGAACGTACTGCGCTCTCCAAAGAACTCGGGCGCATGCAACGAGAAGGACTCATTACCTGCCGCAAGCGTCACTTTGTCATTCATCATTCCGTCGACTCACACTAACTGCTCAAAATGTTCCTTCGCAAAGCCCATGCGCTGTACACACTCCAACGTTCCTACATAGCGATTGTCCTTGTCTCGTACGGCCATGTATTTTACCAACACCGGTTCTCCATCCCGTGTATTCCAAACATCGACAGCATTTCTATGCCCATTCCGGAAATCTTCTATGATGGATCGTACCATAGGTTCAATCTTCGGTGGATGGCAGGAGAACACTTCCCGATCAATCGCCATCAACGGCCGCTTGAATAATTTCATCTCTTTTCCATCGTTAAAGTACCGGTTCACACTCTCTTCATCGATGAACGTTAATTCCATCGGAATGGTATTGAGCATCGCATCTAACTGTTCCACCGTCAGATGACCGGAAGGAAGTCGTACCTCATTAGCCTCCTGGCGGATATCACTCACCTTCTGCTTCGGTGTTGCCTCCTGCCACAGTGGTTGTTTTCCGATAAAACACGGGATGTAATCATCAAAATCTCTTGCAATGCCCTGCCATTCTTCCTTGCTGAAATTTTTTGCGCACAAAGGATAGAGAATATTTTCCTCCTTGTAAATCATCTCTTCCGCACGTGTAATCACAGCATCCAGTCGTTCCAGCCACGCTGCCTGATCTGCCACTTTCACATCATCCTGTAATTCCCTTGAAAGCGCCCGCATTTCATCACGAATTTCATCATCCACACCCCACATCACATCCGACGGACCGGAGAACCCATACTGTAACTTTAACACCGGATACAATAAGTCCCCTTTCTCTGCATAATGAATCGCTAAATCCCTGGTGTAATTTAATACGTCCAAAAGATTCTCCTTCTCTTCCACGGCCTTACGAAGCTTCTTCAACTGTTCCCCGATTGCTTCATTCTCCATCGCAAAGATCTGCAGGGGATGATGCTCGATTGCCCGCAACTCCTGATAGCGAAGATCACCACCATCCTGACGCTGAATCGGACCGGCCGCAATCCCGGATCCGATACCCAATCCATAGGTTTTCCCGTTCAAAGAAGCCATCACTGCCTTCTCTGCATTGGCAATACGTTCTGCCTGTGTTGCTCCGTGAAACAAGGCGGAATGCACATCGCACAACCGCTGTACCTCTGAAATCGGTGTCCCGCTTTTGATCAGTGCCTGCTCTGCTTTTGCAATTTCTCCTGCTTCCACTTCGGTGAAGTTTGCCACGAAGTCCTTGCGTACGGATTCCAAATCCTCCCCCTTGCTTAGACGTTCTACATAGTTTTTTAGTAATTGTGTGCGCTCGTCTAATTCTTCTGTTGGATTTCCAACATCTTTGTTCAGCCCCCGCGCTTCCATCCGTTTCTCCAGTTTACGTCTCGCAAAATCCGGCATTTTTCCTTCCAGTACATATCCACGATTCTTTAATGCCAGAACCACATCCACCATGTCAATTCCCTTCACCATCGCTCCTTTGGGAATTGTCATAAGCTTGCCCACCGTATTCCTTGCCACCTCCTTGGTGATTTCCGTAAATCCCAAGTCAGCCAGCACCGCAATCAATTCCGGATATTGGTTGGTCAATTCATATACGCTCTTATTTAAGTTTAACTTCTTTTCCATAACAAAAACCTCTCTTGCATATTGTTTGGTTCATCGAAGTAATCCTACCACCGCACTGGGTGTTTGTATGTGGTTATAACCACATTTTAAGCACAAAAATAAGGTCACCCTAACAAAAGGGTGACCTTCACCGTTCTACTTATACAAACTTTCTGCCATCTCCGCGATGTCGTCAGCCGCCTTATGCAGCTCACCAATGGTGGTATCAATCTCCTGCATCTCCACACTTTCATCCGTAACGCTGGTGCTGATTTGTTTGATTTTCTCCAACATATCATTCACCGACTCCGCCATGGAGGTAAGGATGGTGCCAATCTGATTGGTGGTTTCCTTGGTGGAATTGGAGAGGTTTTGTACTTCTCCTGCAACAACTGCAAAGCCCTTGCCTGCTTCTCCGGCACGTGCCGCTTCGATGGATGCATTTAAGGATAAGAGGTTGGTCTGATCCGCAATACTTTGGATGCTGGTAATAATACCCATGGATGCCTCTACGGATTCCTCAATCTTCTGTGCGGACTGAGCCACATCCGTCTGGCGCTCCGCCATCTCACTCATCTGCTTGGTTGCAGTGTCCACCGTCTTGGAAATATCGGTAATTCCGCGACGCAAATTCTCAATACTTGGTGCCATCTCATCCCGGAAACGAGAGGCGTTTTTCTTCTGTTCCGTAATATCGAGGATGGTTCCGGCCGCCATCAATGGGGTCCGCTTATCATCGGACCATATCACATAGCTGAATGCACGTACCCAGCGGTATTCTCCATCTTTCGCCATCATACGATATTCCATATCAAATACCGTATTACCGCTTGGATCCGATAACTGCTGTCCCATCTGCGCAGACGCTTTCTCCACATCATCCGGGTGAATCTTCGTAATCCAGCTTTCCATAATATCCGGAAAATCCGGGCCCGAATATCCGAGAATCTTCTTAAACTGAGTGGAAAATACCATCGGTGACTGTGGATCCGAAATATCGTACTTCGTCAAATCCATAGACCAGGAGCCCTCCAGCATCATCATCTCAACCGCACTTTGACGGCGCTGATCGTGAGCTAGAATTTCTTCCATATTCCGCTGATCCTGAATATCCGTAAATGTGCCGATAAATACGATCGGTGTTCCATCCGGTTGGCGGAGACATTCTCCTGCCGCATGGAACAATCGATATTCCCCGGACTTGGTCAACAGCGGATAATCAATATCGTACTTGGTTCGTCCGCTCTTGTCCGCAGCTGCAGCACCAAAGGCAGCAAACACTGCATCCATACAATCCGGGTGAATCAGTTTTCCTAGGGATTCAATCTCATCCGGAAGCTCTGCCTCAGAATATCCCAGCATGCGCCGGAATTCTGAGGAGTAATGTACCCCCGTTTCTTCCCCGTTCTCATCATAATACGCAATCCAGATTCCCAAATGCGTACTATTGTTTACGGATTCCAGCATGCGATAATGCAATGCTGATTTTTCTTGTTCTGCGGCTAACGCCTGTGTCAGTTCCGCGATCCGATCTTGTTGCCCATCGGAAGACGAAGTGTTACCCCTCTTTTGAAACATCATTTTATCCTCCAATTAAAAAAACAACTATTTGTTTTAGTATAACAGAGGACCATAAAAGGTGGCAGAAAATTTTATGTTTTTATTTGTATTTTTTCACAAATTCTATGTTTCGCACAAAATCTAGCTATGCAGAATTGGTGCATAGTGCTCCGGACGGCGATCCCGGAACAATCCCCAGCTGTTTCGAAGTTGTCGCACTTCTTCCAGATCACAGCTGCCCAGCACATAGCCTTCTTCTTCCCGGTCTAACTGCGCCACCACTTCTCCGGTGGCATCCGTTACGAAGGACGATCCATAAAAGATTAGGGCAGATTCCTGTCCACCGTTGGCTTCCGATGGTGTAACATCCTCACGTCCCACCCGGTTGGCTGCAATCACCGGCATCACATTGCAAGCCGCATGCCCCTGCATACAACGTCTCCAATGGGGCATACTATCCATATCCAGGATTGGTTCCGAACCAATTGCGGTCGGATAGAATAAAAGCTCTGCTCCTAAGAGCGCCATACTTCTTGCACTCTCCGGGAACCACTGATCCCAGCAGATGCCCACACCGATGGTGGCATACTTGGTCTTCCATACCCGAAAGCCGGTATCCCCCGGGGTAAAGTAAAACTTCTCCTGGTAATAGTGATCGTCCGGGATATGGGTCTTGCGATAGATTCCCAGGATACTTCCATCTGCATCAATGATGGCCACCGTGTTATAAAACACATTGCCGCAACGCTCATAGAAGCTGATAGGAAGCACCACATCAAGTTCTGCCGCTACCTTCTGAAAATGCAGCACTGCCGGATTCTCCTCCAGCGGTGTGGCATATTCATAATAATCATAATTCCGTTCCTGGCAAAAATACACCCGCTCGAATAATTCCGGCAGCAGAATCACCTGCGCACCGGCAGCAGCTGCCTGTCGCACCAGCTTGTCAGCTTTGGCAATGTTCTCCTCCACCTTAGTGGAGCACTGCATCTGAATACCTGCATAAGTTACGTTTCTCATACGCCTCTCCTACTTCTCATTCCGGGAATTTCCCACGGGAAACGGCAGATGTCCGCCTGCCGGAATCTGCTGGGTAATGCAATGAATATTTCCACCACCCACAATAATATCTCTGGCATAAATCGGAACAATCTTCCGATCCGGGAATACCTCCTGCAACGTGCGTACCGCCACCGAATCCATCTCGTCATGAAACTGCGGCAACAGCACTGCGCCATTGGCAATATAAAAATTCACATAGCTGGCAGCCAATCGTTCTCCGACGGTCCGTTCCTCTTCACCCGCTTCAAAGGTAAATCCTGCCAACTCTTCTTCGGTAATGCATACCGGCTTCTTTGGAATTGGAAGTTTGGTGATTTCAAAGGTACGTCCCTTGGCATCGGTCTCCCGCTTTAGCACCTCATAATCCGCCATGGAAAGTGGATACTGGGGATCTTCCTCATCGTCTGTCCAGGCCAACACCACATGTCCCGGCTTTACGAAGGCACACACGTTATCCACATGCTCATTGGTTTCATCCAGGTGGATGCCTCGTGGTAACCAAATCACTTTCTTGGCTCCACAATAGCGCTTTAGCATCTCTTCAATTTCCATCTTTGACAACTTCGAATTTCGGCCGTCGCTTAACAGACAAGCCTCCGTCACCAGCATGGTGCCTTCTCCATCCGAATGAATGGAGCCTCCTTCCAACACAAAGGGGGATGCATCATAACAATCACAATCCACATGAGATAAGAAGGCTTTTGCCACTGCATCATCCTGCTGCCAGTCAGCATACAAGCCGTCCACCGTACCGCCCCAGGCGTTAAAAGACCAATTGATTCCCCGCAGTCCACCTTTGCCATCAATGACAAATGTCGGTCCCACATCTCTCGCCCAGGCATCATCCGATGGAATTTGCACCACCTGCACATACTCCGGCAGTGCTTCCCTGGCTTGTCGATAATCCTTGGAGCCGACCAGCATATACATCTGCTCCGTCTTACCAATCTCTGAGGCGATTTGGGCAAACACCTGCTGGGCTGCCTTGGCACCATAAATCCAGGAGCCCGGTCGCGTTGGCCAAATCATCAGGCAGCCATGATGCGCTTCAAATTCTCCCGGCATATAGAATCCATCTTCTGCCGGTGTACGTGTTAATATTTCCATCAGGATAACCTCATTTTAAAATCTTCGTATCCAAAGGAACGAACCACCTCACAACTTCCATCGGTATGCTGTGCCACAATCAGTGGCAGTCCGATACCATTGAAGGTGTTGTTTTTTACCATGGAGTAGATGGCCATATCCTCAAAGTACAACACATCACCGATTCCCACTTCCACATCAAAGGAATAATCTCCGATGACATCGCCGGCCAAACAAGTATAAGAGGATAACCGGTACGTATAAGCCTTCTCCCCCGGCATTCCGGAATTCTGCAGCGGCGGACGATATGGCATCTCCAACACATCCGGCATATGGCAGGCGGCGGAAGCATCCAGAATCAAGGTGGTAATCCCATCCTGTTCCACCACATCCAGTACTGTGGTTTTCAGCACTCCGGCGTTTAGCGCCACCGCTTCTCCCGGCTCTAAGTATACCGTCACACCATAGGTGTTTTGGATTCGTTGAATCAATGCAATGAGGCACTTCACATCGTAGCCTTCGGCCGTGATGTGATGGCCGCCACCCATGTTGAGCCACTTCATATGGGACAACAGTGGGCCAAACTTCGCTTCCACTGCTGCCAGGGTCTCTTCCAGCGGTTCGACCAGCTGCTCACACAAGGTGTGAAAATGCAGTCCTTCCACCCCCTGCAGCACGCCTTCCATCAGGGTTTGGGCCATGGCTTCATCTAAGACTTCTCCACTTCCGCCGGCAGCCGCAATCAGCTTTCCAACGGAAGTTCCCAGACGGGAGCCCGGTGCACACGGATCGTAAATCGCATGGTCGCCCTGGGTGGAGCACTCCGGGTTGATCCGCAATCCAAAGCTTTTGCCACCCGTGCGATTCCCATATTTTGCCAACTGTGACAAGGAATTAAAACTGATATGATCGCAGTAACTTACAATCTCATCAAACTCCCCATCCCGATAGGCCGGAGAAAACACGTGGTTCTCCCCACCCATCTCTTCGGATCCTAATCTTGCCTCATAGAGACCACTGGCGGTACAGCCACTGATATAGCGTCCAATCAGCGGATACTCGTAAAACATGGAAAAGCATTTCTGTGCCAAGAGAATCTTGCATCCTGTAGCAGCTTCCACCTGCTGCAGCACCTCTAAATTGTGGATCAACGCCTCCTCTTCCACGATATACGCTGGGGTTGGCACCGCATCTCTACTGTTATATGTCATCTTAGACTCCATTAATCAACTAAAACAGGATTCTCTTCCACCACCCATGGAAGGCCGTATTTGTTCAATGCATCCATGTATGGATCCGGATCAAACTCATCGGTGGTAAATACACCCGGCTTGTTCCACTGACCCGTTGCCACCAACATGGTTCCGATCATCGCCGGAACTCCGGTGGTATAGGAGATGGCCTGGGAACCTACCTCGCGATAGCATTCCTGGTGGTCGCATACATTGTAGATATAGATGCTCTTCTCTTTGCCATCCTTGATTCCGGTGAAGATACATCCGATGTTGGTCTTACCGACCGTACGTGGTCCCAGGGATGCCGGATCCGGCAACAAGGCCTTTAAGAACTGAATCGGCACAATTTCTCTTCCCTCAAATTCGATTGGGGTTGTAGATAACATGCCCACATTCTCCAGGCATTTCATATGGGTTAAGTAGCTCTGTCCGAAGGTCATAAAGAAACGGATGCGCTTCACATGTGGAATGTTGGCAGCCAAAGCTTCAATCTCCTCATGATGCAACAGATACATATCCTTCTGTCCTACACCGGCGAAGTCATACTCGCGCTTAATCTCCATTGGCTTGGTCTCAATCCACTTGCCATTCTCCCAGTAGGAGCCCGGAGCAGAAACCTCACGCAGGTTGATCTCCGGATTGAAGTTGGTTGCAAATGGGTATCCATGATCTCCGCCATTGCAGTCTAAGATATCGATGGTATGAATCTCATCGAAGTAATGCTTCTGTGCATATGCGGTAAAAACGGACGTAACCCCCGGATCAAAACCGGTGCCAAGCAATCCGGTAATGCCGGCTTCCTCGTAGCGCTTCCGATATGCCCACTGCCAGGAATAATCGAAGTATGCCGTAAAGCCCAAACGCTTGCAGCGTTCCTCATAGATGGCTCTCCATTCCGGATCGTCTGTATTCTCACACTCATAATTGGCGGTATCCACATACGGAACCTTGCATGCCAAGCAGGCATCCATGATGGTCAAATCCTGATACGGGAGTGCCACATTCAATACCACATCCGGCCGGAACTTCTCGATAAGTGCAATCACTTCTTCCGTCTTGTCCGCATCCACCTGTGCCGTGGTAATGTTGGTTGACGTCTTCGCGGACAATTCCTCTTTGAGTTTGTCGCACTTGCTTTGTGTACGAGATGCAATACACAAATCGGTGAACACCTCACTCACCTGACAAATCTTATGAATTGCTACGCTGGCAACACCGCCGCAGCCAATGACTAATACTCTACTCATCTAACGATCCTCCTCTTCTTCTAACAGTTCTTCCACATACTTGGGAAGCATGAACGCGCCACGGTGTAAGTTCGTGGTGTAATACTCGGTGTGGATTCCTCTGGCGTTCCACTCTTCTTCTCGAAAATCCTGTAACGGATGATATTTCTTGGAAGCAAATCCAAACAACCAGTATCCGCTTGGGCTGGTGGGGATATGAGCCTGATACACGCGACTGATGGGGAAGGTGTGATACACTTTCCGATGCATGTTCCGGCAGGCCTCTTCATCCTCATCGTAGAAGGGACTTCCATGCTGATACACCAGCACGCCGTCTTCCCGCAGCGCCTTGTAACAGCTTCCATAAAACTCTCTGGTAAAAAATCCCTCCGATGCACCAAAGGGATCCGTGGCATCATTGATGATCAAATCATAGGAATCCTTCTGGTTACGCAAGAATCGCAGAGCGTCCACATGGTACATATGCACCCGTGGGTCCTCTAAGCCCTCTGCCGTCTCCGGGAAATACTCCCGACACACATCCACAAACATCTCATCCTGTTCCACCACATCAATTTCTTCGATGGAAGGGTACTGCACCAGTTCCATGGCCACGCCACCGTCGCCACCACCGATGATCAACACCTTCTTCACATTGGGATGCACTGCCATGGGAACGTGCACCACCATTTCGTTGTAAATAAAACAATCCTGTTCGGAAAAAATGACACCACCATTCATGGTTAGAAACTTTCCGAACTCCGGGGACTCAAACACATCAATCCGCTGATAATCACTCTGTCCGGAGAACAACTGCTTCTCCACACGAATTCCAAACTTTACGTGGGGGGAATGCAATTCTGAAAACCAAAACTCCATCTCTAACGCTCCTTCAATACATTTAATGTCTGTAAGCTGGGATCCTCCTGTCCCTGCATGGAACATCCTTTTTCTTTGGAATAAAGAATGTAATCCACAATATCCTCTGTCACCAACTCACCCGGGGCCAAAATCGGAATTCCCGGAGGATAGGCCATAACGAATTCACCGGACACATAGCCCACACATTCGTGAATCCGTCGCCGTTCCTTGGCGGCATAAAACGCTTCCTGCGGAGATTTGATGACCTCCGGCAGAAGCATCTGACGATCGATTTCAAACTGCTTGCCGTCCTTGGAGTAGATGCGGCTGATCTCTGCCAAAGCACCCACTAAGCGCTCGATATCCTGGATGCGATCTCCGATGGAAATGTAGGCCATAATATTACCGATGTCGCCAAATTCAATTTGTATATCAAACTCATCCCGCAGGATGTCATACACTTCAATTCCGTCCAATCCGATATCACGGGTAAATACACACAACTTCGTAACATCGAAATCGTACACCGACGTTCCGTTCACCAACTCCCGCCCATAGGCATAGTAACCGCCGATGGAGTTGATCTCTTCCCTGGCATACTCCGCCCATTCCGTCACCTTCTGGAAGGACTGACGCCCCCGCAGTGCCAGGTTCCGTCGGGAGATATCCAGACTGGTCAACAAAAGATAGGATGCTGAGGTGGTCTGGGTGATATTGATAATGGTCTGCACATAATTGGCATTCATGCCGTTGCCAGTTAGAAGGATGGAACTCTGGGTCAGAGAACCGCCGGACTTATGCATGGAGATGGCCGCCATATCCGCACCAGCCTCCATGGCATTCATCGGCAGATGATCACCAAAATACAGATGTGTTCCATGCGCCTCGTCCGCCAACACCTTCAATCCGTGCCGATGCACCATATCCGTAATGCTCTTGATATCGGAGCAAATTCCATAGTAGGTCGGGTTATTGATTAACACCGCCACCGCCTTCGGATGGGCCACAATGACTTCCTCCACTTGTTCCACCGTCATACCAAGGACAATCCCCAGTCTGGCATCGATTTCCGTATTCACATACACCGGCGTTGCACCACAGAGAATCAAGGCATTTAACACACTCTTGTGCACATTTCTGGGAACGATGATTTCATCGCCGCTTTTGCAAACGGATAACACCATATCCTGCACCGCCTGGGTGGTTCCACCCACGATAAAAAAGGCATGCTCCGCGCCAAAGGCGTCAGCCGTCAGTTCCTCCGCTTCCTTGATGACGGATACCGGATGGCTTAGGTTATCCAGGGGCTTCATGGAATTGACATCAATCCCCACGCAGCGTTCTCCCAATAAATCAATCAGTTCCGGGTTTCCGCGTCCACGCTTATGCCCCGGTACATCGAAGGGAACAATTCGCTTCTTTCTGAATTTCTCCATGGCCTCGTACAGAGGCGCAGATGCTTGCTTGGTAAGGTCCATACATACTCCTAACTACACAAAAAAAGACGTGATATGTAATATCACGCCTGTTATCCGTCTGCTTTCTATCGATGTTCTAATCAGTTCCTGTCAGAGTTTATCCTAGCAAACCTTCGGTTACCGCTCTTATTGACCGTTTCACAAGATGATATGCGCAATGCATGATATTCAAATTCATCAACTTATAAAATTTGAGCTTCTAACTCAATCAATAATGTGTGCCCAAGTCACACTTCGGCAAGCGACCCGCCTGTCCGCTAGGCTTAACCTGATGATGTTGCTATCAGGTGGTCTACGTCGTTTTCTCGCAAAAACTATGTAGAATATATCTTATTCCCATTCCTTTTGTCAAGTAAATCCCCCGCAAACACAAAAACACTGCAACCGAAGTTGCAGTGCTTTTCCCATAGAAATTAGGACTTGGCAACCTTCCAGGAAACGGCTTCCTTCCGGCTGTCAATGAAGTTCTTATAAATACCGTCCACAGCCACAAGCTGTTCGTGGGTACCTTGCTGCGCAATCCGACCGTCGTTGATAACGAAAATCTGATCGGCATGCTGTACCGTCTTAAGACGATGGGCAATCATAATGATGGTCTTCTCACGGGTGAGGGCCTCGATTGCAGCGGTTAATTCTGCTTCATTCTCCGGATCCACATTGGCCGTAGCCTCATCGAGGATGATGATCGGACTATCCTTCATAATCGCACGGGCAATGGAGATTCGCTGCTTCTCACCTCCGGAGAGAGATGCACCACCTTCCCCAATAATGGTTTCATATCCATCGGGAAGTTCCATAATAAAGTCATGACAACGGGCCTGTTTCGCCGCCTCAATGACCCGGTCCATGGAAGCCTCCGGCTCCCCAAACCGAATGTTGTTGGCGATGGTATCTTCAAAAAGATATACGCTCTGGAATACAAAACTAAAATTCTTCATCAGGGAATCGAAGCTGTAATCCTTGACATTCTTACCGCCAAGCAATACTTCGCCGCCATCCACGTCCCAGAATCGTGCCATCAGATTACACAAGGTACTCTTGCCGCCACCGGAAGGACCCACAATCGCTGCTGTAGTCTTCTGCGGAATCTTCAGCGAAACCCCATCGATAATCTTCTTATTCTCATAGGCAAATTCCACGTTCTTCAATTCAATATCGTAGGACGCCGGTGTCATATCTGCTCCATCAATATCCATGGATTCGATATTCAAAATCTCATTGGCCTTGGTAATGGAGATGTTGATATTTCGCATCAGTGCGCCAAAACTACTCATCATATCCAAACTTTCGTAGACCATGAAGGATGCGATTAACATCATGATGCAGTTGAACAAGGTCATGGTGCCGGCGAAATAGAACTTCAGGGACGCCAGACACATCAGGGCACTCGTCACCTTGGTTACCACATTTTGAATGGTAACAATGGGTACTACCGCAAACTCTAACTTGGTATCTCCCAGTCGTTTGTTGGTGATGGCATCCTGCAGGCGCTTGTCGGATTTCTCAATCATATTGTAGTTTTTCACTTCTACAATACCCTGGACAAACTCAATGACCATGGCAACTACATTCTCATCTGCCTTGTGCTTAAAGGGAGCCACTCCCTTGGTGAATTGCTGCATCAAGGAATAACAAATCATGTATACCAATATTCCTGCTAAGGCAATGAAAGCAATTCGCACATCAAAGGCGAAGATGAACAAAATAATAACTGCCGTGGTCAGCATGCCCTGGGTGGTAATCATAACCACGCGGGTGGCGATATCCGCCAAGCCTTCCATGGTGTTGGTGGTCACGTTGGTGATGTTACCCAAACTGTTCTGGTTAAAAAATCCCATTGGGACATACCGCAGATGCTCCGCGATTTCAATTCGCTTGTTGGCACAGGTCCGATAGCCGGCCTCACACTGCAGCATGGTGGTTTTTAAACTGATAAAAAACTGACCGGCCAGGGACACGAGCATGATGCCTAGTGCCATCCAGATATTCTGCATGGTCATATTTTTATCCAAAAATCCCTGAACGATGACGGCAATGGCTCCGATTTTCATACCGGAGAACAACGCCTTGAAGACCCCGAGAATCATGGCCGTCTTCAGCTTCTTCGATTCCGTTTTGTCACAAAAGTCAAAAAATGCTTTCAATGTTTTAATCATCTTATGCGCCCTCCTTTGACTCAATATGTGCTTCCCACATCTTGCGATACAGTGGGGAGTTGGACAACAACTCCTCCTGGGTTCCCTGGGCTTCAATTACGCCCTTGTTTACCAGTACAATGTTGTCAGCAGAAGCAATCGTAGACAGACGATGCGCAATGACAATCAGTGTCTTTCCTGCAATCAACTTGGATACACAGCGCTGTACCAATGCTTCGTTTTCCGGATCTGTATAGGCGGTGGCCTCATCTAAGATGATGACCGGCGCATTCTTCAGCATGGCTCTGGCAATGGAAATACGCTGACGTTCTCCACCGGAGAGATGGCTTCCGCCGCCTCCGCAGACGGTATCGTATCCATGCTCTAAACTCATGATAAAATCGTGACAACCACAAGCCTTGGCCGCAGCCATAACATCCTCGTCCGAAGCTGCCGGATTTCCCAATCGAATATTCTCCATGACACTATCGTCAAACAGGTAATTGTCCTGAGATACATAGGCAATGTGTTTGTTATACTCCTCCAATGGAATGTTGCGAATATCCACTCCGCCATAGGTGATACAACCTGCATCCACATCCCAGAAAGATGCAATTAATTTTGCGATGGTGGATTTTCCCATACCGGACGGTCCCACCAATGCATTGACGGTGCCGGATTTGATTTCCAAATCGATGCCGTGGAGCACCTCTTCCTCCCGGTAACCAAACCGTACACCTTGTAATGTGATATCGTTGCCTTGAAGAGATTCCTTCATCTGCAGTGGACGTTCCAGTTCACGCTTTGATAGGATATTGGTCGCCTCTCCCACGATGACGCCCATCTTGGTGATGTCATCCATGTAACCGCTTAAGATAATAAACGGCATAATCAGGCCCATCGCCAAGATAATCAACATAATTGCAACGTCCGCGCTGACCCATCCTCGCATGTAGAACCATCCGGCAAACGGCAACAACGATAGCAACTGAGCCGGCAGAAGCACCATAGCCATGTTCTGGTATACGTTACAACGACGCATCCACTCTACAAAACAATCGGACCCTTCCTTGGCTGCCTTCTTAAACTTCTCATAAGAACTTCCGGTTTTACCGAAGGCCTTGATGACTTCGATTCCGTGAATGTATTCCACGGATGCATCGTTCAATGCCTTGGTTTTTTGGATGGTGTTTTCAAAATCTCCGGAAGATCCCTGGAACATCAAGCCGAAGAAAATCATTCCCACCGGCAAGGACAAGAGGGACAACAGCGCCAATCTCCAGTCCAGATGTATCATATAAATAAAGATGGCAAAAGGTACAATGGCGTTAGATGATACCTCCGGAATCATGTGCGCCAGGGTTACTTCGATGGAATCTACACGTTCAATAATAATACTCTTATAGGTTCCGGACGCCTCCTCCAAGACGTCCCCCAACGGCATTTTGGCAAGCTTTCTTACCAATCGACGACGAATTTCTGCCAATACCGCAAAGGTTGCGTAATGGGAAATACTCGTCGATAGGGAATGCAACAATCGATTGAGCAGATAGAATAGAATCATCCACAAAACATAGTGCATGCAGTAAGACATATCTGCTGTTCCACGCACCAGTTCGGTGATGATACGACCGACGCATATATATGGGGCGAATCCACACGCCACACTGGCAATGGCCAATACCACACTCACGACGTAATGAACGCGGTGGGTTCCGGCAAACTCAAACACCCAGCTTAGTGTAGAGCGCTCCTTTCCTTTTTTTGTTTCCATATGTTCCTCCCTAAAAACTCGGACATATTCTCCCCGTCCGAAAAAGCAACCGCTTACGCGGCTGCCTTCTTCTCTACATTTTTATCCAAATGTTTTTTCAATAACAACTGTCCGAAGTATGCACCAACGAATGACAGTGCAAATACCACTACCGTTGCAATCACACCCATGAATCCCTGGGTATAATAAATCATCGCATCCATTGCTTCCGGAGTCTGGCCTCTTCCAATCCATTCTTCCCGATAGCTGTCTACGAAGAACCATGATGGGATAATACTTCCGAATGCCTGTCCCACATGGAAGACACCGCTGGCAATGCCAACCTTCCAGGTTGCCGGACGGCTCTCTCTGGATGCAATCAAATCAGCGATAAGTGCGCCTACCATAGAAGTGATGAGCCAAGGTAGATAGCCGGCTCCCATAACGGAATAAATAATCATAACAATGGCCTGCATTAAGGTAAACTGACCCATCTTACCAACTTTTCTGGTCAAGAAATAGATGATTGGTCCCACAATCAAACCACAAGCTCCCGGACTGATGGCATGACCGAATGCTCCAAACACCATTACCACACTTCCTGCAATCATATAAAAGATAATGTACAGCGCACTTAATAAAGCCACCGTTACACAGTCTTTAATTTTTAACTTCTTCATTGCATTTTTCCTCCTGCATTTGTTGATATATCTGATTTAACTTGGGGAGGGTTGCCTCCTCCAAAATAAAATCCTCCTTGACGGTGCCTTCCGATAAGAAGACAATCCGATTTGCCACATGGCGGATGAACTCATAGTCATGAGAAATCACCAGAATGCCTGCCCGTTCCTTCAGCTTTAACACTTCCTTGGAAACGCTTTGCATGGAATACACATCCAATCCACTGGTCGGCTCATCGAAGATAATCAGATCTCGGTTGCAGAGCATAGCCATGGCAATCTGCAAACGTTGCTTCTGTCCGCCACTTAAATCAAATGGATGCTTGTGACGATATGGTGTCAGTCCTAAATACTCCAGGCACTTTTTAATTTCCGGCAGATCATCTTTTACCAACATCAACTCGTTGTATACGCTGGTTCCAAACAACTGGTAGTCCGGATCCTGCATAATAAAGAATGGCAAGTCCCCGGTCCAAACCGTTCCGGATGTTGGCTTGATGGTATTACAAAGTGCCTTGGCCAACGTAGTCTTACCGGCACCGTTGTTTCCTACCAGGACCGTCACCTCGCCCTTGCGCAAGGTCAGATTCACGTCTTTTAAAATATCCAGATAGGAGACCTGCTCCATCCGCGCCACTTCTTCTCCCGTGGATTCTTCCCCACGAAAAGGCAGACGAATGGAAAAAATATCAAAACTTCTGGTGTCATAGTTGCCCTGCTTAAACGCTTCTTCACTGTTGCATAAGTTCAGTTTGCCCTGATCCATAAACAACACCTTGTCGATGATGCCATTCAAATAGTAGAAACGATGGTCTGCCACAATAATGGTATAGCCCCGCTTTTTCAACCGATCAATGATGCCACCCAACTTCATGGCATTTCCGTAATCCAAGTTTGCTGATGGTTCATCAAACAGTAACACCTTCTGCTTCATGGTGACGGCACTGGCGAGTGCAATCATCTGTCGTTCTCCACTGGAGAGGGTAAAGATATTACGATTCAACAAGTCTTCTAAGCCGAAGGCCTTGGTTAACTCCGCCAGACGTGCCTTCATCTCTTCCTTGGTATATCCATAATTTTCCATAGGAAAAACCAACTCTGCCGTGGTATTCTCTGTAAAAAACTGGGACCTGGGATTCTGAAATACGGAGCCAATCATCTTGTTCAGCTCGTGCATCTTCATCTTGTTATACTGCTCTCCCTCGATGGAAAGCATGCCGGATAAGTCTCCTTCTGTGATGGTTGGAATCAGACCGTTTAGGCATTTCAGTAGGGTGGACTTGCCACTTCCACTGTTACCGGTCAGAAGCACCACTTCTCCTGCTTCAATGGTGAAATTCACATCTGCGATGCCCTCCGTGGATTCCTCATAAGAGAAATTCAATCCATCTGCGACAATTACATGTTCTTCCATACAAAACCTCCTACTAATCCACCAATAAATACCAGGAGCACAATTCCATCCATTACATGGAACTTCTGCTCGAAGTAAGAGCTTCGACGAATCGGCGCATCAATCCCCTTTACCAAACCTGCCGCAGATACCTCCTCTGCCAAGGCAGAACAACGGAACAATTGCGGTACGATAAAATATTGGAAGCTCTTCACCGGACGTTTCCAGGTAAAGGAGATTCCGCGCAAGCGCATGGATTCCTTGATATAAGAAAACTCCCGACGGAAGGTTGGAATATACTTTAAGGTAATGGTAACTGCCACCACCAACACACGGGGGATATGAAGGGTCTCTAGGGCCGACAATAATTCCGCGGAATCATAACGTTTGATTAACAGTATCGCCAGCGCAACACATGGTACTGATTGGGCAAACACAATGAAAAACAAACCTAGAAACTCCAGAGAACTGACCCCGATTGTTCCATAGAAGATGGCAAGAAATAATCCTTCCACCAGCAATAGACCAAAAAATCCCTTGATGGATCCCGCCAAAAGCATAACAGACAGAGCGAATGCCAGCAGAAAATACTGCAGGTATTTACCCGGCAAGAAAATATACATACTCGGTGCAACAATGTTAATAAGAATTAACACCACCGGATTCAATCGAAAACCTTTTGTATTCAACGTACTCTATGACTCCTCCCTTGAGTTAGCTAAGCCTAACTATCGAAATGAATGTATCCTATCCAAATTCGTTTGTCAACTTTTTTCCCACACCAAAAGGAATGTCACTTTTTCCCTTTTCAAAATCCAAGTCTTCCAGTATGATTTAATAGACAGTAAATTTATGGTTTTAAATTAAGTTTTTATAAAATTTTACACAGGAGGTTTTTATGGATTTAAAACTGAAAGACAAAGTCGTGATGATTACCGGTTCCACCGGTGGTGTGGGGGAGTGCCTCACCCGTGCCTTTGCAGCCGAGGGATGTAAACTGGCCATCTCCTCTACAAAACAAGAGAAGCTGGATAAGTTCCTTCCCAGCTTGGACGTGGCAGACGATCATCTGTTAACCTTCGTGGTGGATGTCACCAGCGAAGCGCAGATTGCAGATATGGTTGAGAAAACCGTAGCCCATTACGGTCGGTTGGATGTTCTGATTAACAACGCCGGATATGAGGGATTATCCCTTCCTCTGGATGAGCAGACAGTGGAGAATGTACAGAAGGTTTACAATGTCAACGTCTTCGGACCGATGTTCGGTATGAAGTATGCCCTCCGTCATATGAAAGCACAGAAGAGTGGCGCCATCGTCAACATCTCTTCCCAGGGCTCCATCGTAGGTGCACCGACCATGTCCGCCTATGTATCTTCCAAGCATGCGGTACATGGTATTTCCAAGTGTGCAGCACTTGAGGTAGCAGAACTTGGTATCCACATCAACTGCATCGGACCGGGCCCAATCAACACCCCAATGATGGATAAGCTAGAGCGACAGGCGTTGGGCGAGAATGTCTCCAAGGCAGAAGCTATGGCGGTTTTCGCAGCACCGTATCCGAACAAGCGCTACTGCGAACCGGAGGAAGTTGCAGATTTGGCACTATTCCTTGCATCCGAGAAATCCAGCCACATCACCGGATCCCTCGTTACTATGGACGGCGGTCAAGCCGCACAGGGACGCTAAAGCAAAAATCCCCCGTATCCGTATGGATACGAGGGATTTCTTCTTGTTATGCTTCTGTAATAATACGACCCCGGGCGTTTGGATCATCCATGATAATCTCATCTACCTGTGGGAGGCGAATGCTTCCGCTACGAGGATTCTTGATACTAATCACCGGAGCAGTAAGTGTTGCTTCCACCTCTGATTTTTCGAAGGCCAAATCACAATCCACCATCTTGCAATTTATGAGCTTTAGGCCCTTGCAATAACACAGAGGCTGTGTACCAATGATGGTGCAATTCTCAAAGGTTACATTCTCGCAATACCAGGCCAGGTATTCTCCCTTGATGGTAGAATTTCTGACCACAACATTCTTGGCATGCCAGAAGGCATCCTTGGTATCGAAGTTACAGTTCTCAAAGGTAGAATCGGTAATGTACTGGAAGGAATACTTTCCATGTAAGGTAACGTTGTCAAAATGCAGGCGGTTGGAACGCATCATAAAATACTCTCCGGTTACGGATGTATCCTTCATCTCAATGTCATCCACCGACCAACCGAACTCGGGCGAAATCACATCACAGCCTTCCATCCGAATATCCGAGCACTCACGAAGCGCCTTGATTCCATGCAACTTACTGTTGGTAATGGTTGCATGATCCGTGTACCAAAGCGCTGCACGACAATTCTCTGTCATCTCACTTCCATCAATGGACAATCCATGATCGTGCCAGAAGGGGTAACGAAGATTGAAAAAGGTATCTGCTACCTTCACGTCCTTGCATTCCTTGAATGCACTCTCTCCGTCCGCCGGACCATCAAATCGACAGTTTCGTACCTCAACGCCTTCGCTGCCATAGAGGGCACGCTCTGCATCAAAGGTCTGATTTTCAATTACCTTATATTCCATGGTGAACACCTCACTTTTACAATTTCATTGCATGCAACTTATTAGTGTGCAACTCTATTATACATGGATGGTCCTTTTTTTCAATAGTTTTTTTAAAGTTTGGCACTCTTTCCTACCTAAAGTCGTTGCATCAGCCCCTCGAAGCCTTCCTCCTCATAGATGCTGCGGTAGTAGGAAACCTCTTCACCGATAATATCGTCGATGACCTGCATCCCCAGAAGTTCCACCGGAGCCTTGTCATCGGTCATCACCCGATTTCCTGCCTCATAGGACACCAGCGCTTCTCCCACGTCCGTCATGGCAGTGCGCAGGTCCGACCGCTCCTCTTGTACCAGGTTGCGCTTATAGGTTTCCATCATCCCGCCGGCATTACTTGCAAACAATTCCCGGTTGGTGGAGTTGGCCACATCCACGGTATAGACCTCCAAGAATACCGATGCAATGGTATCCGACAGATAGGCATTGATGTCATCCTCTCCTTGTCCACGCATATTCATGTTCACCACCATTACCCCCTCCGGTTTCAGGTGATCTCGCACCAGGGAGAAAAACTCCACAGAAGACATCTGAAAGGGGATGGTAATATCCTGATACGCATCCACCATAATCACATCATAGGTGGCATCCACCGCGTTCAAATAGGCCCGACCATCGTAAGTATGCACCGGGATTTCCTCCTCCAGGTGAAAGTATTCCCGGGCCAGCTTTGTAATGTCCGCATCAATCTCCACTCCGGTAATATTCATCCCATCAAAGTAGCGATTGCACTGGGTGGCAAAAGTTCCGGTCCCCATACCAAGCACCAGCACATCCAAGGCCTCCTTGTCATGGACCCCCGCCATCAGCGGAGCCGCCATGGCGTAGTCATAATACATACCGGTCAGGCCTTCCTCCTTCTGGTAGACAGACTGCACCCCAAAGAGCACATTGGTGGACAGATACACCGCCCGATCATTCTCCTTCACCTGCAGGTAGTTGTACACCGACTCCCCTTCATAGGTAAGATTCTGCTCCCAGAAGGCGAAGCGATCCGAGTACCCCAGTCCCCAGGAAAGCAGGACCACCACAGAGGCTACCACGGCCCCTACGTTTTTGATGCGACCACTTGCAAAATATAAAAGCGCCAGCACCAACAGAATGGATGCAAAAATCAGGAAGGTCACCGAGGTGCCCACCGCCGGAATGGTAACAAAGGTCGGCACAAAGGTTCCAATAATACTTCCGATGGTATTGGCTGCATTCAGCATGCCAACCGTCTTACCGCTATCTTCCAAATCCTCCACGGTGTACTTCACCAGAGAAGGGGTCACCGTACCAAGGAGAAACAGCGGAAATACGAAGATTACCATACAGGTTACAAAGGCCGCCCAAATCAGGAAATTATGATTCAGAGAAAAAATCAACAATCCGGAAATACCTAAAATAATGTATTTCCCCACCACCGGAATGCAGGCAATCCACGCAGCAGCCACCAGCATCCGGCCATAGAGACGGTCCGGATTGGGATTTCGATCCGCCGAACGTCCACCGTAGATGTTCCCCAACGCCATGGCAATCATAATGGTTCCGATGATGATGGTCCACACAATCTGAGAAGAACTAAAATAAGGAGCCAGCAAGCGACTTGCTCCCAGCTCCACAGCCATTACGGACATTCCCGCAAAGAATTCCGTTACATACAAATACAGTTTATTCTTGAGTATCTTTCGTTTTTCCATACGTCCCCCTGCGCATTTCTTCTACAAAAATTCTCTTGCAAACGCAGCGGCTGCACGTACATCCTCGTCATTTGGACGTCCCTTGTGAATTCCCTTGAATTCACCCTTGCAGTGGAATTCCTTGTCGCACATAGCTACGCCAACTTTGTCTGCCTCTGCCTTCACCTTCTTATAGGTAGAGTTTAACATAGCTGCAGACCCAAAGTTAACAATTTGTCCCACTTTATTCCGATCCAATCCCCAGACGAATTCCTTCACTTCCGGATCGATGTTGAAGGCATAATAGGAATTACCCAAAAACAGATAATCCACCGGCTCGCTGATCGGCTCACTGATTGGCAAGGCCTCCACTCCAAGCTCCTTAGCCATGGCTTCTGCGAGACGCTTGGTATTTCCCGTCTTCGTATAATAACGAACTGCAAATGACATATAGTTACCTCCTACTTTTGATTGCATTTTGCGCAATTTACTTTTGTAAAACCTATTATTTCACATTGCATTACCATCGTCAAGTTTGGCTTTTTTGCAAAAAGGCCACCTTATGGATTTCCTCCATAAGGTGACCTTCTTCGAACTATCTGTTGGAATTACAACGCAACTGCTGCCCGATATCCGCCCTCAATTGCGTGGCGAATACGACCGGATTTCGCCGCATCACCGATGGATACCATATCCGGATAAGCTGCTGCAATCTCTTCCGAAATCGCATTGGATCTAGTTCCAAGGGATACGACAATATAATCATAGTTTGCAACCACTTCCGTATCGTTCTCTAAGTTTTTAAACTTCGCTGCATGTTCCTCTACACTTAACAGCTGATGCTTCGGGAAGAACTTGCATCCACCCGGAGCCAGACGGCCCATCACGTCAATTAAGTTCTGGAAGAACAGTCCCGGTCCAATCTCATCGGCCATCTCATACAGCTCGATGGTATTGCCCTGTTCCTGCAACAACTCTGCGGTTTCGATTCCTGTCATACCGGAACCAACCACACACACCTTCTTGTCACGTAACTGGCAAGCGCCGGTTAACACATCCGGAGGGGTGAGAATATAGGCCTGATCCAGACCCGGAATTGCACGTGGCAATACCGGCGAAGAACCGATGGCGTTGATCACCTTGTATGGGTTCTCTGCTGCAATCAATCCCGGCGTTGCCTCGGTGTTCAAACGAACGTCGATTCCATACTTCTCCATCATGGCCTGATAATAGTCAATGAGCCAGGTAATCTTATCCTTCTTCGGCGGCTTGTTGGCCAAGTTTAACTGGCCTCCGATGACGTCGCTTTTCTCAAAGATCACCGGTTGAAAACCGCGCTCAGCTGCTACACGAGCGGTTTCCAAACCTGCCGGTCCTGCACCTAAGATGACCACCTTGCGGTTGTTGCCATCCTTGGAAAGTGGTAACAAGTCACACTCCTCGCCACCTTCTACATTGACGGTACACTGGCAACGAATGCCATTCTCCTCATCTGCAGCCATCAAGGTTTCCATACAGTTCAAACAGGAAATGCACTTGCGGATTTCCTTCTCACGGTCTTCCTTCACCTTGTTGCCCCAGTATGGATCAGCGAAAAACTGACGGGCAGATCCAACAAAGTCCACGCCGCGCTTTAAAAACTCCTCTGCCCCCTGTGGGGTTCGAATGACAGAGCAAGCAATGACCGGGATATTGACGGCCTTGGCAATGGTTTCACCGTTGTGCATCTTCCAGCCTTCATCGAAACCGGTTGGCTCCCAGGCCCAGTTCATGGTCTCGTAGTTTCCGGCAGAGACATCCAATGCATCGACACCATAGCTTTCAAACAGCTTGGCCATCTCGACGGCATCCTCTAATACCATACCACCGTCCTTGCCGATTTCCCGCATATACTCATCTGCAGAGAAGCGCACGATGATTGGATAATCACCGCATTCCTTCCGGATACCCTCGACGATTTCCTTGATGATACGTACCCGATTCTCAATACTGCCACCGTAAGCATCCGTACGATGATTGGTATAAGAAGAGATGAACTCACACAACAAGTATCCATGGGCCGCATGCAAAACCACGCCGTCCACGCCAGCCTTCTGCATACGTACAGCGCTGTCCACAAAATCCTGTACCGTCGCATGAATTTCTTCCAGTGTCATGGCATGACTTGGCATATGGATCAGTTCACTTTCCTGTCCACTTGGAGATGCCATAGATCCACCATTCAGCGGTGCAATGCCCTGACACCCCGGATGATACAGCTCTACAAACAGAAGTGACCCGTAGGCGTGTACTCCATCCGCCATCTTCTTGTAACCCGGAATGAAGCGATCATCATCCGTACAGAGATTGCGGGCATTTCCACGTCCGGTCTTGCTGTTGATGGATGCCACCTCGGTCATCACAATACCGCATCCGCCCTTGGCTCTCTCCACATAGAAATCAATATCGCGCTGGGAAACACTGCCATCCAACTCGGCATAGTAATTACCCATGGGCTCAAATACCAGGCGATTGGGTGCCACCACGCCACCAATTGCCTTCTGCTCAAATAACTTTTCATACATACAACACGTACCTCCTATAATCCATATATAAAGCTTCGAGTTGCTCGAAGTCAACAAGAAATATTTTCACCCAGTATTTGCTTATCTTTTTCTTGAAAAATCCACAAAAATCAAGTATTCTGTTTCCGGTATTAATTCAAGTTACTCGAGGTATTATTATGGTAAATATGGAAGATTGCATAAACTCTCTAGCCATGGATCATCCCCTGGACACCACCCCAAAATATTCGGTGACCCAGGCGGCCAAGTTGGTGGAGATTTCGGAGCATACCCTCCGCTATTACGATGACAAGGGACTCTTTCCCTTCCTACAGAAGAACGACGCCGGCAAGCGGCTTTTTTCCGAGGCCGATTTGCAATGGGCGAAGTTGTTGGAGTGCTTAAGTAATTCCGGGCTTTCCATCAAGGAGATGCAGCAGTATGTGGAGCTCTGCATCATCGGAGATTCCACGGTACCCCAGCGCTATGCGATTTTAGCCAGGCAGGAGAAAATCGTTAAAGAACAGATTCGCGAGAAGAAGCGCCAGTTGAAATTATTACAGTTCAAATTGGACTATTACAAGGATTGGCAGACGCGCATTTAAAAGAAGGCCCTACACCATACGGTGTAAGGCCTTCCTATTATGCTAAATCTGCGCCGTTTGAGGCGATTACTTTCTTGTACCAGTCAAAGGATTTCTTCTTCCGGCGTGCCAGTGATCCGGTGCCATCGTCGTATTTTTCCACGTAGACAAAACCGTAACGCTTCGCCATCTCTCCCGTGGATGCGGATACCAAATCGATGCAGCCCCATGGGGTGTATCCCATCAAATCTACACCGTCCTCTACGGCTTTGGCCATCTCTGCAATGTGGGAGCGCAAATAATCGATGCGGTAATCGTCCCGGATGGTGCCGTCCGCTTCCAACTCGTCGTATGCTCCCAAACCATTCTCCACCACCATCAACGGAATCTGGTAGCGGTCATAGATTTCATTCAGGGTATAACGCAGTCCTGCCGGGTCAATCTGCCAGCCCCAATCGGAAGTTTCCAGATACGGATTCTTGGCACCCATAATAATATTGCCGCCGGCCTGTTCCTTCTCCTTATCCACGCTGGTGCAGTTGGACATGTAGTAACTGAAGGTATAGAAGTCCACCTTGCCCTCTTGCAAGAGTTCCTCATCCCCCGGCTCCATGTGAATGGTGACCCCGTTGCGCTTCCAAATGCTCTTGGCATAGGACGGATACGCACCGCGCACCTGAACATCGGAACAATACCAGTTCATCTCACGCATATGCTCCTGATTTCGAATCACATCCTCCGGATTACAGGTATATGGATAAGAAGTTACAAAACAAATCATATTTCCCATCTGAAACTGCGGGTAATGCTCATGGGCATATTTTACTGCCTTGGCAGATGCCACAAACTGATGATGCAATGCCTGGAACCGAACCTGGGGCTCGTTTGGCACGCCGGTGGTCGGTCCCTCGTAACCACGGATGGTTCCCAAGGATAACAAGGATCCAAAGGGAAGCGCTCCGGTATTGATCTCGTTGAAGGTCAACCAGTATTTTACTTTATCTGCATAACGTTCAAAAATCACCTTGCAGTAATTCATAAAGTAATCCACCAATTCTCTTCCGGCCCAGCCGTTGTACTTCTCCACCAGGGCGTATGGCAACTCATAATGGGAGATGGTAACCAAAGGCTCAATGTTGTGCTTTTTACAACAATCAAACAAGCGATCATAGAAGGCAAGTCCAGCCTCGTTCGGGGTATCCTCCATGCCTGTCGGGAAAATTCGACTCCAGTTGATGGAGGTGCGGAATGTCTTAAATCCCATCTCTGCAAACAGGGCAATATCTTCCTCATAATGATGATAAAAATCAATTGCCTCGTGGGACGGATACAAGCGATCCGGCCGGATGGATGTGGTGACATCCTTCGGGGTTTTATTGCTTCCATTGGTACACATGTCCGGAACCGATGGGCCCTTGCCATCTAAGTCCCAAGCACCTTCTGCCTGGTTTGCAGCAATTGCGCCGCCCCACAGAAAGTCTTCTCGAAATACACTCATGCTTTGTCTCCTTATAACGCTAAACTAATAATGTAATCATTTCCTCACCTACGGCAACGCGCTTACCCATGACAACCACCTCGCGGCCCTTGTCATCCCGGGAGCTTACCACGTTATTGTTAATAATGCGAACAATCTCCATATAATCCCCTAGCATCTCTTGTCCGGCAATAAAAAAAGACTGGAAGTGAAATCGCATCCTACCAAGAAAGCAAATGCGCTCCACACACCGCGTTCTTACGTATTCCGGATTCACTCAGTCTTGCCTGCCAAACAGTAACAACCTGACTGCTTATGTGAAAACGATAACAGAACCGGAAACGCCTTTCAATACCCCTACGATAATTTCGTCATAATACTACGAATTTTGGCTACCGATTTTGTATCGATTTCACAATAACGGATGATTTTATGGATATCATACCACCCCCTTGGATTTTCTATTCCGATAGCATCAGTTCCCTCAGCATGTTCTCTATCCCTTTTATATCCAAAGGAGAATTCTCGGCTTCATAAGTGAAGATGAAGTTCTTTCCGACATAGATTCCATATCTTCTGTATTCATCCAGTTTCAGCAGGGTTTTATTTCTGTAGTCTTCATCATCCAACATTCCAAAATGTTCTAGATATACCTCTTTCCTTGTCTTGATATTCAGTAATGTAAAGTCCGGGTATCTTATTTTTCCCGGGGCAAGATATAATGGCATTTCATAATGATACGGTATCCCGAGACCAAACAGCAGATCTGCCAGTATAGCTTCTGACTTGGAGCGCACCTTCTCACCTCTTCTGGTATCATAAATTTTCATATGCTCCATATAGGGATTTGACTTAAATTTCTTTGACTGCCATCCTTGGGCATAGTGTTTATCCGATTGAATATAGGGTGCAACCAGCGCTTTACGATATTCGGAAAGATTGTCATATACTACATCAGCATTATCATCTTTTAATCGTCGAATCGTTTTTTCTAGCTGATCCAATTCGTATTGCGCCTTCTTAAGAAACGCCTTGTTATAGTCTTTCTGAGCGAGCGATTTCACCAATGCCTTCTGGTCTCTTTTCAAATACTGCTCCGTCCCCTTTTCGTCTTCCTTCCGTTGAAAATAACGGACACTACCCTTTCTCGGCGAGACCCTCAAACTTCCCTCCGGGAATAAGTCTTCCTCATGTTTCGCAGCTGCAATTGCTTTTTTCAATATTGCAGCTCTCTTATCCATTTGTTTTATAATCTTTTTTATGAGAATCATGCCTCCTTCTTCATGATGCAATCGAGAACCAAGCGAATTTGTACCTTAACAAAACATTTCTATATCTCAAGGTACTAATTTGCTTTGTTTTGTGAATTGAAATCAGGTGATTTGTACCCTAGAAAGGATATTCCGATGAATATGGGTACACATTTGAAATAGTAATCTATTAAGAACTAAGAATTCTGTACCTAAAGTCTGTTATATACTCGAGCTTAGGTACATTCTCGGCACAGCAACTCGTGCCCGATATGAATTAAATAAAATATCTGTACCCAAATGAACAGTAATTGTTCATCTGGGTACAATCTACATCCTAAAATCGTTTCTACCAAGCGGTTTCCCGCGATTTCCTGGTTGGGATTAATATAACTTCGCACCTGCAGGAATGTGATTATCAATCATCAACAAATGAAGTTCTTCCCCGTCGGAATCCTTCAAATTGTTGACTGCGGAAAGTAACATACCACAGGACTCGATACCCATCATCGCACGTGGTGGAAGATTGGTAATTGCAACCAGGGTCTTGCCCACCAGATCTTCCGGCTCATAGAACTCATGAATTCCGGAGAGGATGGTGCGGTCACATCCGGTTCCATCATCCAAGGTAAACTGTAACAGCTTCTTAGACTTCGGTACTGCAACACAAGCCTTCACCTTCACTGCTCGAAAATCACTCTTCGAGAAGGTATCAAAATCTACGGACTCCTCAAACAACGGCTCAATCTTCAC
>JAILOI010000114.1 GCA_024690885.1 Lachnospiraceae bacterium
GAGTATGATTCCTTCGCCGGCAAGAGTGATGATCGGGAAGGAAGCTGTGTCTTCATCTACAAGGTAGATGGAGTGACTGCAGAATAAGCAACCGTTGTTTTTACAACAGAGATATGTATGAGCAAGTCCGAGAGGTGAAAACTTCTCGGACTTTTTTTGACTTTTTTCAAAAATGCTATTGCATCATGTTATCATATATGATAACATTACAATCAGTTGAGGGGAGCGAGTATGAGACAACGATATGAATCCGGTGTCGTACCGAAGCGTTATGCAGATGCGCGGGGCGAGCTGGCAGCACAACTGAAGCGTGCGCGATTATCGCGGAACTTAACGCAACAAGCCTTGGCAGATTTGGCAGGAACCAAGCGTTCCAACATCTCTCGATTGGAGAGTGGGAAGTACAATCCTTCGTTGGATTTTCTGATGAAAGTGGCCGATTCCCTGGGACTTGAACTCAACATACATATGAACTAGACATTAGACCTTCATAATTGGGTGTGCATATGAAGCCTGTGAGACCTCCTTCTCTCACAGGTTTCTCTTTTTTTCTGCAGGTTTTTCGATTCTGTTACTTCATCTTGAAATCGGGGTATAAATCCTTTATTATAGGAAAGAAAGTTTACCCTTTTTTCTACAAGGGTTGCTTTTAAGGAAGAAAAGGAAAGAAGATGAATAAGATGAAGTTTCAAGTTGGTGTGATCAAAGGCGATGGCATCGGACCTGAAGTTGTGACTGAAGCGCAGAAGGTTTTGAACGCAATCGCTACAAAGTACGGACACGAGTTCGATTATAAGGAGATCCTCATGGGTGGTTGTTCCATTGATGCCACCGGTGAACCGCTGACAGATCAGGCAATCGCTGACGCGAAGGCCAGTGATGCTGTACTGATGGGTTCCATTGGAGGCAATACTCAGACCTCTCCATGGTACAAGTTACCACCTGAGAAGCGGCCTGAGGCTGGACTTTTGAAGTTGCGGAAGTCCTTGAATCTCTTTGCGAACTTGCGTCCGGCTTATTTATATAAGGAACTTCGCGAGGCATGTCCATTGCGTGAGGACATCATCGGCGACGGTTTCGACATGATGATTATGAGAGAGTTGACCGGCGGTTTGTACTTTGGTGCTCGTGAAACCAAGGAAGTGGACGGCGTGATGACGGCTGTGGATACCCTCACTTATACCGAAGAAGAGATTCGCCGCATTGCAAAGCGTGGATTTGATATTGCAATGAAGCGTCGGAAGAAGGTGACCAGCGTAGACAAGGCCAACGTGTTGGATTCTTCCAGATTGTGGCGCAAGATTGTTGAAGAGGTGGCTGCCGATTATCCGGAAGTGACCTATGAGCATATGTTGGTGGACAACTGTGCTATGCAGTTGGTCAAGGATCCGAAGCAGTTTGATGTCATTCTGACAGAGAACATGTTCGGCGATATCCTCTCTGATGAAGCAAGCATGGTAACCGGTTCCATCGGAATGCTTTCTTCTGCTAGTTTGAATGATACCAAGTTTGGCGTATACGAGCCAAGCGGCGGAAGCGCACCGGATATTGCAGGCCAGGGCATTGCAAATCCGATTGCAACGATTTTATCCGCAGCTATGATGCTTCGTTACAGCTTTGATTTGGATCGTGAGGCAGATGCCATCGAGGACGCAGTCAAGCAGGTTCTCGCAGAAGGCTATCGTACCATCGATATTATGCCTCAGGAGAATGAGAAAAGGAGCAGCGTGAAGCAGGTAGGTACCAAAGAGATGGGAGACCTGATCGCAGCACGCGTGTAGTTTGATTCATGAAAATACTGTTGTTTTGTTCCAATCCGGTGAATGGCGGATGCGCCAAGATGTTTTATGAATTGTATGTGGCCATGGAGCGTATGCTCACCCCACAGGGACATCAGGTGTTAGCGGCAGTGAATGAGAACAATGAAGTGGCCATCTACAAGGAAATTCCGGGACTGATTCGTCTGCCGATGTATTCGGCCGAGGAGCAGCTGGGAGAATATCCAACCGGGAATATGTTTTCCAAGTCTATGAAGATTCTTATGCGGAATCGCAGCTACGGTGACACCATTGCTTCCAACATTCAGGCAGCTTGTGCCTATCTTCGGAAGGAGCAGGTGGATTGCGTGTTGATTCACAACGGCGGCTATGTGGGCGATGACTTATGTAACCAGCTTTTGACGGCGGCTTATCGGGCCGGTGTCAAGAAGCGGTATATGGTGTTCCACAATGATTTTGAGAAGAACACCTTGCAGAAGTTACGCTATGCCGGTTATGACAAGCGTATTTCCAAGGAAGCAACGGGACTGATTACCGTCTCCAATTACACCAGGAATCGCATCCTTGCATCGTCCTATATTACCCGGGATATTCGTGTGATTTACAACGGAATTTCCGAGAGTAATTCCTTGAGTCGGGAAGAGAAGCTTTCGAATCTACCCGGTTTTGATGCATCCAAGAAGAACGTTCTGATGATTGGAAACTTCATGGAGTACAAGGGCAACTTAAACTTTTTAAAAGCAGTTGCCAAGCTTGTGAAGGACGGCGTGGAGGATACCATATTTACCATGATTGGTAACGTCTACGAGCAGGAGTATTTTCATCAGTGTCAGAAACTGAT
Organism: Lachnospiraceae bacterium; assembly: GCA_024690885.1. GTDB lineage: Bacteria > Bacillota > Clostridia > Lachnospirales > Lachnospiraceae > XBD2001. The sequence continues at coordinate 2,620 of JAILOI010000114.1, forward strand.
TTCCCAGGAGGGGCTTACCCCTTATGTGAAGATTTATCACAATATATTGAACGCATCGGAGTACGTGGATCTCTTCGATTTTCTGGTGACGCCGTCTCAGATGGATGAGAGCTTCGGCTTGATTTCCGCAGAGGCCATGACCAAGGGACGGGCAGTGGTTGCCTTTGCCTGCGGTGGTATTCCGGAAGTGGTGACCAACGGCCGCGACGGGTTTGTGGTCACACCGGGAGATATTGATGGCCTGGCTGATGGCATGAAGGTCCTGCTAGAGGATCCCGAGAAGTGTAAGAAGATGGGTGCCAATGGCCGTGCGGATTATCTGGCGCGCTTCACACCGGAGATTATGGCAGATCAGTATATTGACGAGATTATGCAATAGCATTTGATGTTGGATTTCCAACAATATAGTTGTTTTATGAGGAAAGTTTAAGGAAAAGTAGGAGGAAAAAAGATGCAGAGTGATAATGCAAGATGTGGTATGCAGCAAGCACCTGCGCGAAGCCTTTTTAACGCATTGGGCTTTACGGCAGATGAAATGAAGAAGCCGATGGTAGGAATTGTCAGTTCCTACAACGAGATTGTTCCGGGTCATATGAACATCGACAAGATTGTTGATGCAGTTCGTATGGGCGTTGCGGAAGCCGGCGGTGTTCCGGTGGTATTTCCGGCCATTGCAGTTTGTGATGGTATCGCCATGGGACACATCGGTATGAAGTATTCTCTGGTTACCCGTGATTTGATTGCGGATTCCACTGAGTGTATGGCCATCGCGCATCAGTTTGATGCGTTGGTTATGGTTCCAAACTGTGATAAGAACGTTCCGGGACTTCTGATGGCTGCTGCCAGAGTCAATGTTCCGACCGTATTTGTTTCCGGCGGCCCGATGCTTGCCGGTCGTGTCCAGGGTCACAAGACCTCCCTTTCCTCCATGTTTGAGGCAGTTGGTCAGTACGCTGCCGGCACGTTGGATGAGGATGGCGTGTTAGAGTATGAGAACAAGACCTGCCCAACCTGTGGTTCTTGTTCCGGTATGTACACCGCAAACTCCATGAACTGCTTAACAGAGGCACTTGGTATGGGCCTTCGCGGCAATGGTACCATCCCGGCTGTTTACTCCGAGCGTTTACGTCTTGCGAAGAGCGCCGGCTATGCGGTTATGGATATGTATCGCAAGAACATCCGTCCTCGCGACATCATGACCAAGGATGCAATTTTAAATGCATTGACCGTAGATATGGCTTTGGGTTGCTCTACCAACTCCATGCTTCATCTTCCGGCCATCGCACATGAGGTTGGTTTTGATTTTGATATTGCATTTGCAAACCCAATCAGTGAGAAGACTCCAAACCTCTGTCACTTGGCTCCGGCCGGTCCTACCTATATGGAAGACTTAAATGAAGCCGGTGGTGTTTATGCGGTTATGAAGGAGTTGGCTGACGCCGGACTTCTCAACTTAGATTGTATGACGGTCACCGGTAAAACCATTGGTGAGAATATCAAGAACGCAGTGAACCGCAATCCGGAAGTCATCCGTCCTCTGGATAATCCTTACTCCAAGACCGGTGGTCTTGCGGTATTGAAGGGCAACCTTGCTCCGGACGGTTCCGTTGTAAAGCGTTCTGCTGTGGTTGCTGAGATGATGGTGCACGAGGGCCCGGCCCGCGTCTTCGAATGTGAAGAAGATGCCATCGCTGCCATCAAGGGTGGCAAAATCGTAGAAGGTGACGTGGTTGTTATCCGTTACGAAGGCCCGAAGGGTGGCCCTGGTATGCGCGAGATGTTGAATCCGACCTCTGCCATCGCCGGTATGGGACTTGGTTCTTCCGTTGCATTGATTACGGACGGCCGTTTCTCCGGTGCTTCCCGTGGTGCTTCCATCGGTCACGTTTCTCCGGAAGCTGCTGTTGGCGGACCAATCGCGTTAGTGGAAGAGGGCGACATCATCGCCATCGACATTCCGAACATGACCTTGAACCTCAAGGTTTCCGACGAGGAGCTTGCAAAGCGTCGTGCTGC
>JAILOI010000024.1 GCA_024690885.1 Lachnospiraceae bacterium
CCGCACCGCAGTTCGCAATAATCGATTTTGTCCTTGATTAATAAACGAAATGCATTGGTGTAGTACAGCTTAAAAATCTTCGGTACACTTAAAATCATGTGTACACGCTGAAAAATCTGATTGAAGCCGCCCCAGATATAGCCGATATGATCGATGTAGTAATCCGAATTATCTGCAAAGGTGTACAGCTGCACCAACTTCCGCTTTTGCTCCTTAGAGATACAGATTTCTTCCAGTGGGCGAAATCCCGCTGGGATATCCTTCTGCAATCCCTCCTTTTCAAACCGAAACAAGGTACCCTTCAAAAAGGTGCCGGCTTTGCCCTTATAGTCATGATCTAATACATAGATTTGGTCCTTATAATGCAATAACAAATCCGATAGAAAGTGATCCATGTTATAGGTTGCACTGGTATGGATATGCAGATTTCCACCCTTGGGCATGTCGCGAAACAGTTCTAAGAGCTTGTGCTCCGGTGTATCTCCTTTGCTTTCGTCTTCTAAGTCTCTGCGCACATCATAGAATGGATTTGCCGGAGGATAATGTCTTGCCTGCAGATCATCACGAACGACTGCATTCACTGCTACCCTGTTTGCATTCATCCGCTGGGACAATGCTTCCTCTGCAGCGGTTAGCGATGGTTCATAGTTATCAAACCGATACGCTTCCTCATAGGTTTTCATCTTATCGATGGTATGCGCCAACTCTTCCCGGCTACTTACCTTGCACTCTGCACCCAGCATGCCTTGCAGCGTATCTTCGATGCCCATATAATCCGGGGCGGGAAGCACTTTTTTCATAAAATGCATCTGACGATTTTCCATGTTTCTCCTCCTACGCCTCCATTAACAAGGATTGACTTCACCCTTCTGGTTCAAGGTGGTTCCCCAAACCTTGGCCGTTCGATGTTCTACCAGGCTCAGGTTCTTCTTGTCGATTGGGTTATGCCACGGATCCCAAATCAAGCCGGTCTTACCTTCTGCACGAATACAGATATTTCTGGAGTTGGCCGGAAGGTTGATGTTGGCATCAAAGCCGGCGGTCTTGTTTTTGTCATTCTGACCCCAAGCATGGTTGGACACCTTGATGTTGCCGTGATTATCATACTCATACTCTTCCCAAGTGACATTAAACTTAGCAACATACGCACCGGAATGATGTAAATTCAATGTACCGTTGCGGTATTTGGTTACCTGCTCGGTGACATACTTGGTCATACCAACAACTTCTGCCGGCTTGTTGTCCTTCAAGAAGCATGGCAAATAAGACAGCTGATAAGCTGGGTTCTGGGCACTTAACTGGGTGTTTTCAAAAATGACTTCGTTCAACTTCTTCACGAATTCGTCGCTGGACATCACACCGGTGTAGATATCACCGCGTCCGCCAAGTACCACCATCTTTACCTTGATATCATCATAGGTGTAACCACCGGAGATGGAGCCCTTGCCCACGATTGCAATACCGTTCTTTAATGTTACCTTGCCGTCTAACGCCGCACGTAACTGATCATCGGACATGGTAGATTCGAAGCATACGAAGATCTGACGACCGTACTGTACGTTACGCACATACATTGGTGGCTGCTGGCTACTGATGCCCCGCTTCACCAGGGAATCCCAGGTCACATCTTCTGCAAACACATCGGATGGCTTGGTTGGCTGTCCGGCTGATACGGTGTAGAAGATCTGCTTAAACTCTGTGATGTAAGTGGACTTTTTTCTCTGATAAACACTGGAGAAATCCACGCCAAGTTCATTTCTTAAGTACTTCACGCTGACATCCAAGTCTAAGGCCAACTGCTTCTCGTCTCTTACCATGGAAGACTTCATCTGGAAGTCTGCCGGAATGTTGTTCTTGTCGCTGTGTGCGTGATACCAGTTTTCCAGCATGCCGTCGATGGCTGCGTGTACATTTTCGTACATCGGATTTTCCACCGTCACACAACTCTTCTCTCCCATACCCGGAAGGTCAATGGAGAGGCTGATTGGGTTTCGCTTTGCTACCAATGCCTGTGGGCTTCCGTCGACGATACCCTTGTTACCCATCAGCAATCCGCCCGGATATGTCACGTCCTTGGATGCATTTGGTGCTGAGATATCGAAGCTTCCGGATAACTCGTTGAGGGTTCTTTTTACCACATAGAATTCGTCGTCCGACCAGTTACTACTGTTGGGAACGAAGTTCTCGTACTCGTTGCCTTGGAAGGCAAGAATCTCCTCCGGATGATAGTCAAGCTCGAAAATACCTTGGTCAATTTGTTCTCTGTTAGTCATTGTTCTAACCTCCTTTTCTTTTGGTAGCCTCACTATACCAATGGATCTTCTTCTCCGGTTTGATTTGGGCCAAGTGGCAAAAAGAACGGCCGAACTGTAGAATTTACAGTCCGACCGGTTGTTTAATTAAAGTATTGCTTCAGTTCCTTCACCTTAGTTCGGCTAACCGGCACCACATCCGCAATGTCTTTGAAGAACATATCGTAGGTGTAAGTGATCCGCGGGCGGAAGTAATCCACCTTGGCCAGATTCACCAGATAGCTTTTGTGGGTTTGAAAAAAGCAATGCGTCCTAAGCTTTTTTTCATAAAACGCCAGCGGCTTATTCCCGCGATACACCGCACGCTTGGTATGGATGTACACCACGCTGCAGTTGGTCTCAAAATAGTAAATCTCCGAGCTTCGAATAATGACGATATCCTCCTCCCGGTATCCACAAACCATGTCCAGGCTATAATCGATGGTTTGATTCACATCCCACAGGGCGTGCATCCGCGCCTTCTTGTTCTCCCCCGCGGCACCTGTTTCTCCATTCTCATACAAATACCTGGCAATGCACTTATGAAATCGTTCCTTGGAAAAAGGCTTGGTGATATAGTCTAGCGCATTTAGTTCGAAGGCTTTGATGGCGCCCTCCTCATGGGCCGATATAAAACAAATCCTGGTCTTAGCATGCAGAAGTGCCACCTGCTCCGCAATATACAATCCACTCATTCCCGGCATTTCAATATCCAAAAACAAGAGGTCACACGGCGTTCGAATCAGATACGCCAAAGCCTCCATGGGCTCGGTAAACGTTGCCTGAATAACAAAGGCCTCATAGGCACGTAAACTTTTTTCAATATTCTCCACCGATAATACTTCATCATCCACAATCACTACGTTCATCTCATCCCTCCATACGATAACGGAATACCACCCGGGTTCCGCGATTGATCTGACTTGTAAAATACAACTGTTCTCCACATTGTCGCAACAATCGATCGTTGATATTCGATATGCCAACGCCCCCACTTTTTCCCGCATTTAGCCGATGAATCAGAGGTTCCGCCATCCCACGGCCGTTGTCCTCCACCACGAATTCCAGGTAGGGTTCTCTTGCCCGTACACGAACCACGATGCACAGCTCCTTCTGTCGATAGCCATGACGAATGGCGTTTTCCACCAATGGTTGCAACAACATAGGCTGCATCCGCCGTCCCTGATACCAGAGCACCTGCTGCGGCACCGTCTCATACCCCCGTAAATCCAACACATTCTCCTCCTCAAAATAAAACTCCAACTTCAACTTCCCGGCTTTCCGGAAATTTTCAATGGCCACATAGGCGTTCAAAAAATCCACCTCATCCCCCAGGCGATACTCATCCAAGTGCGCATCATCGAACTTGTATTTCAACCGCAAGAATTCACAGATATGGGTCAGCAACAGCTCCGCCTTGTCCGGGTCCGTCTTCTGTAACGCCTGCAAATTGTGCAAGGTATTAAACAGAAAATGTGGTGCAATCTGTGCCTGCAAATAAGATACCTGACGCTTCTCTTCCCGGGAGGAGGCTTCCGTCTCCTGCTTTAAATCCATACGAAATACGTACACCTGGCACAGCACCAGCAGGAATCCGCCCAGCAGTATCCCGCGACCGATATGGGTTGTGCTCCAGCCATGGATTGCTCCTCCCCCACAGAAATTTGCCGCAAAAATAAGAAATATCAGCGCACACAAACGCAACGCTGATACCAACCATCGAAAAATAAGTTTTGTTTTCATCATGTTTTGTCCCCAACTTTTTCATTGCTCAATCATCTAGTTCCTAATATCCCGTTGTAACCTGTGCCCAGCTATATCCAGTCCATGGTAATCCCCCCCTTCCTGACAAGCAGAAAAAACCTCTATTCCGCCCGCCCATGCAAAATTTACGCCGTAAGTTTAGCGAGGGGAAAAACAGATGTCAAACACGCGAAAACAATAAAAAAATCCGCCGGAGGAATCCTCCGACGGATTGATTTGTATTCTGAAATTTAGCGATTGGAACGTCTCCAAATCTTCTGCTTCTCTGCTTCCTTGATTAACTCGTCGCGGAAATCCGGATGTGCAATGGAGATTAACTTCTCTGCACGCTCCCAAGCGGAAGCACCCTTCAGATTTACCATACCGTACTCGGTAACCACGTACATGGTCTGAGGTCTGGTATCGGTAACGATAGAGCCCTCTGCAAGTGTCGGACGAATACGGGAAGCCAGGGAACCATCCTTCTTCTTGAAAGTGGAAGAGAGACAGATAAAGCTCTTGCCGCCTTCGGAAAGGTACGCACCCATAACGAAATCCATCTGTCCGCCTGCTCCGGAAATCTGACGGATTCCGGCAGACTCAGCATTGACCTGACCATAGAGGTCGATATCAACCGCATTGTTAATGGAAATAAAGTTATCAATCTGAGCAATGACGCGCGCATCGTTGGTATAGTTAACCGGAGCGGACATCAATGCCGGATTGTCATTGACATAATCGTATAACTTCTGAGTACCTGCACCGAATGCATATGCCTGACGGAAACGATCGATGTTCTTCTTCGCACCGGTAATCTTGCCAGCCTTGGCAATATCGACGAAGGCATCTACGTACATCTCGGTATGAACACCCAAATCCTTCAAATCGGATTCTGCAATCATGGCACCTACCGTATTTGGCATACCACCAATTCCAAGCTGCAAGCATGCGCCGTTCGGAATCTGCGCAACAATCTGCTTCGCTACGGCACGATCCACATCGGTCGGTTCTCCACCGCCACCTAACTGGCCCAGCTGTGGGTTCTCTCCCTCCACAATGTATTCAACCTTAGAGATATGAATCTCAGACTCGGTACCGCCCAAGCAACGAGGCATGTTCTTGTTGACCTCAACGATGATATGCTCCGCACCCTCACAGATTGCCATCAAGTGAGATGCCTGAGGTCCAAAGTTAAAATATCCATGGGCATCCATCGGAGCGACCTGGATCATAACTACCTTACTTGGTTCGATGTGACGACGATAGTATCCCGGCAACTCGGAGTAACGAATCGGTGCATAGTAAGCAAATCCCTCATCGATCATCTTACGCTCTACACCACTCATGTGCCAAGAATTCCAGCAGAAATGCTCGCCTGCATCCTCTCTCTGGAAGATGGCCGGCTTGTGGAACAAGATACCACCACGAACCTTCACGTCGGTCAACTCATCGGTACGCTTCGCCAAAGCCTGGTCCAAAGCTTCCGGTGTACCCACACACCAACCGTAGTCCACCCAATCACCGGACTGAACAACCTTGACTGCTTCGTCCGCACTGACTAATTTCTTCTGATACTCTTCTTCAAAACTCATATATAACCTCCGCACTTCCATATATTCTCCCGTTTTCCGCGGGTATTATCACATTGTTAAAAAGATAACATAATAAGTATAGCACACTTTATGACACATGGCGATATTTTCCGTAGTTTTTTACACAGAATATCTCTTATCAATTATTTAAAAGCAAACATATGTATGGT
>JAILOI010000116.1 GCA_024690885.1 Lachnospiraceae bacterium
GATACACCGGAGAGTTCGATGAACTTCTGGATGGATTCCGGGGTGTATCCACGACGACGCAAACCGGAGATGGATACCAGACGTGGATCATCCCATCCGTCAACAATGCCATCTTCTACCAGTTTCTTAATGTAACGCTTGCCGGTAATAACATTGGTTAAATACATCTTGGCAAACTCAATCTGGCGAGGTGGGCGTGGATACTCAAGTTCTGTTACCACCCAATCATAGAGAGGTCTGTGATCCTCAAACTCCAAGGTACAGATGGAATGGGTAATGCCTTCAATTGCATCCTCAATCGGATGAGCAAAATCGTACATTGGATAGATGCACCACTTATCTCCAGTATTATGGTGGGTCATATGAGCCACACGGTAGATAATCGGATCACGCATGTTCATATTCGGAGACGCCATATCAATCTTCGCACGAAGAACAACTTCACCGTCCTGATACTTGCCGTCCTTCATATCGGTAAAAATCTGAAGATTCTCTTCGATGGACTTATCGGAGTTTGGATCCTTCTTACCCGGCTCGGTCAGCGTTCCACGATACGCACGAATCTCCTCCGGAGACAAGAAGGAACAATAGGCCTTACCTTTCTTAATTAATTTAATTGCAGCCTCATACATCTGGTCAAAGTAGTTGGAAGCAAAATACAGATGCTCGCCCCAATCTGCGCCTAACCACTGAATGTCACGCTTAATGGAATCTACGAACTCAATCTTCTCCTTGGTTGGATTCGTATCATCAAAACGCATGTGAAACGTTCCGTTATATTCTTTGGCTAAGCCATAGTTTAAAAGGATCGACTTTGCATGACCGATATGTAAATATCCGTTTGGTTCCGGTGGAAAACGGGTAACCACCTCTTCGTAACGGCCCTCTGCCAGGTCCTTATCAATCTCTTGCTCAATAAAATTTTTGCTCTTAACTTCTTCTGCCATAATGTCTCATATACTCCTATTATTCACCTGCCCTCTGCAGGAAGATTTTGATTCTTACATCCTTATTTCACGTGAGGATGGGTAAACAAATGCTCATTGCAATACTCATAATTGCCGTTGCACTTGCTGCAATAACGGAATTCCAATTCCGGATTGCTGACGTCCGTACGTCCACAGATGGCACACTTGTGCCGATATCCCTGGCCTTGCTGCCCCGGATGCTCCTGTTGATAGCTGGCTCCGGATGGTCCAAAACCGTTGCCGCCACTGCCATAGGCAGCTTTCCATCTGGCTTTGCGGGCCCGTTCCTTCGGATTCATCTTCCGGTAATCTCTGGTCATCAAGAAGAAAATCAGGAAGTTTAATAAGGAAGCAATGATTGCCACACGAGCAACCCAGCCGGACATCAATGCGGTATAACCAACCAAAACAGCATATACGATTGCCATCCACTTCATCTTGATTGGAATAATGAAATACAACATCACTTCCATATCCGGATAGCAAACAGCAAATGCCAAAAAGATAGACATATTAATATAGGAGGTGGAGAATAAGCCACCTAAACTGGCAACCTCATATCCGTATACCAGCGCCAATACGCCATATAACACAAAGGCTCCGATGACGGTAAAAAGAATGCCGCCGAAGATATAGACGTTAAACCGGAAGGTACCCCAGGTTCGTTCCAAAGCATTCCCCAACTGCCAATAGAAAAACATCATAATAATGGCAAAAATCAGGTTGTCCTGCGGTGGAATCAACACCCAGGTAATGACTCTCCAAAACTGGAATTGATGAATAATGTTGTATGGATTTAAGGTCATCAGCCCAATAAAAGACCAATTGGTGATGGTTTGACCAAACATCAATAAATAACCAATCACATAGCCACCGATGATGTAATTCATCAAATGTGGTAACGCATATTTTCCAAGCTTTTTCTCTAATTTGTTCAGCATATACGCTCCTATTCCTACTCCCACATCTATTTTATTCCATAGATAAACACAATTATATTTTTCCCAAGGTTCTTTGTCAACGAAAGTGGCAAAAGAGCCCCATCATCCCAAGCCTTTCCGTATAATCAGTATTTTTTCACAAAGCCTAAGAAACAAATTCTATGATTTGTAGATTGTTTTTCGTTGCGCTACCCCTTATAATATGAAAAGTTGCAATTAATTTTGCACAACTGATTTATGTATATGTTGAATAGTATTTATAAGAGAGTTGAATCGTATGAGTAGTAAAAGAATGTACAAGTTGGGAATTGATATTGGATCGACCACCGTCAAGGTTGCCGTTTTGGATGATGCAGACCAGATTCTGTTTTCCGATTACGAGCGTCACTTTGCCAATATTCGCGAGACCTTGCGTGACCTGATTGAGAAGGCATTGCAGGTCACCGATGATATCATGGTTGCTCCGATTATTACCGGTTCCGGCGGACTTACTTTAGCAAAGCATTTGGGTATTCCGTTTGTTCAGGAAGTCGTTGCAGTCTCTACTGCCCTCACCCATTATGCACCACAGACCGATGTTGCCATTGAGTTAGGTGGCGAAGATGCCAAAATCATCTATTTCGAGAATGGCAATATTGAACAGCGTATGAACGGAATCTGTGCCGGTGGTACCGGTTCCTTTATCGACCAGATGGCATCCTTAATCCAGACCGATGCCAGCGGATTGAATACCTACGCCAAGGATTACAAGGCAATCTATCCAATCGCTGCGCGTTGTGGTGTATTTGCCAAGACCGATATCCAGCCACTGATCAATGAAGGTGCAACCAGAGAAGACCTCTCTGCTTCCATCTTCCAGGCGGTTGTGAACCAGACCATCTCCGGCTTGGCTTGCGGAAAACCAATTCGTGGACATGTTGCGTTCTTAGGTGGCCCACTCCACTTCTTGGATCAATTACGTGCCACCTTCATCCGCACCTTGAAGTTGGATGATGAGCATATCATTTTCCCGGAGAATTCTCATTTATTTGCAGCAATTGGATCTGCATTAAATTATAAGGAAGATACTACTATGACCCTCGGCTCCATTTTAGAGAAGCTGCAGGGTGAATTACATATGGAATTTGAGGTTGCCAGATTAGAGCCTTTGTTTGCCGATGAAGCTGAGTATGATGCATTCCTTGCTCGTCATGGCAACAACCATGTCAAGACCGGGGATATTGCCAACTATCATGGCAAGTGTTTCCTGGGAATTGACGCCGGTTCCACCACAACCAAGATTGCTTTGATTGCAGAGAATGGTGATTTGCTCTATTCCTTCTATGACAATAACAATGGATCTCCATTGAAGACTTCCATCCGTGCAATGAAGGAAATTCAGGAACAGTTGCCGGCAGACGCAACCATCGTTCACTCCTGCTCTACCGGATATGGCGAAGCATTATTGAAGAGTGCTTTCCAGCTAGACGAGGGTGAGGTCGAGACCGTTGCCCACTACTATGCGGCTGCGTTCTTTGATCCGGACGTTGACTGCATCTTAGACATCGGCGGCCAGGATATGAAGTGCATCAAGATCAAGGATCATACCGTAGATTCCGTACAGTTGAACGAGGCTTGTTCCTCCGGATGCGGTTCCTTTATCGAGACCTTTGCCAAGTCCCTTGGTTTTGGTGTCAAGGACTTTGCCAAGGAAGCCTTGTTTGCCGAGCATCCGATTGATCTCGGTACCCGTTGTACCGTATTTATGAATTCCAAAGTAAAACAGGCCCAGAAGGAAGGTGCTTCCGTAGCGGACATCTCTTCCGGTCTTGCTTACTCTGTTATCAAGAACGCATTATTCAAGGTGATTAAGCTTTCTGACGCCAAGGATTTGGGTAACCACGTAGTTGTTCAGGGTGGTACGTTTTACAATGATGCCGTATTACGAAGCTTCGAGCGAATTTCCGGTGTGGAAGCCGTTCGTCCGGACATTGCTGGTATCATGGGTGCATTCGGTGCCGCATTGATTGCTCGTGAGCGTTACGAAGACGATCCGAAGACCACCATGCTTCCAATGAGCCAGATTTTGGCATTGACCTTTGAGACGGAATTGACCCGTTGTCCACACTGCAACAACCACTGCCTGCTTACCATCAACAAGTTCTCCGGCGATCGTCAGTTTATCACCGGTAACCGTTGTGAGCGTGGTCTCGGTTTGCAGAAAAACAAGGACAACATTCCGAACCTTTACGATTTCAAGTACAAGCGTTTATTCCAGTACAAGCCACTTCCGGCTGCAGAAGCCAAGTATGGCGTCATTGGAATTCCGCGTGCACTGAATTTATATGAGAACTATCCGTTCTGGGCAACCTTTTTCAAGGAGCTCGGCTTCTCTGTTAAGCTTTCTCCTCGTTCCACCAGAGCGGTATACGAATTGGGTATCGAGTCCATCCCAAGTGAGTCC
>JAILOI010000121.1 GCA_024690885.1 Lachnospiraceae bacterium
CTTCTTCGACTGTCTTTAACAAAAATTCTCTTGCTTGTTCGGAGGTTAATCCGGAGATTCGTTCGAGTTCCTGTACTCTTTGCTGATTTAATTTTGCGATCTCAGCCTTTTCCTTGTTCATCTGTTCCTCGCGAGCATTCAGTCCATTCTCACGCTTCTCTACCGCTTCCAGCTTACGATCAAGGTTTTCCTCTTTCTGCTGAATACGATGTTCGCTCTTCTGAACTTCCGCTCTGCGCTCACGTACTTCCTTCTCGATCTCATTCTTAGATCTCATGGACTCTTCTTTGGCTTCAACAAGGATTTCGCGTTTCTTGGCATTGGCATCTTCCACTGCCTTGTCAATGATGGAACGCGCTTGTTCTTCAGCTCCGCCAATTTTCTTCGCATCCACATTCTTATGGTATGCGTTGGAAGCAACGATGGTAACAGGAATCGCAATGACAAGTGAAACGATCACAGCGATAGCTATCTCAAGCACAGGAGCACCTCCTTTATAAAATTTTCATTGTACCCACAATATATAGAAGATATCGTGTCATCAAACAACAATTAAATTGTACCCTTTCTTGCGACAAGTGTCAATGACACGATAGTGGTATTCCATGGCACAAAGTCCCGTGGGATGTAGCTTCCCTAGGACTCCATGTCCTTAAGCACATGGGAAATATCACCGGTGGAAAACCCTCTTCCCATAAGGAATCGATACATCTTCGCCCGTTCCTTGGCATCGGCCGTGTCCGGATCATAATGCTTCTTCTGAAGCAATTCCCGAATCATCCCCTCTTCCGACGTTGCATAATCCTCCTCTAATACCGAGGCTATAAGATCCCGGTCGATGCCTTTCTGCATCAAATCCTGCTGGATTCGACGCTTACTCTTGCCCTCCTGGTGATACCGCACATAGTTTCTGGCATAACGCTCATCATCAATATAGTGGTAGGATTCCACATATGCCACCGCTTCCTCTACGGCAAGGGGCGGATAGCCGCATTCCCGCAACTTCTCCTCTAGGTTCTTCCGGGAGCGATCCTGCTTCTCCAATAGATGCATGGCACGCCGCTTCGCACGTGGGATCAAGGTTTCTGCTAGAATCCGGTCATAGGTTTCCTGGGGAAGTTCCCCGCCGGCCTCAATTCCATAGAGTTTCAGTTCTTTTTTATAAAGGACAAGGTCCATCCCTCCTTGGAGGTGGACCTTGTATTTATTCTTCTTCCTAGGAAGAAGTTGTACATCAACAATTGTCATGTTACACCTGATTACTCATCATCCTTCGCAGCTTCTGCTTCCGCTTCCGCTCCGTCCATACCATAATGTTCACGTACCAGCTGTTCAATCTGGTCCATCATCTCAGGGTGCTGCTCTAAGTAAACCTTGGCATTCTCACGTCCCTGGCCAATCTTCTCACCATTGTATGCATACCAGGCACCGGACTTATTCACAATATCTAAGTCTGCAGCAACATCCAACAAATCACCGGACTTGGAAATACCCTTACCAAACATGATATCAAATTCAGCCTCACGGAATGGCGGTGCAATCTTGTTCTTCACAACCTTGATACGGGTACGGTTACCAATCACCTCTCCCTGCTGCTTGATGGCTTCGATACGACGAACATCCAAGCGTACGGAAGAATAGAACTTCAAGGCACGTCCACCGGTGGTTGTCTCCGGATTACCAAACATAATACCAACCTTCTCACGTAACTGGTTGATAAAGATAACGGTGCAATTGCTCTTGCTGATGGCTGCCGTTAACTTACGCAATGCCTGAGACATCAAACGAGCCTGCAAACCAACATGAGAATCACCCATATCACCATCAATCTCGGCCTTCGGTACCAATGCGGCAACGGAGTCCACAATGATGATATCAACCGCACCAGAGCGTACCATCGTCTCGGTAATCTCCAATGCCTGCTCTCCGTTATCCGGCTGGGAAATATATAAATTATCAATATCTACTCCGATATTCTTCGCATATACCGGATCCAATGCATGCTCAGCATCAATAAAGCCTGCGATTCCACCAAGTTTCTGTACTTCTGCAACTGCGTGAAGTGCAACGGTGGTCTTACCGGAAGATTCCGGTCCATAGATCTCAACAATACGTCCCTTCGGTAATCCGCCCTGGCCAAGTGCCAAATCCAAACTAATGGATCCGGTTGGAGTGGTCTCCACCTTCATGTTGTTGGAGTTATCCCCTAACTTCATAACGGAGCCACGTCCGTACTGCTTCTCAATCTGTGCAATCGCTGCGTCTAATGCTTTTAACTTATCTTCCTGAGCCATGTTTTCATCTCCTTATCTCGAACGACTGTTCGAACTCTAAAATTATAATAGTCTACGAACATCCGTTTGTCAACAACGAATGTTATCTTTTTACATTTTTTATACTACCAGACATATTGTCCCTATATATGGACTCTATCATTCTTGTAGAAAAATTGGGATTTGTGTGCCGGAGTCGGCACCGCACGGTCTATCTATGTGATCAGACAAAAGAAATAATCTATGATTATTATATTGGCTTTCTTGAATTTGTCAATAAAAACGGCTTTGCGCAAATTCCTTTACGCAAAGCCCGTTTCTTATGCCATATTTAATTTTGCATCAATCTCCCACATGGACGCATATTTTCCATTCATTGAGAGTAACTGTTCGTGTGTTCCCTGCTCCACAATACGGCCGTCGGAAACCACGATAATGTGATCGGCATGCTTTACTACGGAAAGCGTATGCGCAATCATAATAACGGTCTTGTCCTTCTTCAACAGGTTTGCAATTGCCTGTTTAACCAGAAGTTCATTTTCAATATCTAAGGATGCGGTTGCTTCATCCGTTGCCTCCTGATTTGCATATCGGATATTATTCTTGATGGTATCATTAAATAAAAAGATATCCTGGTCCAGCAAAGAAATGGAGTCAAACAGTTTCTCCGCCTTGATTGGTCTTGCAATTGCAATTCACTGCTTCTCACCTCCGGAAAGGCGTGAGGAATAACTTCCTACTTTCGTATCATACTGCTGTGGAAGTGACATGATGAAATCATCAATCTGCGCCTACTTGGCCGCCTCTCGCACCTCCTCTAAACTTGCCTTTCCGCCCAATCGAATGTTTTCTATATGGAAACTTTCCTCCAAAAAGCAACAGCCATGAAAGACTGTATTTTTCTTTCATGCCTGTTATTCTCATAAAAAAAGGCCATGGCAACTGCCACAGCCTTACAATTACTTATTATTAATGTAATTTACCAATCCCTCGGAATCGATAATCTTCTGCATAAATGGTGGGAATGCCTGTCCCTGGAAGGACTCGCCCGTTGTCTTATCGGTAATCACACCGGAGTCGAAATCCACTTCCACCTCGTCGCCCTCCTTGATTGCAATGGACGCTTCCTTGCACTCAATAATCGGAAGACCGATGTTGATGGCGTTACGATAGAAAATACGTGCAAAGGTCTCTGCGATGACACAGCTTACACCGCTGGCCTTAATGGCGATGGGTGCATGCTCACGGGAAGATCCACAACCAAAATTCTTGGTTGCTACAATTAAATCTCCTACCTGTACCTTGTTGACGAATTCCTTATCAATATCCTCCATACAATGGGTTGCAAGCTCCTTCGGATCGGAGGAATTCAAATATCTTGCCGGGATGATTACATCCGTATCGATATTATCTCCAAATTTATGTACCTTACCACATGCTGCTTTCATGTCTGCTACCTCCTATTCCTTACTTGGTTGGGTCCGTAATGTATCCGGTCAATGCACTGGCTGCGGCTACTGCCGGGCTTGCCAGATAAATCTCAGAATCCACATGTCCCATACGTCCGATAAAGTTACGATTGGTAGTAGAAATGCAACGCTCACCGGCAGCTAAAATACCCATGTATCCACCTAAGCAAGGGCCACAGGTTGGGGTACTAACCACTGCGCCTGCCTCCACAAACGTCTTCAGTAAACCTTCTTCCATCGCATCCAGATAAATCTGCTGGGTAGCCGGAATTACGATGACACGAATGCCCTTCTTCACCTTCTTGCCCTTCAGAATCTCTGCTGCTACGCGTAAGTCATCCAAGCGTCCGTTGGTACAAGAACCGATAACCACCTGGTCAATCTTGATCTCGCCCACCTCATCGATGGTCTTGGTATTCTCCGGCAAATGCGGGAATGCCACCGTTGGACGTAAGGTGCTTAAATCAATGGTGTACTCTGCAGAATACTCTGCATCTGCATCCGGCTCATAAATCTTGTATGGGCGGGTTGCATGTGCCTTCATATATTCGATGGTCAAATCATCCACCGGGAAGATACCATTCTTACCACCGGCTTCAATGGCCATATTGGCAATGGTAAAGCGATCATCCATAGACAAGTACTGTATACCCTCGCCCATAAACTCCATGGACTGATACAACGCCCCATCCACACCAATCATACCGATGATATGAAGGATGACGTCCTTGCCACTTACATACTTGGATGGCTTTCCTACAATGTTAAACTTAATGGCACTCGGCACCTTAAACCATGCCTGTCCGGTGGCCATACCGGCTGCCATATCCGTACTTCCCACACCGGTGGAAAAAGCTCCCAGCGCACCATAGGTACAAGTATGGGAATCCGCTCCGATAATCACATCACCGGCTACCGTTAAGCCTTTCTCCGGAAGAAGGGCATGCTCAATTCCCATCTCTCCTACATCAAAAAAGTTGGTGACGCAGTGATCACATGCAAAACCACGCACTTCTTTTACGTGCTCTGCTGACTTGATATCCTTGTTTGGTACGAAGTGATCCATAACAAGTGCAATCTTGTCCTTATCGAATACGCCATCCACTTTCATCTTATTCAACTCGTGAATTGCAACCGGTGACGTAATATCATTACCTAATACTAAGTCCAGATTCGCTTCAATCAACTGTCCTGCCGTAACTGATTCCAATCCGGCATGTGCAGCTAAAATCTTCTGGGTCATAGTCATTCCCATGTTGAGTTACCTCCATCTTTCTTTTCCTTTTCACTCAAGTATACCTATCATCACAGGGTTTTTCAATCGCCAGTTTCGGTTTTGGCTTGTTTTAACCGCTTATCCACATACGTATAAATCGCGCTAATGCTAAAGCATAACACACCACATAATAAGAAGCTGGCTGCGCGGCCGGCCGAATGGTCATAATGAATATCAATGAGAATCAGCTTCACCATCGCCAGCAATGAAAGTGCCAGGCCGAAGATACGCATTCCTTTTTTCATGGCAACAAAGCCTACGATAATACATCCAATGGCAAACAACAGGATGATAATATCCGCCACATAATCCGCCGCACGCAACCGGAATAGAATATAGGCCAACAATGCCACGTACTTGCCGCACACGTACAAATCCGGAGCATAAGATGTTCCTGCGGATTTGCTCCCATACTGTAACTGACGCAGGGTATTTAAGGAGCATAAGGCCACCATAACAATGATGGTAATTATCTGGGTAATTGCCGTCTGATCCAAAGAACTCATCAAAATGAGGCCTTCGATGATCCAGATGCCATTTAGAATCTGAGTCAGAATCGTAAACGGTTTTTCCTGCGCTCCCGTCACCCAATGACGTGCAAACGCAGTCTTCATAACCAGTACATTGTATCCGGCTACCACCATCCACTGTAACAGTATGGTCCAGATCCAATCCAGCTGATCGATTTGCACCATACCGTAAATCAAAACAACGGTTAAGCCGATGTGGGTTATCATTTTATAACCGGTGCGATAGCAATCCCTCTGTCGCTTCATCCACAGATAGATTTCCAGGGATAAGGCCACCCAGAGTACCAGGTATACCCAATCCTGTATGATTTCCAGATCACCATAAATCAAATTGCCTGCAACTGCAGAAACCAGGATTCCAATCCCATAGAATATCATACCGATGGTGCCGGTCATTGTATCCTTGCGATAGAACCCCCATCCAATAAATAACGCCGCAACCAGGGCATGGACAACCACCGTTGCAATATTATCCATCTCAAATCCAAAGCCCAGCACGCCGCAGATGGTAAGGACTGCCATCGCTACCCGCCAAACGATATACATGTTAAAGTCTTTTTTCGGAGGCAGCATGGAAAAAAGGCCATAAAAGCAGATGCCGAGAATCATACATAACACGCTTAGACCAATGCCGCTTTCATAGAAGGCATATACCATCCAAAGCAAATTTCCAAAATAAGCCAAACCAAAGAGGTATTCCAGTTCCGTCGGTTCCACCACAATACGATACATGTGATAAGCAATCAGGGCGGCCAGATAGCATACCATAATCACAAATGGAATCAACAGATTCATATCTAAGGATAGCGCTTGCTTTAATTCCCAGCGATGGAAATCATAGAAAAGCGCAAGCATCATACACATGGTGGTCACGTTCACCAGATGGAAGATATTGCTGACCAATCGATCCATGGAGTGATTTGCCACCGGGAATAAGAAGGTCACACTTCCCACAACGAAGAAAATCATCATACCGATGAGCATCGAATCCATATGCATGGATTGGATGTAATGCATCCCTAAGATGCAGGAAATAAATACGCCGGCTTCTCCAATAACATGGAACACCCAGGAAAATCTTCTGGAAAGGTAAAAGGTACCAATCGCCCAAAGGGCCAGCAAGACATATAACCACACCATGTTAATCACGCCAAAATACAGATGACTGACAAACAAGGAAATAAACACAGCTCCCACGCCGCAACCACTTAAGGACAACAGCAGCACGTTCTCTTTTTTGCGCAGAGCATAGAGCGAGATTCCCGTTAATCCAAAGCTGAATGCATACATAGCGATGATTTTAATTGTTTCCGTAAGATATGGAAGCAGTAAAACAGAAAAAAGAATCAAACCAATGAACACCAAAACAGAAGCAAGAATTCCCATTAAATTCTTACCAATGAAGGATTCCCAGCCATCTTTCGCAATGGTCGAATTTCCACCAGCTCTATGCTCCGGCTCTCTCTCATAAAACTCCGGTGCCGGTGTCGGCGTTTGGGTTTTTGCTGTTGGTATCGAAGTCGATGGGATTGGACTTGCTTGTGCCGGTTGCATGGAATTGATCGACACCGGTGAAATCATCGGTGGCGGTGCCGGCATCCTACGCTCCACTTTGGGAATTGAGGTTTCCTGAACGAGGGGTTCTACTACCGGTTCTTCTACCACCGGCGCAACCTTCGGTTCTTCCGTAGTTCTTGAAACTGCCTTCCCTTCCATCACGTCCAGACGCTCTTCTAAGGCTTGAATACGTTCCTCTAGTTCTTCTAAACGATTTGCCATAAGATATATACTCCCCTTTATCGATTTTATATCCAGAATCGATTATATCAGTTTTAAACCACAAGGAAAACAAACCTGGGGTTCAAAAAAAAGACGCCCTGCAAGATTGCAGAGCGCCCATCCTATGCTTCTTAGTTATTGATCAACTTAGAATCTTCGTTGTTCCAGCTATAAAGCTTACGGATCTCAGCACCAACCTGCTCAGCCGGATGCTCAGCAGCAAGCTTACGCATAGCCTTGAAATGAACCTGCTTTCCTGCAGGAGACATATCCAATAAGAATTCCTTAGCAAAAGAACCATCCTGGATGTCCTTCAAGATCTGCTTCATAGCCTTCTTGGTATCCTCAGTGATGATCTTCGGTCCGGTAATGTAATCACCATACTCAGCGGTATTGGAGATAGAGTAACGCATTCCTGCGAAACCGGACTGATAAATCAAGTCAACGATTAACTTCATCTCATGGATGCACTCGAAGTAAGCATTACGTGGATCGTAACCAGCCTCAACCAAGGTCTCGAAACCACACTGCATCAATGCGCAAACACCACCGCACAATACAGCCTGCTCACCGAACAAGTCTGTCTCAGTCTCGGTACGATAAGTCGTCTCCAACAGACCGGCTCTCGCTCCACCGATTCCAAGGCCGTATGCCTTAGCCAAATCCCAAGCCTTGCCGGTAGCATCCTGCTCTACAGCGATCAAGCAAGGAGTTCCCTTACCCTCGGTGTACTCGCTACGTACGGTATGACCAGGTGCCTTCGGAGCAATCATGGTAACGTCAACATCTGCCGGTGGCTTGATGCATCCGAAATGAATGTTGAAACCATGAGCGAACATCAACATGTTGCCTGCTTCCAAGTTTGGCTCGATATCTTTCTTATATAATTCAGCCTGTAATTCATCGTTGATCAAGATCATGATGATATCAGCCTGCTTTGCAGCCTCTGCTGCAGTAAATACCTTGAAGCCCTGCTTCTCAGCCTTTGCCCAGGACTTAGAACCTTCATACAAACCGATAATGACGTTGCATCCGGAATCCTTGAGGTTCAATGCATGTGCATGACCCTGACTACCATAGCCGATGATTGCGATGGTCTTTCCATTCAATAAGGAAAGGTCACAGTCTTCCTGATAAAAAATTCTTGCTTCTGACATAATCTTCTTTTCCTCCTTTGAGTCCTTACTCAATAATGATAACATCCTTGGTTCCACGACTTAAACCGGTAATACCGGTTCTGGCCAACTCTAAAATCTGATAATCGGAAATCATATCCAAGAAGGAATCCAATTTGTCAGTGTGGCCGGTAATCTCGATTACCATGGAATCACGGGTGACATCTACAACTTTGCCATGAAAGATCTCGGAAATTGCGAGAACGGACTGACGATCCGTATCCTTGGCGCTAATCTTCACAAGCATCAACTCTCTCGTAACCGAATCAGTTGGCTCCAAAATCTTAATGTCTACTACATCTTCTAGCTTTGCTAACTGCTTCTCAATCTGTTCTAAGATTAACTCATCTCCACTGGATACAATTGTCATGCGAGTAAATCTGGGATCGGCTGTTACCCCGGCAGAAAAGCTATCAATGTTGTAGCCTCTGCGACTGAATAAGCCGGATACGTGGCTTAATACACCGGAGGTATTTTCAACCAGAATAGAAAAAACCTGACGTCTCATTTTCAGTAACCTCTTTCTTCTTTCAACAACAGTTTCATACTAACTGTCTTTGTTTCCTTTGTCAACCAAGAAGCCTACAAACGGAGCCTTTTGCAAGCGATAAAAACCACTGTTTTTTTCCTTTTTGTTGAGGTTTTTCTCATTCTTTTTAGTTGAAGCGGATTCACGTTCAACTTGAATAGAAGTTTTCACCAAAAAGATGTGGTCTTCTACCATTGTGGATTGTGACATATCCACATCTTGGATTTTTTTCAGTACATTCCGGTAGCAATAACGATGCAGCACTTCCGGCATGGGTTCATTGAATGCTTTGGCCACAGCCTCCTTAAATGTCCAGATTTGATAGAACTCCTCCGGATAGTAAGTCAGATATGTCTGCTCCTCTTCTGAGAAAAAGCGATTCGTAATTCGATGCAAGCGTTCCTTGGTCGTCGGCTTCTCCTCCCCATACACCCGGTCTTCAATATCGATTCCCACCGGGCAGGGGCTAATGGCGCAGGCCACCTTACTTCCGCTATGGGTGATGGAAAAATGTGGTGCTTCCATGCCATCTGCAAGCACCAGATAAGGCTTGCCGCTTTCATGATATCCATACGAAAAAGTGGCCGGGTATCCTTCTAGGAACAAGTATCGTTCCAACAGATATCCTGCCACCAAATGCTGCATGCGTTTGGCGGGTGAAAGTCTGGGAGAGATTCTGCTTAAGCGACCCTCGCTGACAAAATCCTCCATCCGTTTCACATCCTCCGTCGACAATGCATCGGTATCACAATATAAAATTACAATCTCCTGTAATTTTCCACTCATACTTAACGTTTTTTGGAAGGCTTCTTGCCCTTCTTCCCCTTCTTCTTCACGGAATACCCGAAGGTACCCAACTTCTCCCCTAAGCGGTAATACTCGCCGTGTGAATAGACGATTGGTTTGGCTTTGGCAAAAGAAAACCGCCCCTTCTCATCCATATATGCCTCGTCGGCATGCACCAAAACCACCTTGGCCAAAAACATGCTGTGGCTTCCCAACTTCTTCTCTTCCGTCACCCGACACTCAATGTTCACCGGGCTTTCGGCAATGAGCGGTGCAGCCACCACGGAAGCAGCTTCCTTATGAAGCTTACAACGTTCAAACTTATCCATGTCCCGGCCACTATTCACACCACAGAAATCCGTGGCCCACGCCAATTCTTTGGTGGTGAGGTTGATGACAAATTCCTTGGTGGAACGAATCATCTCATAGGAATAGCGCTCCGGACGAACCGAAATATACACCATCGGTGGATTGGTATTGATGGTGCCGGTCCACGCCACCGTCAATACATTGTCATGTCCCTTCGCATCCCGACAGGTCACGAGTACCGCAGGCAAGGGATATAACATATTGCCCGGTTTCCATTCTTGTTTTGCCATAATCGTCCTATTCCGACATCGACTGTAAGGTTTCAATCACGGCAGGAATCAACTGCTTCTTACGTGATACCAACCCCGGTACGATGATCTTGTCCTTTTTCTTGTTTTCCTGATTGAAGGCACGTCTTGCCACGGTCTCCGCATTGCGACCGGCAAACAACAAGCGCGTCTTCTGGTCTAAGATATCCGTCAACATGACAAATACCATATCCAGATTACGCTCCTTCAATACCTGAGACAAATACTCCTGCAAATCGCCGGAGATATTCTCCAGCTGCTTCTCTGCCACAGCAGAAATCTGGGATACACCGAAAGTAATATCATCCAAATTGAAGGACTTGAAGTCCTGGTAAAAAATCTGCTCCGTGGTACGTCCGTTGAAGTTGCTTCCAGCCTCAAACATGGCCATGGCCAACTCCTCGTAATCCACACCGGCAATCTTGGCCAGACGCTTGGCCACCTTCTCATCATAAGCCGTACAGGTTGGAGAGCGGAACATCAAAGTATCCGATAAGATGGCAGACAACAATAAGCCGGCAATCTGAGGTTCAATCGGAACCTTCTTCTCCTCGTACATGGTTGCAATGATGGTGGAACAGCATCCCAGTGGCTGATTACGGAAATAAATCGGCTGGATGGTTTCTAAGCTTCCCAGCTTATGATGGTCGATAATCTCAAGGATTTCCGCATCATGGATTCCATCCACCGCCTGACTCTTCTCGTTGTGATCCACCAGAATGATTTTCTTCTTCTCCGGATTCAACAAGTTACGACGGGAGAACATTCCGATATAATGATAGTCCTCATCCAGAATCGGGAAGTCACGATGGCGAACCTTAGATACGGTTTCCTTCACATCGTCCACATAATCTTCCGGATCAAAAGAGATAATCTTCTCTCTGGTCATCAGGAAGCGAATCGGAATACTCTGGTTGATCAAACGTGCAGTGGTAAAGCTATCGTATTCTGTTGTAATTACAACACAGTCAATGGCCTGGGCCGTCTTCAAAATCTCCGGATCTACGGTACTTGCTCCGGTAATAATCATACAGCTTGGAATCTGCTCTAAGATGATACGCTGACGTTCAATAACGTTACCTACAATAACCAGATCGTCACCTTCCACCTCGTTATGAATATCCTCACGATTGGATGCGGTCACCACGACCTTGCCGTTCATAAAGTATGCATGCTCATTGCCGCAATGCATCTTACCGGAAAGAATTTCAATCATGTTCTTATACTGGGTACGCGCCTGGGCCAACACCCGATTGTCATACACATCCATATAGGAGTATGCAATATCTCCGTTGACAATGATTCCGTTTAACTTGCCGTTCGGTGCAACCACCGGAAGGGTAACGACGTTCTCGGACTTCATCAATTCCCACGCTTTCTTCAGGGAAATATGTCCGTCCACGCCGGCGGTCTTACGATAATCAATATCCTTAATCTGTGCACCAACATCCGTAACCGTCTTCGGTGCCTTCACACCAAATCGCTTCAACACATAACGTGTCTCCTCATTGATGTTGCCTGCTTTCTTTGGGATGTATTCATCCTCTTCGGTTAAATTCTTTAGGTTTGCGTAGGCAATGGCTGCACAAATAGAATCCGTATCCGGATTCTTATGTCCCACTACCCACACGGTATTTTTCTTACTACTCATTCATTCACTCCAAAAGTCAAAATAAGGACCGACCCATCCCTGGCCCGATCCTTATGCCTATGCGATTACAGTAACCCAATAACAGTAAGTGCTGTCACTACATCGACTGCCAATACAATAATCAGTACTGTTAACACAACCCCAAAGCGTATTTTCATGGAACGATACTTCTGTTCTAATTCCACCTGACGAGCCACATGCTCTGCGCTCATCTTCTCCTCTTGTTCCTTGAACAAGTCCTGTACATTCCGATATACCTTCACATTCTCAGAATGTATCTTCTCTCCGATTTCCGACTTCAATGTCTCGAAACTCTCTGCAATCTTATCCACAGATTCCTGGATGGTTGCGGATTGCTTCTTGGCCTCTTCCTGACTATCCGTCACCTGCTTGGCCACATTATCGTTGAAATCATCCATATTTCCTCGGAGGGACTTTAACATCCGGTCCACCTGTGACTCTACACTGGTTACCAGTCCGTCTGCCTCCTCCTGCTTCTTGGTCAATTCCTCTTGTAACTGCTGATTGGCTTTCTCCTTCTCAGCAACTAATCCCTCTAATTCACGTACGCGATTCTGCTTCGCATTGATCAATCCCTGCAACTGCTTCGCTTTCTCGCGAAATGCATCAATCTGCACCAACAGATTGTCCTCTAGCGGTTCCACATTCATCGGCGTCTCATTGCTTGCTGTACTCTCCACAGTCATTCCTTCCCGATCCAATGCCTCATCTCGAACGAGGTCCCATGCATCTTTCTTATCGTCGTTACCCATATGTATTATCTGCTCCCCATCAAGAACTAGACTCCAAATTCATCCGTTTCCATGATAGCATTTCGCCCATTTTTTGTAAACGCCAAATCCTGTTTTCGCTTCTTGCCTTCCGCTTTTTTGCCCTGCCTTTTCCGTGGGTGTGCGCCTCTTTTCTTGAACCGATAGGGAGAGCGACCTCGCCAAGGAAGGGAATGCATCGGCAGGTGGCAGGGTACAAGCAAACACAAAAATACCGCCTCCCCAAAGGAAGACGGTATTTTCTATGATAATTCTTGTAGGAAGAATTAATCTGCTTTGTAGAGATCAACAAGCTTGGTTAAGTACTCGTAGCGCTCCTTGTACTGCTGTTCGGACTCAGCGAACAACTTGGCAGCCTTGTTCGGATTGAACTTCGCAAGCGCAGCGTAACGGCTTTCACCCTTCAGGAATTCCTGGAAGTCTCCGGTAGGAGCCTTGGAATCAAGAATGAATGCGTCCTTGCCTTCTGCAGCAAGCTCAGGATTGAAGCGGAAGTCGAACCAGTAACCAGCCTCGACAGCCAACTTCTCCTCGGTCTGAGCCTTGGACATACCCTTACGGATACCATGGTTGATACATGGAGCGTAAGCGATGATAACAGAAGGACCCGGATAAGCCTCAGCCTCAGCAAGTGCCTTGACGCACTGTGCAGGATCAGCACCCATGTTGATCTGAGCAACGTAAACATAGCCGTAGCTCATTGCAATACCTGCAAGATCCTTCTTCTTGGTCTCTTTACCACCTGCTGCGAACTGAGCGGTAGCACCAAGAGGCGTAGACTTGGAGGACTGTCCACCGGTGTTGGAGTAAACCTCAGTATCGTAAACCATCACGTTGATGTCACGACCGGAAGCGATGATGTGGTCTAATCCGCCGAAGCCGATATCGTAAGCCCAACCGTCACCACCGAATACCCACTGAGACTTCTTGGAGAGATAATCCTTCTCCTTCAGCACAGCCTTAGCAGTCTCGGAACCTTCCTTCTCAAGAGCAGCAACCAAAGCGTCTGTAGCAGGGCCGTTGGTAACACCGCTGTTGAAGGTATCATTCCATTCCTGAACTGCAGCCTTAACATTGGCATCTGAGGTCTTCTCACATAACTCATCCAAAGTAGCTTTCAAACGATCACGAATTGCTCTCTGAGCAAGTAACATACCATAACCGAACTCAGCAGCATCCTCGAACAAGGAGTTAGACCATGCAGGTCCCTGTCCCTTGAAGTTGGTGGTGTAAGGTGTAGAAGGTGAGGAGTTACCCCAGATAGAGGAACATCCGGTTGCATTAGCAATGTACATTCTATCACCGAACAACTGCGTAATTAACTTCGCATAAGGGGTCTCACCACAACCACCGCAAGCTCCGGAGAACTCAAGTAATGGCTGCTTGAACTGGCTACCCTTAACGCTGTTGATCTTGAACTTCTCAATTACTTCCTGCTTCTCAGGAAGAGTAACCGCATAATCAAAGAACTTCTGCTCTCCTTCGTTCTCTTCGAAGGAGTTCATGGAGATGGCCTGAACCTTGTCCGGACATACATTGACACAAGATCCACATCCGGTACAGTCGAATGCAGAAACAACGATAGCGAACTTCATACCAGGCATACCGGTCATGTCCTTCATCGGCATATCTGCAGGTGCCTTGGCAGCTTCCTCTTCGGTCATAGCAACCGGACGGATTGCAGCATGCGGACATACATAAGAACACTGGTTACACTGGATACACTTGGTTACATCCCATACCGGAACGTCAGTAGCAACACCACGCTTCTCGAATGCTGCAGTACCGGAAGGAGTAGAACCGTCTACATACTTCTTTGCTACAGAAACCGGGATGGTGTTACCCTGCTGAGCGTTGACCTTCTGCTGGATGTTGCGAACGAATTCAGCAGCAGCGCCTTCACCCTTCACCTCTGCAGAGAAGTCCTCGTCCTTGCAGTTCTTCCAGGACTCCGGAACGTTGACCTTAACGTATGCAGTTGCACCTGCGTCGATAGCGTCATGGTTCATCTTAACGATGTCGTCACCCTTCTTCGCATAAGACTTGGTTGCTGCGTCCTTCATGAGCTTGATTACCTGCTCTTCCGGAATCAACTTGGTCAATGAGAAGAATGCGGACTGCAATACGGTATTGATACGGTTACCAAGACCGATTTCCTTACCAATCTTAACACCATCGATGATGTAGAACTGAATGTTGTTCTCAGCGATGTATCTCTTAACCTGTCCAGGAAGCTTCTCATCCAATTCATCCTCGGTCCACTGGGTGTTGAAAAGGAAGGTTCCGCCAGGAACCAAATCCTGAACCATGTTGTACTTGTAGATGTATGCAGTACAGTGGCAAGCAACGAAGTTTGCCTGGCTGATCAAGTAAGTCGAACGGATTGGTGTATGACCAAAACGTAAGTGGGAAATGGTTACACCGCCGGACTTCTTGGAATCATAATCGAAGTAAGCCTGTGCATACATGTCGGTGTTATCACCGATGATCTTGATGGAGTTCTTGTTAGCACCTACGGTACCATCTGCACCAAGACCCCAGAACTTACAGTTGGTGGTTCCTTCCGGTGTAGTAACCGGATTTTCCTTACGATCCAGGGAAAGATGGGTTACATCATCTGTGATAGATAAGGTAAATCTCTCCTTGTCTTCGTTGTGATATACAGCGATGATATCGGCAGGAATGGTATCCTTGGAACCAAGACCATAACGACCACCAAATACCTCAACCTGATCGAACTTGCTACCCTTCAATGCAGCAACAACGTCTAAGAACAGAGGCTCACCAAGAGAACCAGGCTCCTTGGTACGATCCAATACATAGATTCTCTTAGTAGAATCCGGAATTGCCTCGATTAATGCTTCCTTAACGAATGGACGATACAAACGAACCTTGACAACGCCCACCTTCTCACCACGAGCCATCAAGAAATCGATGGTCTCATCGATGGTCTCACAAACAGATCCCATAGCGATGATGACACGCTCAGCATCCGGAGCACCATAGTAATTGAACAACTTGTAGTTGGTTCCAATCTTCTCATTGATCTTGTCCATGTACTTCTGTACGATTGCAGGCAACTCATCATAGTAAGAGTTGCAAGCCTCTCTGGACTGGAAGAAGATATCCGGGTTCTGAGCAGATCCCATCTCCTTCGGCTTGTTTGGATTCAAAGCGTTTGCCTTGAACTCTTCTACCTTGTCCCAAGGCATCAAATCACGCAACTCCGCGTAATTGTCCTTCTCGGACCAGGTTTCAATCTTCTGAATTTCATGAGAGGTACGGAATCCATCGAAGAAATTAATGAATGGAACCTTGCCTTCAATTGCTGCACAGTGAGCAACCGGAGTTAAGTCCATAACTTCCTGTACGGAAGACTCGCAAAGCATAGCAACACCGGTCTGACGGCATGCATATACGTCGGAATGATCACCGAAGATGTTCAAAGCGTGTGTAGCTACACAACGTGCAGATACATTGAATACGCCAGGAAGTCCTTCGCCGGCAATCTTGTACAGGTTTGGAATCATAAGTAAAAGTCCCTGGGAAGCAGTATAGGTTGCGGTTAACGCACCTGCTGTCAGGGAACCGTGAACTGCTCCGGCAGCACCGGCCTCAGACTGCATCTCTGTAATCTGAACGGTCTGTCCAAATAAGTTCTTACGTCCTGCATTTGCCCACTCATCAACGTGCTCAGGCATAACAGACGATGGGGTAATCGGGTACATTGCGGCAACTTCAGTAAACGCATAAGAAGCGTGTGCTGCAGCCTGATTACCATCCATGGTTTTCATAGCTCTTTTCATGTTATTTCCTCCTACAAAAATATACTTTTCACGATTCACACAATAAACTGTGCTACACTTAAAAATATAAGGACTTTTGTGTTGAAAATCAATAGACGAAGCCCGAGAAACTGTTTTTCTTTTAGAACATTTACACAAGAAATACCGTATGTAATATACAAAAAACAAACACCACGAAAAAGGAAGCCGCTTCATCGAAACGACTTCCTACTATATGTTGCATTGTGAAATTTTCACGAAAAATCGTTGTGCATCCTGCCTAATCCATTCCGAACTGTTCCTTCAAATCATTGGACAAACCGGCGATTCCTACGATTTCTTCCTTCACATCTCCCACCGAATCATGCTGTGCCATAATGTTTTCCGCAATACTCTGGATCATTGCGGAGTTCTCTTCGTTGGTGGCTACCAGGGTCTCAATCTCCTGCTGAATCTCACCGAAAACATGACGAATATTCTCGATGACCTCGTATTCCTGATTTACCATATCTTGGGCCTCGGTGGTGGAGTGACGAATGCCATCGAAGACTTCTAACAAGCCCACCATCTTCTCAACACCTTCCTGTGCAGCCTTGGCA
This sequence comes from Lachnospiraceae bacterium, assembly GCA_024690885.1. Classification (GTDB taxonomy): domain Bacteria; phylum Bacillota; class Clostridia; order Lachnospirales; family Lachnospiraceae; genus XBD2001. The sequence goes on from JAILOI010000121.1 coordinate 17,261, forward strand.
CCGGCGTTAATCTTATTGGAAACATCACCGGTAGTTGCGGTCAATCCATCCAGGATTCCCTTGATGTTATCCGCTGCCTGAGAGGACTGCTCAGCAAGCAAACGAATCTCATCTGCAACGACGGCAAATCCGCGTCCATGCTCTCCTGCTCTGGCTGCCTCAATGGATGCATTCAATGACAACAGGTTGGTCTGGCTGGCAATGGCATTGATTTCCTCGAGGATGCTGGTAATCTTGCTCATCTCTGCCAGCAATCCGTCGGTTGCTTCTCTTGCGGAACCAACCACAGAAACCATCTCACCCAAATCTTCCTGGAAGTTCTTGGCCTCTGTATCTCCGTCATCCACAGAGGTACGCACCTGTTTGAAGGAATCCTCCAGGTTTCTTGCCATCTCGAAGTTTCGGTCCACCTGCTCGTTGGCGTTATTGATTTTCTCGCTAAATGCGATGGTGGCATTGGTGGTACTCTCTACCACCTTGCCCATCTGGCTGGCGGATTCGCTAACGCTGTTGGCCTGCTCCACCAGATGATTCATACCTTCTTTACAATCAGAGATTGCAGAATTTAAATTCTTGGCAATACCATTGGCGGTCTTCTCATTCTCTTGCACCAGGCCCAAGGATTCTTCTGCCTGCTCAATGAAGTAGCGGCCTCTGCGGACTGCCATAATCAAGGCAACCTCGACGAATACCAACAGTGCGGCTTTTACGATTGCACCTGCGGTGGTTGCATAAATTCCGTCAATGATATGTGGATCTGCGATAATGGAAATAACGGATGCCACAGCCATCACGATGGTATACCACTTGATATAGGTATCTTCAAAGTATACGGCACACATTGCTGCAAACAGATAATTTGCTAAAAAGGATACAGCGCTTCCACCTACAACAAAAGAATAAACAAAGGTTGCAATGGAAGGAACCAACAGGATTCCCATTGCTTTGATGAGATCATTGGCACTTGAGACATATAGTACAATGCCAACAATTCCGGCGATAATCATGGTCAAACATCCACCGATGACCATACCCATATCACTATGATACGTAAATGCGGTCATCAAACACATGACGACGATTCCAACCCAGATGACGGTTAAGTTATTTTTATGTATTCTACTTGTTTCCATTCGGACGACGCTCCTTTCTGCCCAAAAAGTCTCCCCTTTTCAAGCGCCCGATAAACTAGCTAAATTATATTTCTATTTGTACTTTTTTTCAATCTACTTTATAATAAGTGAGATTTTGTGTATTTTTATAAAACAGAAAGGATGTAATCAATGATTCAGGCAAGCAATATTACCCTTCGTCTTGGCAAAAAAGCCTTGTTCGAAGACGTCAATATCAAATTTACCGAAGGAAACTGCTATGGTTTGATTGGTGCCAACGGTGCCGGTAAATCTACCTTTTTGAAAATTTTATCCGGACAGTTAGAGCCAACCAATGGCGATATTATCATTACTCCGGGTCAGCGTCTCTCCTTCTTAGAGCAGGATCATTTTAAATACGACGCTTATACCGTACTTGATACTGTTATTATGGGTAACAAGCGTCTCTATGACATTATGAAGGAGAAGGAAGCCATCTATGCCAAGGAAGACTTCTCTGACGAAGATGGTATCCGTGCCAGCGAGTTAGAGGCTGAATTTGCTGAGATGGACGGATGGAATGCAGAATCCGATGCCGCACAGTTATTGAACGGTTTGGGTATTCCGACCGAGGAGCACTACTCCATCATGGGCGATTTGAACGGTGCCACCAAGGTCAAGGTTCTTCTTGCAAAAGCTTTGTTTGGTAACCCGGATATTTTGCTTCTCGATGAGCCGACCAACCACTTGGATTTGGATGCCATCGCCTGGTTAGAAGAATTCTTAATTAACTTTGAGAACACCATCATCGTGGTATCCCATGACCGTTACTTCTTAAATAAGGTTTGTACCGATACCGCAGATATCGATTACGGCAAGATTCAGCTCTATGCCGGTAACTATGACTTCTGGTATGAGTCTTCTCAGCTTTTGATGAAGCAGCGTAAGGAAGCCAACAAGAAGAAGGAAGAACAGATCAAGGAATTGCAGGAGTTCATCCAGCGATTCTCCGCCAACGCTTCCAAGTCCAAGCAGGCAACGTCCCGTAAGCGTGCCTTAGAGAAGATTCAGCTGGATGATATTCGTCCATCCAGCCGTAAGTATCCATACATCGATTTCCGTCCAAACCGTGAAATCGGTAATGAAGTACTGACGGTCGATGGTATTTCCAAGACCATCGATGGCGTGAAGGTCTTAGACAATATCTCCTTCACCTTAAATCATGATGACAAGGTTGCTTTCGTTGGAAGCAACGAAGCTGCCAAGACTGTATTGTTCCAGATTCTCTCCGGAGAGATGGAGCCGGACGAAGGTGAATACAAGTGGGGTGTTACCACTTCCCAGTCCTACTTCCCGAAGGACAACACCAAAATCTTCGATACCGATTTGATTATCGTAGATTGGCTGACCCAGTTCTCCGAGATTAAGGATGCGACTTACGTCCGCGGTTTCTTGGGACGTATGCTCTTTGCCGGCGAAGATGGTGTGAAGAAGATGCGTGTCCTCTCCGGTGGTGAGAAGGTTCGTGTACTGCTTTCCCGTATGATGATCGAAGGCTCCAACGTATTAATGTTAGATGAGCCGACCGACCACCTGGATATGGAGAGTATCACCGCACTGAATGAGGGCCTGAAGAAGTTCCCGGGTGTCATCCTCTTCTCTTCTCGTGATCACCAGATCGTTGAGACCACCGCAAATCGAATCATGGAAATCCTTCCAAACGGAACCATGATTGACAAGATTACCACATACGATGAATACCTTGAGTCTGATGAGATGGCTCGTAAGCGTCAGGTTTACTCCATGTCTGCAGATGATGAGGAAGATAACTAAATCGAGCAATGACAAGACCCCCATACCGGATGGTATGAGGGTCTTCTGTTATATATATGTACTTGAGCATTAGTACTCCATGATTTTCACAATGGTATCCATGTCATCGCCACAATACTTCTGATACACATCCTCCATTGCTTTTCGAAACTCACGTTTTTCTTCAATTGATACGGTAATCACTTCGGTTCCGTTGTCCATGGCAATCTGCTTGGACTCGGCTTCCCGCTGGGTCCAGAGTTCGCGTTCATAGATAGCGGATTCCTTGGCACATTCCATGATAATTTGCTGATCCTGGGGGCTTAACATATCCCACACCACCTTAGAACAAATCTGCATCTCCGGGATGCGCATATGCTCATCCAAGGTATAATACTTGGCCAGCTTATAATGTTTCTTGGCCTCATAAGAAGGCATATTGTTCTCCGCCGCATTCACGGTTCCCCGCTCCAGGGCGTCATAAACATCCCGATAGTCGATTTCCACCGGATTTGCCCCCAGCGCCCGAATTACATCGGTCATCAATGCAGATTTCTGGATTCGGATATTCATCCCAGCACAGTCCTCCACACAGGTAATGGGCTTATCTACGCTATAGAAATTTCTGGCACCGGCATCATACCAGGACAGTCCAACCAAATCGTAGTCCTGAACCTTGTTTAGAAAATCATCGCCGATTTCTCCGTCTAAGACACGCCACATATGATCGGAATCATCATAGAGATAGGGTAAGAGCAACACGTTCATCTCGGGCACTTTCTCCGCCATCTGAGAGGTGGAAACCCGGGCGAATGCAATTCCTCCATTCTTCATCTGGGAGATAGCATCCCCCTCACTTCCAAGCTCCGCATCACACTTCACCTGAATCTTGATACGGCCGTCGGTACGCTCGTAAACCAGTTCTGCAAAGCGCTCATCTCCTAAGGTCGTCGGATAATCCTTGGTCTGATTATCCGCATACAAGAAGACATACTCCGGCACCTTCGCTTTGTTATGAAAAAGAAAAATGATGGATAATACCACAATGACAACGATTGCCATCAGTATTGTGCATAAAACAATCCTTCTTTTTTTCATGAACCAGTAACTCCACTTCTATACTCACTTGGTGACATTCCGGTTACTCTCCGGAAGACTCTCGCAAAATAATTTGCCTCCCGATATCCACTCATCACGCCGATATCCTTGATGTTAATGTTGGGATTTGCCAGTAATTCTTTGGCCTTCTCAATGCGTAGTTCATTGAGATAGACAATAAAACTTTTGCCAAACTGTTGCTTAAACAGCTTACAGAAGTACACCTCCGAATATCCAAATTCTCCGGCCACATCCTGTAAGGCCAAATCCCGCTGATACTGGGCATCAATGTATGCTTTGATTTCTTTGGCGATTGCCTGCGATTTCTTGGAACATAACCCTTCGGTCGGCGTCGTCTCTGCCGGTACGGACACCACATTGTGATTCCAATGCTGTCTGTGTTTCGTATCATCGGCAATACTAAAGGATTTTTCGAATGCCCCAACAATCTCTTCGTCACATCCCGGCTTTAGTAGATAATCCAATGCGCGGACGCTGATGGCTTTCTTGGCATAATTGAACTCATCGAAAGCCGTTAGGAAGATGATACTACAGTCCTCATTGTACGCACGGATTTCCTCCGCTGCCTCCAATCCGGTTTTCCCCGGCATAGAGATATCCAATAGGGCGATCTGACAATCATGCTTCTTAAACGCATCCACCGCTTCGACGCCATTCTCCGCCAAAAAAATCTCCACCTGATTAGGAAAAAATCCATGGATTTTCTTTGTGATGACCTGTCGCTCGATTGGTTCATCGTCCGCAATCAAAATCTTATACATTACATTCCCCCGTACTACTTACTACTTATACTACTGATACAGCTTCCTCTGTGCGATAAGGCAACGTCAACTGAATGGTTGTGCCCTCGCCCTCTACGCTGTCAATTTTCATATCTGCATCCTTATACATGGCCTTAATTCGGGTATAGATATTGCCCATGCCGATTCCCACCGCTGCTTCCTTGTCCCCGGCTAACGCGGCACGAATTTCCATTAAGCGATCCGGCGCAATGCCCTTGCCGGTATCGGTAATGGTAATCACCAGTTGCTCATCCACCCGGGTGATATCGGTTGTCACGCAACCGCCTTCCACTTTGGGCGAGATGCCATGAATGACGCTATTTTCTAATAATGGTTGTAAGGTAAAGGTGGGGACAATCACCTTGTTTTCATCCACCTCACAATTCACACGATATTGCAATCGCTCCCCAAAGCGCATTTTCTGAAGATACATGTAATCCCATGCCACCTTCAGCTCGATGGCCAGCGAAACCTCTTTTTCCTGATTTTTCAAGTTGTATCGAAAAATCGAACTTAAGGCCTTAATCATCTGCTCCGTATTATCCGCATTCTCTAAATTAGCCATGCCACTGATGACATTTAACGTGTTAAACAGAAAATGTGGATTGATCTGACTCTTGAGCAGCTGAAATTTCACCTGGTCTAATTGCTTCTCTACTTCCAGGGTCTGAAGCGTTTGCTCGTGAAGCTCGTCTAATACTTCTCTTCGTTTTTCCAATGCGGCTATATATTCTCCGGTCGCAAATTTCATCTTGTTAAAGGCGGAAACCAGTTCCCCCAATTCATCCTCATTCTCCGATTCCACATCGTCGATGTAGAAATCATTGGCCGCGATTCTCCTCGATGCATTCGCCAGCAGCAACACCGGCTTAGTAATGGACCGATTCATCACCACGGAGATTTCAAAAATTAGCAACCCCATAATGATACTGATGGAAATCGCAACAATTGGGATAATATAAACGCGAGGCATCAAGTGGGTATACTTGGCATTGCCCTCACGTATGGTCAAATCAATGAAGCGTTGGGAATAGTTAAAAAGATAGTCCTGCATGCCATAGACCGCATACACTTGATCTACATAAGCATCCTCGTCTTCCTCTAACAGCAACAAGGCATCCCGCTCTCTGCAATATTCCTGATAATAGGTCTTAATCGAAAACAATTGTGCGTATCGATTCTCTCCCAAATGACGGTAATCGAGTTTAACATCTGCAATGGCCTGCTTGGTCTCATCCATCGCGAAAAGTAATGCTTGCTCATTCTCACTGGTATTGCTGGTCAAATACTGCCGCAAGCTATCCCGTTCCTTGTCCACCGTCATGACAATACGTCCGGCGTGTTTGTTGTCCTCCATGATTTCATTGATATCCACCACAAAAAGCTTCAGTAGAATGAAATCAAAAGTAACAATAATCAGAACGGTCAAAAAAACGCTTCCCGTAAATATGGAGATTTTGTCTTTGATTCGGACCTTATTCCAAAAGTGTTTGATTTTTTTCATAGTTTTAAAAAGAAGACAGCGAATAGTTACTCTTTAAGTATATCGCTGTCTCTTTTACTTTTCTATTACTCTTTTACCAATTAATTACCGAAAGCATTTGGCAATGCCATACTAATTTCCGGAATAAATGTGATTAATAATAACACCACAAACATGCAAAGATAGAATGGTAACGTTGCTTTTACCAATCGCTCCATCTTCACCTTACCAACCGCAGAGCCGATGAACAATACACCGCCAACCGGTGGGGTCAACAATCCGATACCACAGTTCAAGATAATCATAATACCAAACTGAATTGGGCTGATACCAATGGACTGCGCAATTGGTAACAAAATCGGAGTTGCAATCAAAATAATCGGAGCCATGTCCATAATGCATCCTAATACCAGAAGAATCAGGTTCAACAGTAATGCAATGCAAATCGGATTTGATGTCAGTCCGATGATTGCCTGGGATGCTAAATCCGGAACATGTAAGGTGGTCAAGCAATATCCAAATACGCTGGATGTTGCAATCAGAATCAATACAATCGCAAGAATATCGATGCATGACTCCAGGGTTTTCCATACACCCTTCCAATCCAATCCTTTGTAGATAAATACACTTACAAGCAAGCTGTAGATGACTGCAACTGCTGCAGACTCGGTTGCGGTAAACACACCACCGACAACGCCCACTACAACGATGATAATTGCTGCCAATGCCCAGAATGAGCTAACAAGCTGCTTTGCAAATGTCTTAAGGTGAAACTTTTCTCCCTTCGGGTAGTGTCTCTTCACGGAAATAATATAAGATCCTACCATAAGAGAGATTGCCAGCAAGGCACCCGGAATATAACCTGCCAGGAACAAACTTCCCACGGAAATTCCACCGGCACACATTGCATAAATTACCATATTATGGCTTGGAGGAACCAGCAGTCCCTCACAAGAAGAGGTAATGGTGACTGCTGTAGAAAAGTCATCGTCATATCCCTCATCCACCATCATCGGAATCAAAATACTTCCCAACGAAGCGGTATCTGCTGCAGCAGAACCGGAAATTCCTCCGAAGAAATAGGAGGCCACAATATTCACCATGGCCATACCACCGGTCATCCATCCAACCAAAGCATTTGCAAGAGCAATCAACTTCTTGGAAATTCCTCCGCTACCCATCAAACATCCCATAGTAATAAAAAACGGAACTGCCATCAAGCTATAGGAACTGATACCTTTGACCATCTGCTGACATACAATGTTCAGCGGCAATCCCTGATACAACAAACATAAAATGGATGAAATCGCTACCGCATATGCAATTTGAAATCGAAGCATAATCATTACAAGAAAGCTGATAAGCAATACTGCAATAGCTCCTACGTTTACTGCCATTACTTACTATCCTCCTTTAATACAATGCTTTTGATGTGTGTATAAAGTGATTCCAGCTCAAACACAATCATCGCCAGTCCTGCCAGCGGAATCGGTAAATACATCCAGAATCTGGACACCGAAGGCATACTAACATAGCAGCCCTTGCTTCCCAGGGTGGTTGCATACTGCCAGCCAACCACTAACATTGCAATTGCAAGCCCGAATACAAATACATCATTTAAAATATCTAACGTCTTTACTAATTTCTTTGGCAAATAAGTATCCAAGGCTGTCATACGAATATGGGAGCCCCGTCTTATGGCGAGTGCTGCTGAGAGCACCGCCATATAAGACATGAGGGTCAAAACAACTTCTTCACTCCAAGCAGGGTCCGGAATGAAAGAAACGTATCTGCCGATTACACTAAAACAGGTGATTAAAATATCCGCAACCAGGAATAATTTGCAAAGAAATAGCATGAACTTATAAGTCACATCATAGACCGGTCGAATCTTATCGACCACGCGAAAAATGCCTTCCATAAATCCTCTTTCTTACTTCATGTCAACAATCTTCTGATAAAGCTCTTCCTGTCCCTTGATGTTCTCATCAATGACGGGCTTTACAGCATCCTGCCATGGAGTTAAATCTGTTACTTCAATGATGTTACAGCCTTCATCCTTCAATGCCTTGAGGGTTTCTGCCTCTGCATCTTCAGCAATTCCACGGTTATACTCAGCAGCTGCCTTACCTGCATCCAACAAGATCTTCTGCTGCTCTTCGGTCAACTTATCCCAAGCTTCGTCCGTGATGATCACTTCTGTTGCTCCGATGGTATGTCCATCCAAAATCATGTATGGTGCAACTTCCGGGAATGCATTGGACTTATAGTTGGTAATTGGCTGTTCAGCACCATCTACCGTACCCTGCTGAAGTGCAGAATAAAGCTCGCCAAAGCTTACTACGGCCGGATTTGCACCAAGGCAATTTACCAAACCATTCATAACCGGGTCATTGGAAACACGTAACTTCATGCCCTTGAAGGAATCAATATCTTTGATTTCATTCTTGGTAAAGAAGTGACGGAAGCCTTCCTCTCCGTAGAACAAACCACGAATTCCAAGTCCGTTCTCATGCGGCTCCATCAAGAACTCCTGTGCCAAATCACTGGTTGCGAAATTCCAGTAATGCTCACGGTTTTCAAAGGTATATGGAAGTGATAACAGTTTGGACTTCTCACAACCATAAGGTGTCAAAATAAATGCAGAAATTCTGGAGATATCTACCGTCTTACTATCACCAAGAATTCCATCGATGACGTCATTCTCAGAGCCAAGTACACCACCGGCACGCAAATCGATCTTAATGCTTCCACCGGAACGGGACTCTACTTCCTCTTTAAACTTCTGATCCATCTGGCCTACCACGGTATCCAGCGGATTTACCTCTGCCATAACCAGTGTGATGGTTTCTCCATCACCGGTCGCCTCGGTGGATTTCTCTACGGTTTCTGCCGTCTCTGTCGATGCATCCGACGTTTCGACTTCAGCCGGAGCAGATAATCCACATGCGGTCATGGATCCTACCATCATTACCGCACAAAGTAATGAAACTAATTTTTTTCTCATATAAACCTCCCTATAAATCATGTCATGATTTGTTTGATATAGTCATTATAAAGTATCCACAAACGCCCTAAAATCGGACATTCTTAACATTTGGTAGCACATTCTTAACCTAAAAAAAGTCTACCTTTCCCCTTCCAAATTTATCGTTTTACTCTGGCACCTGCGCCACCCATAATGGCTTCTACTTCCGAACAGGTTGCCATCGTAGTATCTCCCGGTGTGGTCATTGCCAGTGCACCATGAGCCGTACCATATTCCACTGCCTTGGCTGCATCCTGTGTGGTCATCAGGCCATAGATCAAACCGGACGCAAAAGAATCTCCGCCGCCCACACGATCTAAGATTTCCAATCCCTTGTAATCCTTGGCCTTATGAATCTGACCATCTGCCCAGCAAAGTGCGGACCAGTCATTGACCGTTGCGGTCTTTACGGTACGAAGAGTGGTTGCAACCACCTTGAAGTTTGGATATACCTTGGCTGCCTCATCGATCATCTTCTTGTAACCATCGATATTCAATTCCTTCAAAGCAGCATCGTTTCCTTCGATTTCAAATCCAAGGCATGCGGTGAAGTCTTCTTCGTTTCCGATCATGACATCCACATACTTGGCAATTTCCTGATTGACTTCCTGAGCCTTCTTCTGTCCGCCGATGGCTGACCACATGGATGCACGATAGTTCAAATCATAGGATACGATGGTGCCATACTTCTTAGCCGTCTTGATAGCCTTGATGACGGTTTCTGCAGACTGCTCGGAGAGAGCCGCGTAAATTCCACCGGTATGGAACCAACGAACACCCAATTCTCCAAAGATATAATCAAAATCGAAGTCTGCATCCGTTGCCTGTGAAATTGCTGTATTGGCACGATCGGAGCAGCTTAGGGCTCCACGAATACCAAATCCGCGCTCTACGAAGTTTAATCCGTTTCTGCACTCACGTCCGATACCGTCGGTTTTCTTCCAATGAATGAGGGATGTATCCACACCTCCCTGAAGAATAAAATCTTCTACCAGATGTCCCACTTCATTGTCTGCAAATGCGGTCAACACTGCCGTATTCATACCAAAGCAACGACGTAATCCGCGGATAACGTTGTATTCTCCGCCGCCTTCCCATGCTTTAAATGCCCGGGCTGTGCGAATACGTCCTTCTCCCGGATCCAAGCGCAGCATCACCTCGCCGAGGCTGACTGCATCATATTTACAATCTTTTTTGTCTCTTAAATTTAACTCCATGATATCTCCCATCCGTTTTCACGGTTCTATTAAAACTGAAAATACTTCACTGCATTTTGGCCGCAGATGCCTTTTGCCATACGTTGTAAATACAACATATCCTTCGGATACTCTCCATTCTCTACCCACTCGCCCAGCTTATTGCATAGGATGCGACGATAGAGTTCATGGCGTGGGAAGGACAAGAAGCTTCTGGAATCGGTCAGCATTCCCACCGCGGTAGAAATAAGTCCCGCATCACTGAAGACCTCCATCTGCTTTTCCATGCCGTTTTTGTGATCCAAAAACCACCAGGCTGCGCCCAACTGCACCTTACCCTTGATGCCCTGCTCATTGCTGCAGAAGGTACCTGCCATAGCCGCAAGCATCTCGGTGTCCTTTGGATTTAAGCAATAGAGAATGGTCTTGGGTAATTCATCCCGTTCATCCATTGCGGATAACAACGCCGCCAACTGCGGTGCATAATTAAAATCATTGAGTGCATCAAAGCCGGTGTTTGGTCCAAGCATACGATAGAATCGCTTGGCATTGTCACGGATGGCTCCGATGTGTAACTGCATAACCAAATTGTGTTTCGCATAAGCCTTGGCCATGGCCACATACATATATCCATGGAACTTTCCTGCTGCCTCTTCGCTTGGCGTATTGCCCGCAAGTGCTGACTGGAAGATTTCATCCACTTCATCATAGGTAGCCGGCACATAGAAGGTATTTTCCAAACTGTGATCCGATACACGGCAACCGTTTGCCACGAAGTAATCCAGACGATCTTCCAAGGCCAACAGCAAGGTCTTCACATCGCAAATTTCTTGCATGGATACGGCGGAAAGTTTTTGGATATACTCTGCAAATCCTTCTTTTTCAATACCGATGGCTTTCTCCGGACGGAAGGATGGTAAGACTTGAATTTCAAATGCATCCTCCCGGAGTTTCTTATGCCATTCCAGCGAATCCGCCGGATCATCCGTGGTACATAGGACCGATACCCCTTGCATTCGAAGGAGGTTGCGCACGGAATATGCTCTGGTATGCAATTTTTCATTACATGCATCCCAGATTTCCTTTGCCGTGTCCGGGCACAGTGGAGTGTCGATATGGAAATATCGTTGCAACTCCAGATGTGTCCAGTGATAAAGAGGGTTCCCAATCAAATTCTGTACGGTATCCGCCCAGGCCACAAATTTATCAAAAGGTGCACCGTCTCCGGTGATCAACTTTTCTGAAATACCATTGGCTCTCATGGCGCGCCACTTGTAGTGATCACCGCCCAGCCAAACTTCGGTCATATTGTCAAAGCATGGATCCTCATAGATTTCCCGAGGGTCCAAGTGATTGTGAAAATCAATAATCGGCTCATCCTTTACCGCAGCAAAAAGCTCACAGGCCGTCTGGTTTTGTAACAGGAAGTTCTCATCCATAAAGTTCTTCATAGGCTTTCCAATTCCTTTCTTACATTTCCAACGCCTTGCATTCTGGCATAGCTGGCAAGAATCCGCTCTCCCAAACCATCTTCAAACAAATCCACGCCGAAGACATCGGTTTGCTTGAGTACACATTCCGGAGATAAGGCTTTTAACTCCTCCAACAGTGGATCCGGACTTTGGACGAAAGCATTGCCGCAATCATCCACACCTTCCAGGTAACGCAGGTAACCGGCCAAGACCGTAGGAATGACCTGGAGAGAATCGGTAGAGAGATTTGGATGCTTCCGATAGGCCTTAATGGTTTCCCCAAACCGAATCGGTAACTTCTGTGAGGTATCACAGGCAATTCGCTGTGGGGTATCCGGCATAAACGGATTCGGCAGACGCTTGGTCAATACGGCATCCAGGAAATCCTGTGGTGCTAACACCTTTGGATCTACCACAACCTTCATGCCCTCTTCTTTTCCTAAGATGGTCACCAGCTTCTTTAAGGTTTCATCCTCCATCTCATCGTGGATGGTTTGAAAACCAAGGAGGCAACCGAAAATTGCAAGGGCGGTATGCAGCGGATTTAAACAAGTGCAAACCTTCATCTTCTCCGTCTTATCTACGGTTTCCCGATCCGTAAAGATGATGCCACTCTTCTCTAATGCCGGACGTCCGTTGGGGAATAAATCCTCAATTACCAAATACTCGGTTTCCTCTGCATTTACGAAGTTGGCCACATAGGTGTTCTTGGAAGTGACGATTGGCTCGGCACCTTCCACACCGTCTGCGATTAACATCTTTTTCACCGCATCATCCGGGCGTGGTGTGATTTTATCAATCATGGACAGTGGGAATGCCACTTTGGTGCCGTCTTCCACGTAAGCAAGAAATCCTGCTTCGGCGCGTCCACAATCCACCCATTCCTTTGCGATTTCTACCACTGCTTCCTTTAACTTATCTCCGTTGTGGGAACAGTTATCCATGCTGACCACAGACAGCGGATACGCTCCGGCCTCATAACGCTTCAGCAACAGAGCCACCACCTTGTCCATGTAGGCACGGGTCTTGTAACCTTTTTCCGTAATGGTAAAGCTTGCCATCTGGAGGGATGGTGCGCAAAAAATCTCACCCAGTCGTGTGATTTCCTTTGCATTGGTTTCATCCAAAATACAGGACTCCACGATGGAACCAATCACCTTCTTCTCCACGGTGCCATCTGCCTTTAAGGTTGCAAGAATACTTAAGTCGTCACAAGGACGGTTGTACTTCTCAATAATTTCATAGTCGTAGCCTTCTGCTACAATCAGGCCGGTATCCAACACGCCCTGATTTAACAATTCTTCCACGCAGTTCGCCTGAAAGGCACGGAAGATATTGCCGGCACCGAAGTGAATCCAGGTCGGGTTCTTCTTGGTATTTGCAGTCACCGCAGCGCGGTCATACTTTGGAAGCAGATACCCCTTGGCTTCCCAGGCGCTTGTGTCTTTGATTCCTTCATTCGATAGCTTCATCCTAGAGCCCCCTCTTCGCCGCTTTATCAATTGCTTCCCATAATCCGTTGATGTAGGTGGCACCTAATGCACGGTCATATAGCCCATACCCCGGCATTGCCTTTTCTCCCCAGATCATACGTCCGTGATCCGGTCGAATCGGACCGCTAAATCCGATCTCATACAAAGCTTTTACAATCTCGTACATATCGAAGCTTCCGTCACTGGATAAGTGGGCAGACTCCTCAAAATCCGTCGGGGAGTTAAACTTTAGATTTCTTACATGGGCGAAATGCAGACGACCCTTTAAGCTACGAATCATTGCCGGCAAATCATTCTCCAAGTTTGTTCCGTAAGAACCGGAACAGAAGGTGACACCATTGTGTGGGTTATCCACCATCTTCATCATGCGCTGGATGTTCTCCTGATTGATGATGATACGCGGAAGACCAAACACCGGCCATGCCGGATCATCCGGATGGATAGCCATATTGATGTCGTACTTGTCGCATACCGGCATGATGCGCTCTAAGAAATACTTCAGATTCGCAAACAAATCCTCGTCGGTGATGTCCTTATATTCTTCAAACAGTTCTTTGACGTGCGCCAGACGATCCGGTTCCCAGCCCGGCATCAGTGCTCCGTTGGTATCTCCGGCGATGGAGTCGAACATCTCCTCCGGTACCAGGGCATCCACTGCTTCCTGGGTGTAAGCCAGCACGGTAGAACCGTCTGCTCTCTTTCTTGCAAGCTCGGTACGGGTCCAGTCGAATACCGGCATGAAGTTGTAACATACCAGGTGAATATCTTCCTCACCTAAGTTTTTCAAGGTCTCGATGTAGTTGTCGATATACTGCTCACGACTTTCTTTTCCAAGCTTGATGTCCTCATGCACATTCACGCTTTCAATACCTGCCACATGAAGGCCGGCAGCTTCCACCTCTTCCTTCATGGCACGAATCCGCTCCCGGCTCCATACATCGCCCGGCATGGTATCAAACAACGTGGTGATGACGCCCGTCACGCCCGGAATCTGTCGAATCTGCTCTAAGCTTACGGTATCAAAGGCCTTACCATACCATCTGAGTGTCATCTCCATTAAGCACGTACCTCCTTCACGATGTCAGAAGCTTCCTGAGCCAATGCTTCGATTTCATCGAACTTTCCGGCTTCGATCAAATCACTCTTGACCATCCAGGTACCGCCACAAGCTACAATCTTGTTGTAAGCGAGATACTCTTTGACATTGTTCTTGTTAATTCCCCCTGTCGGCATAAACCGCAACTTGGCATACGGCGCAGCGACTGCTTTGATCATTGGAAGTCCACCTGCCGGCTCTGCCGGGAAGAACTTCACGAAATCAATACCAAGCTCCATGGCCTGTTCCATCTCACCCGGTGTCTGTACTCCCGGTGTCACCGGATAGCCTTTTTCCATACAGTGCTTTACCACCGTCGGATTAAAGCCCGGTGCAACGATGAACTTTGCACCTGCTGCAACTGCGCGATCCGCCTGCTCACAGGTCAACACCGTACCGGCACCGACTAACATATCCGGGAAATCATGGGTCAGGATTCGGATGACTTCTTCTGCTGCCTCCGTGCGGAAGGTAATCTCCGCTGCCGGAAGTCCACCGTCCATCAAGGCCTGTCCTAAGGCGTGGGCATGCTTGGCATCCTCCAACACAATGACCGGAATGATTCCGATTTCCTCAAATTTTGCCTGTAACTCATTAAACATTTTTACTTCTTCTCCTCCTCCCATATTGGGTTTATTCTTGTTAGCATCATACGAAATCCATAACGTTCATCCCATTGTATGGGTTGCGACCCATATTGCATTTCTTGTGATGTTATGCTAATTTGAGGTTGTGAAAAATGGATTTTTTTCGTTATACATTACGTAAAACACTGTGATTTGGGGGATTTATGAGAAAAAATTTACAGACAGAATTCACCACCCGACAGTACATGCTGTCCCGTGATTTTGAGATTTTCTATTACAGCAACCGGTCCGTTCCAAGCGTTGGGGCCCATACCCATAATTACTATGAGTTCTACTTCTTCATGGAGGGACACATCTCCATGCACATCGAGGGCAAGAAGTTTGCCCCCACCCCCGGAACCTTGATTATCATTCCACCCCGCATGAAACACTTTGCCCGTCTGTTGGACGGTTCCATTCCCTATCGTAGATTTGTATTCTGGCTGACGGAGGATTTTCTCGCTTCCCTGGTTGCCATCTCACCGGATTATTCTTACCTGGTGGATCAGACCGGAGGGGATAAGTTTTTTATCCATAAGTTTTCAGACATTGAATTTAACACCATCCAGGGCAAGGGCTTTTCCCTCATTGACGAGATCCATTCCAATCGCTTTGGACGGGATGCCAAAATCCTTCTCAATGTCAGCGATTTTATGATGACCGTCAATCGTATGGTCCACGAATCCACCCATCCAACCAAGGCGGACGGGGACTCCAACACCTTGTACCAAAGCATTGTGCAATACATTGAAAACCACATTGATGAGAACCTCTCTTTGGATTTGATTGCAGAGAAATTGCATGTCAGCAAGTTTCATATCTCCCACATCTTCTCCGAGACCAATGGCATGTCATTGCATAAATACATCACAAAAAAACGCCTCGACATGTGTCGAGACGCCATCCTAAACGGGGAAGATATTTCCCTGGTTGCCGAGTCCTACGGGTACCCGGATTATTCTGTTTTCTATCGTGCCTTCAAGAAGGAATTCGGAACCTCGCCCAAGAAGTATCGGGATGAGATTCTTAGAAAAACAA
>JAILOI010000134.1 GCA_024690885.1 Lachnospiraceae bacterium
TATTTGATTTGTGAAATGTATATACGAAAACAAAAAATATTATAGCAGTTTTTGGGAAATTGTTCGAAACAATCTACATTTTGTGGTATGATATAAAAAAGCGGGGATTTTATAGTATCGGGAGGAGGATAACATGTTAGCAACATTGATTCCGATGTTTGATAAGTATATGGCCGTCAAGGCTTATTCCATCGTTGCTCAGAAGAACGATTTACTTCGTGATGCCATGAAGGGTTCCAGTGGTATGTGGGATTCGGCGATGAGCGTAGAAGGTGTGGAAGTGGTTTCCAGCATGGGCTTGGAGACGTTGGTTGACGACCGTGAAGTCTTTATTCCTGTATCCAATGTTTCGTTGTACACCGATATCAAGGGCCAAGGCGTTGATAATCCGGAGAAGGTGGTACTTCTCATTGACCACCACGTAGAGCCGACGGAACCTTATCTGAGAAGAATTCTGGAATTGCGCAAGGACGGTTTCCGTTTTGCCATTCGTCATCTGCCGCTGAATGAAGTCGGCAATTATAAGATGGTTATGGATTTGATGGACTATGTGTTCCTGGATCACCACCATGTGGATATCGAGAAGGCACGCCGCTTGTTCCATACCATTTTCCCACGTTTAAAACTTTGTGCCGTAGATGTTGGTACGCCGGCAGAGTATGATCGCCTGGTAAAAATCGGTGGTTTCGACTTTTACGAAGGTGGCTTTTTCCGCTTGCCTAAGCATGCCAAGGACAAGGAATTGGCGCCTTTGAAGGTGACTTATCTGGAACTTTTGAAGGTGGTAAACAATCCGGATTTCGATTTAACTACCGCTGCGGACATCATTGAGCGTGACCCGGCGCTGGTATTTGAACTGTTGAAAATCGTGAACCGTATGACTGTAAACTCCGGTATTAAGTCCGTGCGTAACGCGGCTGCCATGCTTGGCCAGGATGAGCTGAAGCACTGGATTAACACCGCAGTAACCAAGGAACTCTGTTCCGACCGTCCGAGTGAAATCACACGTCTCTCTTTGATCCGTGCCAGATTTTCGGAACTTTTGGCTCCGATTTTTCACCAGGAGAACGATGCCCAGGAATTATTCCTGATGGGACTTTTTTCCGTATTGGACATCATCTTAGAGCGGCCGATGGAAGAGGTCTTAGAGACCATCAACGTATCCAAGCCGATTGCCAATGCGCTTCTTAAGAGCGAGGGCCCTATGGCGGATGTGTTGGAGTTTGTGAAGGCATACGAGGAGGCGTCCTTCCAGGAAGTTAGCCGCCGGATGCTGTTGGCCAACATCGAGATGAACGATGTTTATGATGCATATTTGGCTTCCCTGTCTTGGTACAGAGACCTGATTTCTTTGTAATGGTTGTTTTTGATAGCGGCACCTCGTTGCAGATGCCGCTTTTTATTTTTTATGAAGTAGTAGAGTAGTTTTGTTATGGGAAAGCGTCAGTTTGTTAGCACACGTCTATTGCGGCCGGGCATGATCATTGATCAACCGATCACGGATGCCACCGGTCGCGTAATGATCGAGAAGCACATTCTTCTGGATCAGTATCAAATCGAGTACCTTCTTAGTCGCGGCATCAACGGTATTTACATCACGGACTCACTGGATGAGGAGAGACCTCGTCAACCAATTGAAGAGAAGCGCATCATTTTGCCAGCGGAAGTGAAGCGGACGATTGCGAGGGAGCGCGAGGAAGACCCGAAGAAGGTGGAGATGTCGGAGACAGTCAAAGCCAGGGTCAATGAAGGTATCCAGTATCTTTTTAACAACACCAATGCGGACAATTTTAGCATCGCTGCAGACAAGGTTTCTGCGGAGTTGACCGACGCCATCATGAACAATTCGGCGGTGGCCATCGACATCAACACCTTGAAAATCAGCGACGAATACACCTTCAAGCACAGTGTAGATGTGGGCATGATTTCTATGATTATCGCCAAGAAACATGGCTTTTCCAAGGAGGAAGTGCGGGAGATTGGCTTAGCGGGTCTTCTTCACGATATGGGTAAATCCAAGATTTCACCGGATATTTTAAACAAACCGGGGAAACTGACGGAGGAAGAATTTGCGGAGATGAAGAAGCATCCCCTCTACGGCTACCAGATTCTGGTGGATCGCGGCGGCTTTTCCAAGGCGGTGCTGGCCGGCGTTTTGCAGCACCATGAGAAGATCAACTGCAGCGGATATCCCATGGGGGTCAGCAAGGATTTGATTCACCCCTATGGACGTTTGATTGCGGTGGCGGACATTTTTGACGCCCTTGTGACCAAGCGGCCTTACAAGGATGCCTTCCCCATGCGGGAGGCGGTGGAGATGATTATGTCCATGACCGGTGAGCTGGATATCGACTTCATCAATAGCTTCCTCGGTAGTGTCATCTGTTACCCGGTGGATTCCATGGTGGAACTTTCCAACGGAGAGATTTGCAAGGTGGTGGCCAACAACCCCAAGTACCCGCTACGGCCGAAGGTGGTGGCGGTGAAGAGCGGTGCCGTCTACGATTTGACCAACGATTTCTCTTGTGCCAACTTAATCATTATGTAAGGTAGAAACCCGGACCCTTTCGTCCGGGTTTCTTTTTTTGGACCCCCGGGACGGGGTTATAGG
>JAILOI010000008.1 GCA_024690885.1 Lachnospiraceae bacterium
TCTTATTTGGAAGTGTTCTTTCAACGTTTTACAATTCTGTCGATCCTGAATGCCGGTGACGGACAGGTCGGCAATTACCCTATGGATACATACACCTCGTCCCATATTTTTGTGACTTGGAGTGAGCCGTAGAAAAATAAAAGCCTGTTTTGTAACAGATGCAGGGGTGACGCGCCATGGATGGCGCGGAAAGCAAAATCGAAGAACGGATTCGATTATTTTGCGACCCTGCATCAACAAAACAGGCTTTGTTATTTTTCTAGGCGAGTGGAACCGGAACAAAAATATGTGGACGAAGGTGTGTGTATCCGTAAAGAAGAATATCTGTCCGTCAACCGGCACACATGCTCTTCGAATTGTAAAAGCGGTGAAAGGACACTTCCATAGATACGCAACCTTTTGGCTGCAAGAAAATCTCGGGGATTGGCGCAATGTATGGGCAGCCCCTTCCTCATGTGAGCCTACCCTGCAGCGGCCAACAACGCCGGGTGGGGCGGGGATGACAGTGGCAGGCGGATGACCATAGAAAAGAGGAAAGCCCGCGGAGAACCCGCGGGCTTTGCATGCAAATGGGGGTAACCATTTGCAAAATGTATTGTATGAAAAGTATATAGTGGAGGCTAATTCATTAAGCTAAACCAGCAAGAGCAGCACCAAGTGCCTCTAAATCGCTGATTGTAGCATCGTCAGGAGCGCCTAAGAAGGCGATTCCTTCGTCGTTGACAACGGTAGCACCTGCACCCTTGCAACGCTCTTCCCAATCACGCATCCATTCCTGGTTGCCCCAGCCGTAAGAACCGAATAAACCAACGTTCTTGCCGCCAAGAGAGCCTTCGAGATCAGCCATGAAAGGCTCCATCTCACCTTCTTCCAACTGCTCAGCACCCATGGAAGGGCAGCCAAGAGCGAAAGCCTTAGCGCTAGCAAGGTCTGCAACAGAAGCAGAACCAACAGGAATTAACTCTGCGTCAGCACCGGCATTCTTAGCTCCATTGGCAACAGCCTGAGCCATAGCTTCTGTGTTACCGGTACCACTCCAATAAACAATCTTAACTGTACTCATATCAACGTATCCTTTCCGAATCCCAACGAGTGGATTCTAAAACCTAGCCGGCAATTTCCCGGATGGTTTTCCCATGGATAATGGAACGAACAACGAAGTCACGGTCCGCTTCAAAGCGAGCAAATAGACGCTTGCGGGAGTCCACGTTGTCATAGACTTTCCAGTATCCGCTGTATTCATAGTTCTGACCGTTGTTTTCAACGAAGCCACGAACATCTTCGATGGGATATCCAAGGAAAATGCCGATTTCATGAGGAAAGGCGATTTCCCCGTTGTCGTAGAAGAATACCCGCTTCGCCAAATGATTCAGGTGGGCGGTTGTGTCCTTCTTGGAGACATCGTAGCCATATTCAGATATGAATGAACAAATATCATCCTGCGAGAGATAAGCACGAAAGGCTTGCTCCCGATAGAGAAACAAAATCAAGCGGTCGCCTCTGGACTTTAATAACCGATAGGAAATACCGGTGCCTTGTAAGAGTGCGCGTATGCCGGCGAAATCATTTTTAGAGATTGTCATGATATTGGAGATCTTGCTGCCGCAAAGCATCGGAGCACAGTGCATACCGAGCATAAGCATAAGACGTTTCTCCCCATCATGAGTGGAACTCCATTCCATAATTTCCGTGATCGACATAGATACCTTCCTGACCGTTAGGATTAACTAACGTTAGTTGTTCCTAACACAATATACTAAAGGTTGGGAAAAAAAGCAAGGGGTTTTGCAAAAAAATATTTTAAAAATACAAAAGGCCGAAAATACGCGGCTTTTCATAGGAAACACAGGGAGAGAAGGTTGCGAAAGCGGGGCGCATCGACTAGAATAATGAGTGGAAAGTAAGAGGAAGTAAGACCATGAGACAGATGGAATTTAAGATGGAGCGAACAGGACTTTTGAATATTGGCGATGTGTTGCCGGTGGTAGAATCCAAATTGCCCAATTCCTATTACTATACCTTGGGGAGAGCTTATGCAATGTCAGCAAATTATCCGACGTTGGAACGATTGAAATCCACAGAAGGTACGGTGGTGGATATCCAGGAAACGCCGAAGGGATTCTTTGTGACAGTGGAATTTGACGAATAAGCGAAGAAAAAGAGATATTACAAGGAGACGGAAGGTATGCGCTATCTCCCGATGAATCAAATCAAGAAGGATATGATTTTGGGTCAGGAACTCTACGACGGTAGGGGCAATTTGCTGTTGCCGAAGTATACGAAGCTGACGGATGATCATATTTCCTACATTATATTTCAGGGAATTACCGGACTCTACATCGATGATTCTTTTTCCAGAGATGTGGAAGTACGGGAAGTCTTAGAGCCGGAAGTGCGCCGGGATACCCTGCGGATGATCAACCACCTGTTTCAGCGTGCATTGGAAGGTCAATGCCTGACGGAACCGGAGGAGGATGAATTGCGCTGTAAGGTAGAGTGTGTGGTGAATCAGGTGCTCGATGAACAGGATGTACTGTATAACCTGTTGGATCTGAAGACCTATGACGATTACACCTATTGTCATTCCACGGATGTAGCTGTGGTGGCAGGCGTGCTGGGGGCGAAGTGCGGCCTGGGTGATCAGCAATTGCACGAACTGGTGACAGCAGGCTTTTTGCATGACATTGGCAAGGTATATGTGAATGCAGAGATTATCAATGCGCCCCGTCGTTTGACGGAGACGGAGCGGGCACAGGTGATGGACCATCCACGCCTGGGGTATGAGTATCTCAAGGAGAACTATCATTTTTCGGATGCGGTGACACAATGTGTGTATGAGCATCACGAGTGGTACAACGGTGGCGGTTATCCCTGCCGTAAGAAGGACAAGGACATCTCCTTCTTAGCCCGTATTTTAAAAGTAGCAGATGTGTTTGATGCCATGACCAGCAATCGGTCCTATCATGCACCGTATCTCCCTTCGGAGGTAATGGAGTATATTATGGCGCGAAGTGGCATGGAGTTTGATCCGGATGTGGTGACTGTGGCAACCAGAGAATTGAGCATCTATCCGGTGGGGTGCGAAGTGGAACTTTCCACCGGGGCACATGCTCTTGTAATCCGTAATCATCGCGGTTATACGCTGCGCCCAACCATCAAACATTTGGAGACCGGAGAAATTATTGATTTAAGTGATAATCGCAAGAGTTGGAATATCACCATCACCAAGTTACTGATGTAAGGATACCTATGACAAGTCAAACCAGTAAGACCATCGATTTGCTGCTAGCAGAGAGTTTCAAGGAAATTGTGGTTGGTAAGCCAATCGAGAAAATTACAATTAAAGAAATTACAGATCGGGCCGGGGTGATTCGGCCGACATTCTATAACCACTTCCAGGACAAGTACGAACTGATGGAGTGGATCATTCGAGAGGAATTGATTCTGCCGATGAAACCGCTGTTAGAAGCGGGACAATACTGGGAGGCCCTACAGAAGCCGATGGATGCCTTGCTTTCCAGCAAAGCATACTATCTGCAAGCGGCTCGCTTAGAGGGTCAGAATTCCTTTTCTTCCAGTTTGCAAGCCCAGGTGAGTGAACTGATTCTATCGTGCATTCCGGAACAAAAGATGCAGGAGAAACTGCCCTATGCTTGGCTGACGCCGAAGCGAGCGGCGGACTTTTTTGCTGCGTCCATTACCCAGGGCGTGCTGGGGTGGATTTATACCGGCATGGAAGTTCCGAAGGAAGAAGTGATTGATGTGTTTATGAAGCTTTGTTCCCACTCCATCGAGGATTTGATTCATATAGTGGAATAGAACGACAGCCCATGCACATTGCATATGTAAGATTTTGATTAGGACGCGTATACTACAGATAAATCGTAGGGATACGAGGAGGATTTATGAGTTGGATGGAATACCTGCTGATTTTTGCAGGAATCAGTGTTGAAATTTTTGCGATTATGCAGATCGAAGGTGCAATGATTGCCAAAGTGGTTGCGAGAGCTCTTGTGATTGCTTGCCTTGCGATTACTGCAATACAGTTATTGTTCTTCTTTGGCGGATATGAAATTTGCAATGTATTGGCAGACCATGGATATCTTTCGGATGGTGTGAAACATGGTTCCATTATTGCCAGCTTCGTTTTTGTGTTCCTTGGTATTCGTATGATGTACAAGGCGCTGAAGAAGGAACATACGGAAGAACGGCGGAAGGAAATTCACCTGCGGGAATATATTTGGGCCATTGTGGTTTCTAATTTCTATACTTTCTTTGCGGGATGCGCTTGCGGCTTATTAAACACCAATCCGGTATTTGCACTTTGTGCGATTATCGCTTTTTCTGTTGCAGTGATTATCGGTGGCGTTTACACCGGATATCGTTTTGGCGTGGAAAGCAAGACCAGAGTGTTCTTGATTGGCGCAGTGGTGCTGTGGATTGCAGCTTTGGATTTGATTGCACGTAACGTGTTTGGAGTGGTGGTTTAATGACCAAACGAACCGGAGAGATTCTTCAGATTTTAGATGAGATGTATGGCACGGATGACAAGTGTTATCTGAACCACGAGACACCGTGGCAGTTATTGATTGCGGTGATTTTAAGTGCGCAGTGTACCGATGCCAGAGTCAATATTGTGACAGCGGATTTGTTTGTAAAGTATCCAACCTTGGAAGCTTTTGCGGATGCAGATTTGCAGGAGATGGAACAAGACATTCATTCCATCGGCTTTTTTCATAACAAGGCCAAGAATGTCATTGCCTGTGCCAGACGATTGTTGGATGATTTCAACGGAGAGGTTCCATCGGCATTAGAGGATTTGGTGTCCTTGCCCGGTGTGGGCCGCAAGACCGCCAACGTGATTCGCGGGAATATCTTTCACGAACCCAGCGTGGTGGTGGATACCCACGTGAAGCGTATTTCCAAGCGATTGGGATTTACGAAGAAGGATGATCCGGAGGCGGTGGAATACGACCTAATGAAGGTGTTGCCCAAGGATCATTGGATTTTATATAACATGCAGATTATTACCTTCGGACGGCAGATATGTTTTGCCAGAAATCCGAAGTGCGAGATTTGTCCCCTGCAGAAGTACTGCAAGGAACGACACTGATTATTGCAGAGAATCTAAATATGTGAGGATGGAAGGCTCTAACAGCAGATGCAGCTGTTGGAGCTTTTCTTTTAAATCCCGGATTTTCTCCGGCGTATTGGCCCGCTGATAACAATCTCCCAACAGGGTGTAGTTGCTGCTGATATCGGAGCCGATGGAGACACCGAATTCCAGCACCTGAGTAGCTTGTGGGATACAATCATGCTCCATCAATGCCTTGGCATAATCCACCAGAAGCATCTGGAATTGATCGAATTCTTCCGCGAAGTGCAGCATGGTTTCGAAATTGGCGGTGCCATAGGTCTCCTTGATGGCAGCGTTATCCATACCGTTTAAGTTTAATAATTTGTGGGTAGAAAGCTCCTGTAGGGCATCTTCAATGGATGCAACCTCCGAATCAGATAGCACATGATAGGGAATGGCATCGGAAGGAATGGTAAGATACTCGATCAGGGATAAATCCTTGGCCGGAATATGGTTGGAACGTTCATCCCGTGCCCAGTAATCGTCGATATGTCGTTGTTGGTTTTTGGTAATGGAACGATAGCGAATCGCCAAGAATATGACAAATACGAGAAAAACAGTTAAAAACGGAAATCCCATGTTGATCCTCCCAAACAATTGAAGTTTCTGAAAAAAATATACTAAAAGCCGGCTTTTTTTGTCAATGGATTCGTGGGATATTCGTATTGAAAAGCCCGCAATATGTGATAAAATGAGCCCATAGTGCAAAAATAGACTCTTTTTGAGGTAGGAAATGAAGAATTATTACGGAAAAACAACATTTTTCGCCGCACTTTTGGCAGTGGCGGCAGGCGCATTTTGTATGAATTCCACGGAGGCGTTAGCGGCTGAGGAAGCCACCATTGCATCCGGCGTTTCCATCGAAGGTATGGATGTGTCCGGCATGACAGTGGAAGAAGCCAATCAGGTGGTTGGTGATTACTTGCACTCCTATGAGAATGCAACCATTACATTGAACGCGGACGGCAAGTCTGTGGAAGCTACGGGTGCAGACCTTGGTGTATGCAGTGTATCGGATGTAGCTACCCAGGCCATCAACTATGGCAAGAAGGGAAATCCACTGGAGTGCTATCTTCAGATGGCAGATTTAGAAGCCGGTAAGAACAAGGATTTCGCCATTACCATTGGTGCAGATACCCGTACCATGAAGGCGTATCTGGCAGACCATGAAGAAGATTTGGTTACGGTTGTTGTGAATAATGGATTGAAGCGTGAGAACGACGCGTTCGTATATGTGCCGGGTGTTGCCGGCAAGAAGATTCTAATCAATGAATCAGTCACACATCTTGCAGACTATCTTTTAAATGACTGGGATGGCAATGATTGCAGCGTGGATATGAGTGTCATATCCAAGGAACCGGAAGGATCGGAAGAAGAATTAAAGGCGGTTCAGGATGTACTTGGATCCTTTAACACCAGCTTTGGCAGCAGCACTACACCACGTGGTATCAACGTAGCCAACGGAACCAGCAAGATTGATGGCGTACTGCTGTATCCGGGAGAGAGCGCTTCCGTAGAACATTATTTGGGCGCTATGACCGCTGAGAACGGATATGCTCCGGCGGCTTCCTATGAGAACGGTAAGACCGTAAATACCTACGGCGGTGGTATCTGCCAGGTATCTACCACATTATACAATGCATTGATTGCGGCAGAATTACAGATTGATGAGCGCCATGCTCATTCCATGGTGGTTGGTTATGTAGACTTATCCAGAGATGCAGCGATTGCGGAAGGTGTCAAGGATTTGAAGTTTACCAACAACACGGACTATCCGATTTACATCGAGGGTTATACCGCCAACGGATCGGTGTACTTCAACGTTTGGGGTAAGGAAACCAGAGATCCCAATCGTCAGGTATCCTTCGTATCCGAGACCTTGAGCACCACCTATCCAATCAACATCTACGAAGGACATCCGGAACTTCCGGTGGGTTACGTCGCGTTAGCTTCCGACAAGGGACATACCGGTTATAAAGCACGCCTCTGGAAGGTGGTTACCGTAGATGGAACGGAAGTGAGTCGAGAGATTTTCAATACCAGTAGTTATCGTGTGACACACAACGTCTATGCCATCGGAACCGGCAGCGAGAACGGAGATGCAGTGAATGCCATCAATGCTGCCATCGGAACTCAGGATGGACCGACCATTCAGTCCACCGCAGCTTCTTGGGGTGATGCATCCTTGATGGCTACCGAGTTACCGGCATTACAGCCGGAGGCACAGGCACAGGCAGATGCCCAGGCCGCAGCAGAGGCTGCAGCGCAGGCGGCGGCAGAACAAGCGGCAGCGGAAGCAGCTGCACAGCCGGCACCGTAAGATTCGTAGAATAGAGAGGGAAGACCATGGAGATTGGGAAAATCCCAGAAAATATATTAAAGCGTTCGGTGATGCGCCAACTGAAGACCAAACGAGCGGAGGTCGTCGTTGGCAGTAGTGTGGGTGAGGATTGTGCAGCCATTCGTTTGGAAGCAGATGAGGAATTTGTACTTTCCACAGATCCCATTACCGGAACCGCGAAGGACATTGGAAAATTAGCAGTCCTGGTTACAACCAACGACTTAGCCAGTGCAGGAGCAACGCCGGTGGGCATTATGTTGACCGTGTTGCTTCCGCCGGATAGTGAAGAAGCGACATTGCGCGAGATTATGCAGCAGGTCAACGCGGCTTGTGAAGTTGCGGATATCCAGGTCATCGGTGGCCATACGGAAGTAACGGATGTGGTGAACCAGCCGGTGATTTCCGTTACCGGTGTGGGCAAAGTGAAGCGCGGTGGGATGATTTCCACCGGTGGAGCAAAGCCGGGGATGGATTTGGTTGCCACCAAGTGGATTGGCATCGAGGGCACCGCCATCATCGCCAAGGAGAAGGAGGCTGAGCTTCGCGCCAAGTTTCCGGATGTGATTGTGGATGCGGCGAAAGCGATGGACCAATACTTATCCGTTCAGAAGGACGGACAGATTGCAGCGGCTTGTGGTGCCGCGGCGATGCACGATGTGACCGAGGGCGGAATTTTTGGCGCGCTGTGGGAGATGGCAGAAGCATCCCACGTGGGTCTACAGGTGGAATTATCCCGGATTCCGATTCGTCAGGAGACGGTGGAAATCTGCGAATTCTACGATTTGAATCCTTACCAGCTGATTT
Organism: Lachnospiraceae bacterium; assembly: GCA_024690885.1. Taxonomy (GTDB): domain Bacteria; phylum Bacillota; class Clostridia; order Lachnospirales; family Lachnospiraceae; genus XBD2001. Next base: position 8,283 of record JAILOI010000008.1, read on the forward strand.
CCAGTGGCTGTATGTTAATTGCTACAGCAGATGGTAACGGACTTGTACATGCATTAGAAGAAGCCGGTATTGGTGCGGCAATCATCGGACGAACCACCGAGGGCAGAGATCGCGTCGTATCTTACGATGGGGAAACCCGCTTTTTGGAACCGCCAAAGAGTGATGAGTTCCATAAAGTACTATAAGGAAAAGAAAAAGATTTTGGAGGAATGACATGCAGGAAAAGATTTTAAACTACATTGAGAAGAATTCTCGCATTGATCTTCATGAATTGGCTGTAATTTTAGGTGAAGACGAAGCTGCCGTAATGAATGCGCTGGAAGAGATGGAACAGCAGCATATCATCTGCGGATATCATACATTGATTAACTGGGAGAAGGCCGGTATCGAGAAGGTGACGGCTATGATCGAGGTTCGTGTAACCCCTCAGAGAGGCATGGGCTTCGACAAGGTGGCACAGCACATCTACAACTATCCGGAGGTAAATTCCGTTTACCTGATTTCCGGTGGATTTGATTTTATGGTGACATTGGAAGGCAAGAGCTTGCGTGAGGTTGCGGAGTTTGTTTCAGACAAGCTTTCTACCTTGGATTCCGTATTAAGTACCAAGACCAACTTCATCTTGAAGAAGTACAAGGACCACGGAACCATTATGGCAGATCAACCGAAGGATGAAAGGATGAAGGTGTCACTGTGAGAAATCCATTAAACAAGACCATCACGGAGATTAAGCCTTCCGGCATTCGTAAGTTTTTTGATATTGTCCATGAGATGGACGACGCAATCTCCCTCGGTGTAGGTGAGCCGGATTTTGATACTCCGTGGCGTGTACGTGATGAAGCAATTTATTCCTTGGAACAGGGACGTACCTTCTATACTTCAAACTCCGGTTTGATGGAGTTGCGTCAGGAAGTTTCCGGTTACTTGAATCGGAAGTATGGATTATCCTACGATCCGAAGACGGAGATGATGATTACCGTCGGTGGTAGTGAAGCCATCGATGTGGCACTGCGTGCCATGTTGGATCCGGGAGATGAAGTATTGATCCCGCAGCCTTCCTATGTATCCTATCTGCCTTGTACCATCCTTGCCGGAGGTACACCGGTGGTCATTGACTTGAAGGAAGAGAATGAGTTCCGTTTGACGGCAGAGGAATTGGAAGCTGCCATTACGGACAAGACCAAGATTTTAATTTTGCCGTTCCCGAACAACCCAACGGGTGCCATTATGGAACGCAAGGATTTAGAGGCCATTGCAGAGGTTATTTTAAAGCATGACATCTTCGTAATGACCGATGAGATTTATTCGGAGCTTTCTTATGCAGGTGAGCATGTATCCATTGCAGCACTGCCGGGTATGAAGGAACGCACCGTCTATATCAACGGATTTTCCAAGGCCTTTGCCATGACCGGTTGGAGACTTGGTTATGCCTGTGCACCGGAAGAAATCCTAAAGCAGATGCTGAAGATCCATCAGTTTGCAATTATGTGTGCACCGACCACCAGCCAGTATGCAGCAATCGAAGCATTGAAGAACTGCGATGAGGAAGTGGCTGCCATGCGTGAGGAGTACAATGAGCGTCGCCGCTATCTGGTACATCGCTTCAAAGAGATGCACCTGCAGTGCTTCGAGCCTTTTGGCGCGTTCTATATCTTCCCATCCATCAAGGAGTTTGGTATGACTTCGGATGAGTTTGCTACCCGCTTCTTGCAGGAGAAGAAGGTGGCAGTGGTTCCGGGAACTGCATTTGGTGATTGCGGCGAGGGATTTTTACGTATATCCTATGCGTATTCCTTGGACAACCTGAAGGTTGCCCTGGATCGTTTTGAAGAATTTGTAAATGAATTGAGAGCAAAGTAATCATGGCTACATTGAATATTGTGTTACATGAGCCGGAGATTCCGGCAAACACCGGTAACATCGGAAGAACCTGTGTTGCAACCGGTACCAAACTACATCTGATTGAGCCGCTGGGATTTGTCCTAAACGACAAAACCGTGAAGCGTGCCGGTATGGATTATTGGGAGCATCTGGACGTGACCCGTTATGACGACTGGGATGATTTCTGTCGTCGGAATCCGGGAGCGAAGGTATACTTCGCCACCACCAAGGGACGTCACGTCTATACGGATGTTTCTTATGAGGACGACTGCTTTATTATGTTTGGCAAGGAAAGCGGCGGCATTCCGGAAGAGATTTTAGTGGATCATCCGGATGAATGCGTACGAATTCCGATGGTGGGAGAGACCCGTTCCTTGAACTTGTCCAACTCCGTAGCCATCGTCCTATATGAGGCCTTGCGCCAGAATAATTTTGAACAGATGAAGTTACAGGGAGAATTACATCATCTCCATTGGTAACATAGGTGAAGATTCATGAGTTTCATTGAAGCAAAACAATTAGTACGGGAATTTTTCCGCAGAGATGAAGAGGGAAATATCGAGGGTGTGCAGGTTGCCTTAGATCATGTGGATTTGAACGTGGAACAGGGACAGTTTATCTCCATCCTAGGTCACAACGGATCCGGTAAGTCGACCCTTGCAAAGCACATCAATGCGCTGCTGAGCGCATCCGAAGGTACCCTCTACGTCGATGGGAAGGATACAGCGGACCCTATGAACCAGTTGGCAATCCGACAGAGCGCCGGCATGGTGTTTCAGAATCCGGACAACCAGATCATTGCCAGTGTGGTAGAAGAGGATGTGGGATTCGGTCCGGAGAATATCGGAGTTCCATCCGATGAGATTTGGCAGCGGGTGGAGTATGCCTTGAAATCCGTTGGCATGTGGAAGTATCGCACCCATTCCCCGAATAAGTTATCCGGCGGACAGAAGCAGCGTGTGGCAATCGCCGGCGTGATGGCGATGGAACCTAAGTGCATCATTCTCGACGAACCCACCGCCATGTTGGACCCCAACGGACGGAAGGAAGTCATTCGTGTTGCCCATGAATTGAATGAGAAGAAGGGCGTTACCATCATCTTAATTACCCACTATATGGAAGAAGTGGTAGGCAGTGACCGGGTATTTGTTATGGATCACGGTAAGGTGGTACTGTCCGGTACCCCACGGGAAGTCTTTTCTCAGGTGGATGTTTTACAGAAATATCGTCTGGCGGTTCCGCAGGCAACCAAGTTGGCCTGGGAACTACAGCAGGCCGGACTTGCGATTCCTTCGGGAATTTTAGACCGTGAGGAGTTATTGGAGGCGTTGAAGGCATGTCGATAAAGTTAGAGAATGTAACCTATCAATACAGCCCGGATACGGCTTATGCCATCACGGCCCTAGATCACGTGAATCTGGAACTTCGGGATGGTGAGTTCATTGGAATCATCGGTCATACCGGTTCCGGTAAATCTACGCTGGTGCAGCATCTCAACGGATTGCTGAAGGCCACCGAGGGCGTGATTTATTACAACGGACAGAATATCTACGACAAGGACTACGATCTGAAGGACCTGCGGACCCAGGTAGGGATGGTCTTCCAGTATCCGGAACATCAGTTGTTTGAAACTACCGTATTCGAGGATGTGAAATTCGGACCGAAGAATCAGGGGTTAGACGACAAGGAAGCAACCTTGCGGGCGTATGAAGCTCTTGAGAAGGTACACTTCCCGACCGATTATTTTGACCAGTCGCCCTTTGACCTCTCCGGCGGACAGAAGCGTCGTGCGGCAATCGCTGGTGTGCTGGCGATGAAACCGGCGGTGTTAATCTTAGATGAACCAACCGCAGGCTTAGATCCCAAGGGACGAGACGAGATTTTGGACATGATTGCCGAGATGCACAAGAAATCCGGTAATACCGTCATCCTAGTCTCCCACAGTATGGAGGATGTGGCCAACTATGTAGATCGCATCATCGTAATGAATGATGCCCGGGTGGCATTCGACGGTGCACCCAAGGAAGTCTTTCGTCATTACAAGGAGCTGGAGACAATGGGCCTTGCTGCTCCGGAAGTGACCTATATTATGCAGGAGTTGCAGGCGGCCGGATTCCCGGTTTCCGTAGATGCAACCACCATACAAGAAGCAAAAGAAGAAATTTTAAAGGTTTTTAGATAATGTTACGTGATATCACACTAGGACAATATTATCCGACCGACTCCCATGTGCATGAGATGGATCCTCGTACCAAGTTGTTTGGCACGCTCATCTATATCATTGCCTTGTTCTTGTTTAACAATGTGTTGGGATGGCTGGTTGTGACGGGATTTTTGATTCTGGCAATACATACCTGCAAGGTGCCCCTTTCCTATATGGTCAAGGGACTTAAGGCAATCGTCATGTTGCTTTTGATTGCAGCGGCCTTCAATCTGTTTTTGACCAGTGGTACGCCGATTTTTACCATCGGACCACTGAGTATTTCAGATGTGGGATTGCGTAACGCCGGTTTGATGACCATCCGCATGATTTATTTGATTGTGGGTACGTCCATTATGACGCTGACCACAACGCCGAATCAGTTGACAGACGGACTGGAGCGTTCCCTGCACTTTTTGAATCGAGTGCATATTCCGGTCCATGAAATTGCGATGATGATGTCCATTGCCCTTCGATTCATTCCTATTTTAATTGAAGAGACGGACAAAATTATGAAGGCACAGATGGCCCGTGGTGCTGATTTTGAAAGCGGCGGTATCATCAAACGTGCCAAGGCGATGGTGCCACTTCTGGTGCCGTTGTTTGTTTCTGCATTTCGTCGCGCCAATGATTTGGCACTTGCGATGGAAGCCCGTTGCTATCATGGCGGCGAGGGCCGAACCAAGATGAAGCCGTTGCAGTATCATGGGGTGGACCGTGTGGGCTACCTTGTAATCTTCATCTTTTTGGTACTGGTAATCGCATCACGCATCGTGTATCCGATGCTGATGGGTTTGATTGGAGTATAGGATGCGAGTGAAACTGGTGGTGGCTTACGATGGCACCAATTACTGCGGGTGGCAGGTGCAACCCAATGGAATCAGCGTGCAGCAGGTTTTGAATGACACCCTATCGGAGCTGTTTGGACAGACAATCGAGGTGGTGGGCGCCAGCCGCACCGACGCCGGCGTACATGCCTATGGGAATGTATGCGCCTTCAACGTGGACACCCGGATGCCGGGGGAGAAGATTGCCTATGCCCTCAACCAGCGATTGCCGGAAGACATTGTAATCCAGGAATCTGCGGAAGTGGCAGAGGATTTTCATCCCAGATTTTCCAAAAGTGATAAGACCTATGAGTATCGCATTTTAAATCGGCGGTTTGCCATGCCGACCATTCGGAATACCACGTACTTTTTTCATCACAAGCTGGATGTGGAGCGGATGCAGCAGGCCGCCGCATACCTGGTGGGAGAGCATGACTTTACCAGCTTTGCCTCCATACATTCCCAGACCAATACCTTTGTGCGGACCATCTACGAGATTTCCGTAACCAGAGATCATGCGGATGTGGTAACCATTCGGGTGCGGGGCAATGGGTTCTTATATAATATGGTACGCATCATTGCAGGAACCCTCATTCAGATTGGAACGGGACTGAAGGACGTAGAGGATATGCCTCGGATTTTAGAGGGACGAGATCGTGAATTGGCGGGGCCCACCGCTCCTCCACAGGGATTGACCTTGATTCATATTTCTTATAAGTAGAACACGTATACCGACGGGTGTGCGTGTTTTTTTGTACAAAAAGAGATGTACCATAAATATTGCGTGACACGTTTGACGAAACGTGATATATTGTATGTGAGTGTACTATTACAATTAATACACTCATGATGTAAGAACAAAACCCAGGGAGGTCAAAGTTATGGGTCAGGAATTAGAAGTAAGAAAAAAGAAGAAATGGGTATTGCCGGTGGTCATCGTTGTAGTACTCGCAGTGATTGGTGGGGGCGTATTCGCAGCACTTCGTTTTTTCAAAGTGGCGGATCCGGAATCTTCGGATGGCGAGGTTGTGTACGATGATGCAGGCATGTATGACGTTGGGACATCCAATTACTATGCCGGTATTGTAGAAGCACAGGAAACCCAGGAAGTGCAGAAGGATTCTTCCAAGGAAATCGCGGAAATCTATGTGGAGGTCGGCGATGAGGTGAAGAAGGGAGATGCGCTTTTTGCCTATAAGACCGATGAATTAAAGTTGGAAATCGACAAGGCGAAGTTGTCGCTTGAAAGCAGTGCTACCTCCATTACGGAATATAACAACCAGATCGCTAGTTATAATCAGAAGATTAGCGAGACATCGGACAATGATACCAAGGCGAAGTATCAGATGCAGATTACGGAGATTCAGAACAATATTCGCCAGGCGCAGTTGGAGCAGCGTACCACCCAGGCGGAAATTGCAGCCAAGCAGAAGAGCATTGAGAATGCGGTTGTAAAATCCACCGTCGATGGTGTAGTGAAGACCATCTCCATGTCCTCTACCGACAGTGGCCCATATATGACCATTCTTGGAACCGGCACCTATCGCATCAAGGGTAGCGTGGATGAGATGAATGTAGGTATGTTAAACGAAGGTATGAGCGTGGTGGTGCATTCCCGTGTGGATCAGTCCAAGACCTGGAACGGTAAGATTACGAAGATAGACACCGAGAGTATCAATAAAGATTCTTCCAACCAGGAAATGTATTCGGAAGGTGCTTCCGGTGGGGAGTCAGCAACCAAGTATTCCTTCTATGTGGAACTTGAGAATGTAGATGGTCTCTTGTTGGGACAGCACGTATATGTGGAGCCAATCTTTGACTCTGGCGATACGGAGATGACGGAAGAGGCGCCTGCGGAAGATGCAGAAACGACTGAGACGGAAGAAACGGAAGAAACAGAAGCAGTAGAAGAGAAGACGGAAGAATAAGGAAAAGAAGGAAATCTTATGATTTTAGAGTTATCAAATATCTATAAAACGTATCAGCAAGATGCCCTGGAAGTTCCGGTGCTCAAGGATGTATCCCTATCCGTTGACAAGGGAGACTACCTGGCAATTCAGGGACCTTCCGGTTCCGGCAAATCAACTCTGATGAATATTATCGGATGCTTGGATCTTCCAACCGAAGGCACCTATCAGCTGAATGGAACCGATGTACTGGCCCAGAGCGACAATTCGCTATCCGAGATTCGTTGCCGGGAAATCGGATTTGTATTTCAAAGTTATCAATTATTACCGGGGGAGACGGCACTTCACAACGTCATGCTGCCCCTATCCTTTGCGGGGGTACCCCGTTCCAAGCGGAAGGCCATCGCAGAAGAAGCGCTGCGCCGTGTTGGTTTGGGAGAGCGTATGAACTTCATGCCAAACCAGTTGTCCGGTGGACAGAAGCAGCGTGTGGCAATTGCCCGTGCCCTGGTGAATGACCCCAATATTCTACTGGCAGATGAGCCCACCGGTGCTCTGGACCAGAAGTCCGGCGCCCAGGTGATGGAACTTTTTAAAAAGTTGAATGAAGAGGGTGTCACCATTGTGATGATTACCCATGATAGCGGAATCGCAGCTCATGCCAAGAAAATCAAATACATCGTAGATGGACGTATTTACGATAGAGAGGAGGATGCACGCCATGCCATTTTGGAAGAAGAACAAAGTGCCGAAGCAGCCGAAAGCACCGAAAGCAAAGAAGCATAAGGGCAAGATTGTAGGTCTGGTCATCCTCGCAATTATCGTACTTTTAGTGGTGGGCGGCAGCGCTTACTATCGTTATATGGGTACCAAGGTTTATGTACAGTCAGTGATGGATATGAACAACGCCTGGGTGCTCTCCAATGAAACCGGGGAAGGTGTGATTCAGGATGCCACCACCCAGAATATCTACTGGGATGCCACCAGTGATATCACTGAAGTATACGTGGAAAAAGGGGATACGGTGGCGGCTGGTGACAAGCTGTTTCAGTATGATACGGAAAGCTTGCAGCTTCAGGTAGAGCAGGCAAAACTGGGGTTGGATGTGGCAAACTATAACCTGGAAGTTGCCAAGAAGGAACTGGAGGATACCGGCAAAGCATCCATCGTGCCGACCGACAAAGCACAAGAAGATGAGATGAAGAAGATTGACGAGAAGTATGAAGCGGATGTGAAGGCGGCAGCGGAAAAGGATGCGGCTGCGCAGACAGAAGCGGATGCCAAGGTGAAGGCGGAGCATGAGCTGACCTATGAGAAAATAGCGGCAGGTGCAACGGCGGACGGAATTGCAACCTATGTAGAGGGAGATGGCACAACAGAGGCAACGGCCTGGACCTATACGTGTACCGATGACACCATTATTTCCCAGGATACGGTAAAGGCATTAATTACCAATAATAAATATGTATGCTTGAAGGGAACGACCGCAGACGGAACCACCTATTCCTATCTGTTGGGAGGAAGCGACGATGTGCCTTTTACCAGTGCATATCGTTTGGTGTCCACCATGACAGATTATACCTTTCCAAGTGTAACACCAACCGTGGTTGCAGACCCCAAGTATCCGGAATATGATCCCAAGGGAATGACGGAGAGCGAGAAGAAGGAACAGACTGCATCCGGCGAAGTAGGTATTAAGAAGGCAGAGAATGCGGTGAAGAGTGCCCAAATCAATTTGGATGATGCCAAGCGTCGTCTGTCAGAGGCAACCGTTACGGCTAAAATCAACGGTGTGATCCTAAGCATCGGGGATTATAAGAATCCACCGCAGGACGGTAGTGCTTTTATCACAATTTCCAGTCAAAGCGGTTTGGCTGTGACCGGTTATGTAAGTGAGCTGAAGATGGATTCCATGAAGCAGGGAGACGAAATTGCAATTACCTCCTGGGAAAGTGGATCCTATGCAACGGCAACCATAACCGAGGTGTCGTCCTACCCGGCAACCAATTACAGCGGTTGGACCAATAGCAACAGCAATGTTTCCTGGTACCCATATACTGCCTTTATTGAGGATGCAGATGGATTTAAAACCGGTGAGCAGGTACAGATTTCCAAGGTGATGCCGGAAGATACGGATGCAATCGTCCTAGAGAAAATTTATGTACGCAGCGATGACAACGGAAATTACGTGCTGGCGGACAACGGCAATGGACGACTGGTCAAAAAGCCGGTAACCGTGGAGCGCACATCGGAATCCGAGTATGTTTTGATTACGGACGGATTAACCATGGAGGATCTGATTGCCTTCCCTTATGGAAGCAAAGGCAGAGAAGGTATGAAGACCACCACTCAGATGTCCGTCTTTGATATGTTATTCTAGGAGGAAGCTTCAATGATTGAAAATATTATACTTTCTATGCGGGGTATATGGTCTCATAAGCTTCGCTCCATATTGACGATGCTGGGTGTCATCATTGGTATTGCATCCATTATTGCCATTGTATCCATTGTGCAGGGAACCAACCGAAAGCTGGAGAAAAGTTTGATTGGATCCGGTAACAATGTGGTTAGTGTCAGTGTGTTACAAGACAACTGGGAATATGACTTTTCCTCCGGTGTGCCCAGTGGTATACCGGTGGTCAACGATGCATCCATCGCCAACATCAAACAGATGGAAGGCGTAGTAGATGCAGGCAAGTTCCATTTTCGTCAGGGTTGGAACCAGGTATTCTACAAGGACGTGGGACTCAGCTATGGTAAGATTTGCGGAATCAATGCCGGATATTTGGATATGGTAGAATATCAGATTTCTGCCGGCCGTGATTTTTCCGAAGAGGAATATACCACCGGTAAAAAGGTAGCCATCATCGATGAAAGCGCAAGGGATATTATGTTCAATGGAGAAAACCCGGTGGGAGAGGCCATTGAAATTAACAAGGAACCCTTTGTGGTCGTCGGTGTAGCCAAGAATCTGAATAAGCAGGAGGAAGAATACGAGTCCATCAATGATTACTATATGAATAGTTACAGTAACGGACAGGGACAGGTCTTCATTCCGGATGGTACCTGGCCAATCGTGTACCAGTTTGACGAGCCGGAATCCGTTGCTATCAAGGTTGAGAATGTAAAACAGATGCAACCGGCGGCCAAGATGGCGTCGGAAGAGTTGAATATGTATCTGACCTCCGGAGAATATTCCTATGGTTCTAGCAGCGGCGAAGGCGGTGAAGAACTGAAGATGCTGACAAATGCCATTCAGTTGATGCTGGTTGGAATCGCCAGTCTCTCACTTCTGGTAGGCGGTATCGGTGTTATGAATATCATGCTGGTATCTGTTACCGAGCGTACGTCAGAGATTGGTTTGAAGAAGGCCCTCGGTGCCAAGCGCCGTGTCATCATGGCACAGTTTTTGACGGAGTCTGCGGTATTGACCAGTGTTGGCGGACTTCTGGGTATTATTTTGGGAATTGGTTTGGCAAAACTAATCTCCACGTTGGCGGGGTTGGAATTTGCAGTAAGTATTCCATGGATCTTCATTTCCGTAGGATTTTCCATGGGAATTGGTATCTTGTTTGGTGCGATGCCGGCATCGAAGGCATCTAAGTTGAATCCAATCGAAGCACTGCGGAGAGATTAGTAAAACTCCATTGACACACCCGTTTTCGTGTACTATAATGTAACGGCTGATGTAGTTTTGAGATAGATTGCCAAAGCCCCGGTAATTTATTTTAGCTATATAGAGGCGGGTTCAGTATTTCGGACATTTTACTGATGAGCCAGAGGAAACATCAATAGAATTATAGGAGGATACAACCAGATGAATACATATATGCCAAACCCAGCACAGGTTGAGAGAAAATGGTATGTTGTTGATGCAGAAGGACAGACACTTGGTCGTCTTGCATCTGAAGTTGCTAAGGTATTAAGAGGAAAGAATAAGCCAATCTTCACACCTCACGAGGATTGCGGAGACTACGTAATCGTAGTAAACGCTGAGAAGATTAAGGTATCCGGTAAGAAGTTGGATCAGAAGATCTACTATCATCACTCTGACTATGTTGGAGGAATGAAGGAGACTTCTCTTCGCGACATGATCGCTAAGCATCCTGAGCGTGTTATCGAGTTAGGTGTTAAGGGAATGCTTCCTAAGGGACCTCTTGGAAGAGAGATGTACAAGAAGTTATTCGTATATGCAGGCGCTGATCATAAGCATGAGGCTCAGAAGCCTGAAGTATTAACATTTTAATAGGAGGATACGACATTGGCTAAGAATAGTAATAGATATTACGGAACCGGAAGAAGAAAGTCTTCTGTTGCAAGAGTATATTTAGTACCGGGAACCGGTAAGATTACAATCAATAAGAGAGACATCGATGAGTACCTTGGTCTTGAGACCTTGAAGGTAGTTGTTCGTCAGCCATTGGTATTAACCAACAACGCTGATAAGTTCGATGTTTTGGTTAACGTTTCCGGTGGTGGTTATACCGGACAGGCTGGAGCAATCCGTCATGGTATCTCCAGAGCATTATTAGAGGTTGATGAGGAGTATCGTCCAGCTCTTAAGAGCGCAGGATTCCTTACTCGTGATCCTCGTATGAAGGAGCGTAAGAAGTACGGCTTGAAGAAGGCTCGTCGCGCACCTCAGTTCAGCAAGAGATAATCATCTGCTATTGCAGATTTCAGAAGACTCGGTACAATGTACCGGGTCTTTTTTTGAAATAATACATTGACGAATGTCTATATATATGCTATCGTCTACACATAGACAAATATCAATGTAAGGAGGGAATTATGGCTAGATTAGATGAAGTATTGGTATGCAAGGCTCTTGGAGATCCCAACAGAATGGAAATAGTTAAGATGCTTTCTGATCAGGAGAAATGCGGATGTAAGCTTCTTGAAAAGTTTGATATTACACAGCCGACTCTCTCTCATCATATGAAGATACTTGTGGATTCGGGCTTGGTTAAAGACAGGAAAGAAGGTAAGTGGCACTACTATTCAATAAACACGGACATCATGAAGGAGTTCTGTGGTTTTATAAAAACTCTCTGTAATGAAACCACCGGCAAGTGCTGTAAGGGAGAATCGTAATGTGGA
>JAILOI010000022.1 GCA_024690885.1 Lachnospiraceae bacterium
TGTCTTGTTTCACGTTTCCAAAGGTCCTGTGAAGTACGTTTTTATGCGGGTTTATCGCTCCACGCCAACGCGGGCTACGATTCCCTGCTCATAGGGGTGCTTGCGGGCCGTCACTTCGGATACATAATCTGCCTGCTGCACAAGCTCCTCCCAAGGATTTCGTCCGGTTAAAACCACCTCGGTTTGCTCTCCCTTGCGGGATAAAAAGTCCATCACCTGTTGTTTTTCCAACAGCCCCAGATTCACCGCCGCCATAATTTCATCCAACACCACCAGGCAGTCAATCTCTGCATCCGCATCCGGACGACGCTTCTTGGCCCGTTGCATGGTCTCTTCCACCCGGTCCAAAAGTTCCTGCGCTTCCCGGCGGGTTATGTCCTGTTCCTCGCTGCTTTGACTTTTCCAAAACCCAAAGTTATGGGCTGCATGTAAAACCGCCACCCCCGGCAATTGGCGTAGCATCTCCACTTCGCCGGAAGTATCATCTTTTAAAAACTGGGCAAACACCACCGGTATTCCATGTCCGGCTGCACGTACACAAGCGCCCACACCGGCGGAGGTTTTGCCCTTGCCATCTCCACAATAAATCTGAATCATTCCGATGCTCCTTTTTCCATAAATAAAAGGCATAGTTTCCTATGCCTTTTATTGTAATCATATCTTTCCTTCTCTGCAACGAAGGGCTTATACTTCCGGAGGTTCTTCCTCTTTCTTCGGATGCTGATACTTCTCAATATCTGCTGTTATTTTCTTCGCGGTATCAATGGTAAAAAAGCGAACACTCTCGTTGATCCGGTCCACTGCCTCTGCCACAGATGAAGCCGCATCGGATACGGTGTCGGAGGAGTCTGCCACGTTTCTTGCACTCTCCGTCAGGTGATTGATGGTAGACGTAATCTCCTGGGTGGTGGCGGACTGCTCTTCGGATACGCTGGCCATGTTGGACGCTACGTCGTTGACGGTACCCATCTGGGTTGCCATGCTGGCCAGGGTATCGGCAGCCACACCCAAATCTTCCGTGATCTGATGGAAGGTGGTGGCCGCATTGGTAATGGCTTCGGAACTGTCGTTGATCATTCTGGTGTTGTTCTCGGACTTCTCTGCCAAGTCCTCCACCTTCGTCGTCATCCCCTGGATAATCTCCGCAATCTGTTTGGTGGCATCCGCACTGTTATTTGCCAGCTGACCAATCTCCGTCGCAACTACCGCAAATCCGCGTCCGGCCTCACCGGCACGGGCAGCCTCGATGGATGCGTTCAGGGACAACAGGTTGGTCTGGGCTGCAATGTCATTGATCATATCAATAATCTGATTGATCTGAATCGCTGCCTCATCCACTGCACGCACTGCATTGTTCATATCGTTCATGGAAGCAACGACATTTGCCATACCACTGCTGACCTGTCCCATATCCTGCTGGCCGGCGTCTGCCTTGCCCACCAATTCCTGCATGCTTGTCTCCACCTCGCGCTCGGCGTCGGTTAAGTCTGCTACTGTTTGGGCCAAAGACGTTGCATTCTCCGCTACCTCGGTAACGGAATTGGCCATCGCCTCCATGTTATCCAACATCTGTTCCATGGAAAAAGACTGTTCCTTGGCTTCGGAACTTAACGTACTTGCAGTCTCCATCGAACGTTTGGAATCCACTTCCAGACGTTGGGACACTTCCTGGATATTTCGAATGGTATTTCGAATATTGTTGATGAATCCATTCATGGAGTCATTCATAAAGGCGATTTCGTCGTTACCCTTGGACGCAATCTCCACGGTAAAATCACCTTCGGAAATATGCTTGATATTCTCTGTTAATTCTGCCACCGGCTTTCGAATCATTCGACCTAAGGTGGTAATAAACAGAATAACCATCAATGCCATCATTAAAATGGTTGCCACACCAATGATAATAAACATGGTATATACCGAGGAGAGTACATCCGAGGATTTCGCATAATCAATGACCTTCCAGTCGGTACCATCCACCGTCCGGCTTACGATGTAGTAGCTGCCCTTTTTGCCAAGTACCTTCTGTACCACACCATCCTGGCCACCTAACGCCTTGCCGATGTTGATATAAAGCTTATCCCCGGTATCGGCTGCATTCTGTCCACACCACTCTGCCGTCGGACAACTCAAGATCATACCATCCGCCGTCATCATAATCGCATGACCGCTATCATAGATGGACACCCCATTGAGATAACTCTGGCAACTGGCCATCATAAGATCTGCACAGATAGCACCCTGGCGGCCATCCTTCAGTTTCACGTGTCGCACCACCGTCGCACACAAATCTCCGGTATCACTGTCGAAATACGGCACATCGTAGTAGTAGAAGTAACTGTCATCCTTGCTCATGCCCAGCTTATACCAGTCGCTTTCCCGCACATCCTTGCCCGGATCCCATCCCGACGGATCGATGTATGCGCCATCATTCAATGCCAGATACATACCGGTTGGAATCATCTCATAGCGTCCCATGGTCTGTGCCAAAAATCCCTTAATGGCGGCATCGTCCTCAAACGCCTGCAATTCTACGGAATCCGCGATTCCATTCAAATAGTAAAAAGTGGAATTTAACTGTCGATTCACCTCTCCGGCATCCGCAGACACATGCTGCTCCAGCGACGTATATAACAGTTCTCGAATCAACCTCATACCAAAAATCGCCACAACTCCGATAATAATTGCCACACCAATGGCAATCACCGGAAGAAACCGGCCCATCAGCTTGGTACTCAGCTGTTTTACTTTGACCTTTTCCTTTACATTGCTCTCATCCATGTCCATACCTCCTAAATGTTAGAAATCGGTATCTCTATGTATCTCCCCAGCAGTTGTAAAGAAAAAATTAGATTATTCTGCCCCTTTATTCTACACCTCTCCTCCCGCAAAAATCCAGCGTTATGCAACATTTGTCCATTTCATCCAAAAGTGTACAACTTTGTTGCTTCTCCAACATGGTCTCATTTTATTTCCCATTCATTCACACTCCTGTGCACCCCTCCCTGCGCCTCCTATATTTGTTCACCAACCATACGCCTCCCCGCGCCGCCCCGACCCCCTGTGGGGGTGTGCCAAACCGCACATGGATTTCCGGTTTTTCTAAGTTCCCAAGTTGCGTATGTTTGATTGGGGCATGTGCGTTCAGGGTTTTACAATTCCTGCGTCGCAGTATGTCTCTGACGGACAATCGATTATTTACCCTTCGGATCCATACATGTGGCAACGCATTTTTGTGACTTGGAGCAAGCCGTAGAAAAATAAAAGCTATGGGTGCATATGATGCGGGGTTGACGCGCCACGGATGGCGCGGAAAGCAAAATCGAAGAACGGATTCGATTATTTTGCGACCCCGCATCCGCACCCATGCTTTGTAATTTTTCTAGGC
>JAILOI010000030.1 GCA_024690885.1 Lachnospiraceae bacterium
AGAAAAGATAGTGTAAACTAAAGATACTACATAGACGTGACCGGATAGAAGAAGGAGGAAACTATGGAAGGGGAAACACTAGGAGAAGTAATTCGCAGTTTGCGGAAGCGGATGCATTTGACACAGGAAGAACTAGCAGAAGGAATCTGTTCACCGATTTCGATTTCACGAATTGAGAACGGTACACAGATGCCATCTAGCCAGGTGTTGGATGCTTTGTTGGCAAGACTTGGAACCAGCACCTATCAAATCTGTAATATCTATTATAAAAGTGAGAAACAGATTGCTTTTGAGAAACAGGCAGATGAAGTTGCAGTTCTGATTCGGGACGGACAATTAGAGCGGGCCAAGAAGTGCATGGCATCCCTGGAGAAGCATGTGGGGGAGAACGCATTGAATCAGCAGTATTATATGCTGCTGCTTGCGTCATTGCAGATTGGGGATTCTGAGAAAACGGATGAGGTGATTGATTTGCTGAAGCAGTCGCTGGAAATCACCAAGCCCCAATTCTCGTATCATGATTTTCGCAGGAAGCTATTGACGGCACGGGAAGCGAATATTCTGAGCCTTTTGCTGATTGCATATTACAAAAAGCAAGACATTCTAGAAGCAATCCAATTGGGAGAGGAACTGTCAGAATCACTGCAGCAGAGTGTCAGCAAAATCAAGGATTACAGCATTATAAGGGTGAATGTGGCCTTGAATCTGGCACAATGTTTGTCCATAGAGAATCGATACCGGGAAGCGTTGCGTTATTGCAGTGATGCAGAAGAACTAAGCTATAAGCTGTCGGAGCACGCCCTTTTGCCGGAAATCCTTTGCATCAAAGCGAAGCTATTGTATCACCTGGGAGAGAGGGAGGAATGTGAGCGCATTATGCGTGGCATTATTCCCTACATGGAATTGATCCATAAGAAGGATATGGCGGAGGCATTCCGAAATTATGCAACCAATACCTTAGGAATCACACTGGAACTTAACAAATGATGTAAGTTTCGTTTTAACATGGAACGATATGTAATTCGAACCATCCCCTCGGCATAATAACAGTAACAACAACTTGAGAGAGGGGAGGGGGAGCATATGATCGCAAATCCTATGGATGAAGTAATCATCATCATTATCGTTACTCAATAATAGTAACCAAATCTGAGGCATGCTTTCCGGCATGCCTCAATCTTTGTGAAAAACGTATCGAGGTGAATTGGAATGAAAAGGTATTTTTTGAAAGAAAATCAGGGGAACGTGGCCTTGCTGGCGATTCTGTTGTTGGTGCGAACGGTAGGAACCATTGGCGTGGCGGTATTGTTAAACTACGTAATTGATACGGTCTCCCTTGCAATTTCGGATGGAAATACTACAAGAATATGGATTTGTGCCGGAAGATGTGTGCTGTATGCCGTTGGATTAGGCTTGATTGTAGGGGTAAGCGACAAGGTCAAAGCGCATACCCTCAATAAGACTATGCGAAATCTGCGGGAAGCAATTATGGCCGGTGTGGTGCACATGGACATTCCACAGTTGAAAAAAGGGAATAGTGCCCAGTATATTACGCTGTTAAACCAGAATATGACCACGGTGGAAGAACAGTATTACAAGAATCTGCTGTCCATCTACACCGACTGTGTTGGAATGGTGGTGGCAGTGGTGTTGCTGCTTTGGATTCATCCCATCATTGCAGTGATCTCCATTGCAGCGATGGCAATCCCCAGTGCAATTCCAAAACTTTTTAGCAAGGGACTGGGAGAAGTACAGAAGTCCATTGTGGAGAAGACCAATGTTTACAATAAAACCATCAAGGATATTTTTGAGGGGTATGAAGTAATCAAAACCTATTTGATTACGGATGAAGCGGAAAAGAAGCATGCTGCAAGCAGCGTGGACATGGAAGGTCAGAAGGAGCGCTTTGCCGGCAAGATGGGCCTGGTGTACGGTTTGGCAACTATGGCTTCTGTTGCAGTACAGTTTTTTGTTATGTCCTTGGCCGGTTATTTTGCTGTAAAAGGCATCGTTACCATTGGTAGTATCGTTGCCGTAACGCAGTTGACCGGCCAGGTGATCTCCCCTGCATTTCAGTTATCGACCAAGATCAGTCAGTTGAAATCAACAAAACCGATTCAGGAACAGATTGCATCCATGGTTGAAATGGAAGGGGAGGAGGTACCGGTAAAAGAACTGGAAAAAGAAATTATGTTGGAGAATGTATCTTTTTCCTATGAAGAGCAGCCGGTGTTAGATCATGTGAATGTAGCCTTTGAACACGGAAAAAAATATGCGGTGGTGGGAGAAAGTGGAAGTGGCAAGAGTACACTTCTGAAACTGCTTTCCGGATATTTTGGACCGGTAGACGGTGCGAAGGTGGATGGCAAGAGTGGTTATTTATGTGATATGACCATGATTTCCCAAAGCACCTTCTTATTTGATGACACGATTCGTAACAATATCACGTTGTACGGAGATTTTCCAGAAGAAGACATTCGGGAAGCAGTGCATTTGGCCGGATTGGATTCCGTGGTATACAATTTGGACCAGGGAATGGATACTCCGGTGGAAGAGAATGGTTCCAGATTTTCCGGAGGTGAGCGACAACGCATTGCAATAGCGAGGGCCATCCTGCATAAGAAGAATGTGTTATTGCTGGATGAAATTACTTCTGCACTGGATAATGGAAATGCCAAGAGCATCGAAGAGAATATTTTGCATTTGGGGAATACGACCTGTATATCCGTGATGCATAAACTTGTGGCCGGTATCCTAAATCAGTATGACAAGATTCTGGTGATGGAACAAGGCAAAGTGGTGGAAGAGGGCACATATGAGGAACTGATGAATCGCCACAGTTATTTTTACAATATATACCAAATGGGCGCCGCTTAAGCAGAAGAGATATGATACTCCTGTTGTTGATAAGACGGTAAGGAGAAGAGAAACCGCAGAGCAAAATATGCTTTGCGGTTTCTCTTTTTACGAATCGCAAGTGTAACTTTCGGCTGAGTGCGTACAGAATATAGGATAAAGTGAAAGAAAAGATGAATTGGATGTGTGGTGGAAGATGCACATAAAGGAAATAGAGGAGGAATAGAAAAAGAGGACCCGGCAGGGGAAGCCGGGTCTAGGAGGGTTTTATTCAGATTCGACAACGGTACAGAAGGTATCGCTGACGTAGTAAATATCTGGTGCATTCTGCGGTTCCGGGCTAACCGGATAGATACAAAGAATCCAGGCCGGTTGTCCTTCCGGGGTTTGTCCCTTCTCGTAGCTATCTAAGACGGCACCGCTACCGGTTCCGGTTTTGGAGCGCGCTTCTGCCAGGGTAATGCCGGCATAAATTTCTTCACCGGTTTCCGTTACGCCAGGCTCGGAGTCAGCGGCGGATGGAATCGGATTTTCCGGAAGAGCTTCTTCGGTGGTTGCCTCCGGGGTTTCTTCTTTCTCAGGTTCTGAAGCCGGTGTTTCCGCTGGCGTTTCTGTTGTAGTTTCTACCTTAGGAGTTTCTGTAACATCCTCCGTGGTAGTTGTATTTGTCCCGCAGCCCATCATTGCTGCAGAAAGCAACATGGAACAACAGAAAACAATCAATGTTCTTTTTTTCATAATAATAGTTTCCTCCTTGTACTGTAATAGTGCAGTTAGTACAGTTGTATTATAGCAGTTTGCCACACCTAATGCAAATATGAGATTTTTCTATGGATTTTTTCCCAGGTTTGGTATGCTAAAGGGAAGGAAAAAGAAGCAACCATAGGAGTATGACATGAAAAAAGGATTGGTTATGGAAGGGGGCGCCATGCGGGGGATGTTTACCTGCGGCGTCATTGATGTGTTAATGGAACAGAACGTGGACTTTGACTGTGCGGTGGGAGTCTCTGCAGGAGCGACCTTTGGATTAAATTATGTATCCAAGCAGATCGGGCGACCATTGCGTTATAACAAGAAGTATTGCAACGACAAGCGATATGCAAGCTTTGGTTCCCTGATTCGAACCGGAGATATCTACAACGTACCTTTTTGCTATGGCACCATGCCATTCGAGTTGGATGTGTGGGATACGGATACCTTCTACCACAGTCACACCCGGTTTTATTGCGTGGCTACAGATATCAAAACCGGCAAAGCCGTGTATCATCTCTGTGACAATGAGGATGCAACGCCGCAGGGCATCGATATTCAGTGGGTGCGTGCATCGGCTTCCATGCCGGTGGTTTCCCGTCCGGTGGAAATCGATGGCGGATTATACTTGGATGGCGGTATGTCGGATTCCATTCCATTGGAATTCATGGAAGGACAGGGCTGCCAGCGGATTCTGGTGATTGAAACCCAGCCGGCAGATTATGTCAAAAAGCCACAGAAGTATATGGGCGTCATTCGCCATAGTCTGCGCAAGTACCCGCAGATGTGTGAAACCATGGCTCATCGACATGAGATGTACAATGCCCAGAAGGCTTATATTGCCAAGAAAGAGGCTGCCGGGGAAGTGTATGTGATTCGCCCGGATGCACCGCTAAACATTGGGGCAACGGAGAAGCATCCGGAGGAATTGCAGCGGGTGTACGACGAGGGACGCCGCATTGCACTGCGGGAATTAGAGGGGTTGTGTAGCTATCTGGAGGGATAGTGTGCTACAATG
>JAILOI010000127.1 GCA_024690885.1 Lachnospiraceae bacterium
CTAAGTGTCATTGCTTGCATTTGGATGGTACACTGGAAGAAACATTATGAATTATAGAATGGTAGGTTTTAACAACATTGAAAGATAAAGTCTGCAAGGGAATGAAGATAATCGGATATGTGCTGTTTGTCCCGGTTTTGATTCTAGGTGTTTTAGCTTTTGGCATCGACCGATGGCTTTTTCATACATGGAGTGAATTATCCTACGAGGAAATCGCATTCCACCTAAAGTCATCGATTGAAGGGACCAATCCGGATATGATTGTACACGCCATCGTCTTCTATGCAGTTCCGGTGGTGCTGGTGTGCGCTGCTGTGATTGTAGGCGTTATTCTGTTGCGTCATCGAAAACGTGGCAAGGTAATCCTCATGTCTGTGGCTACGCTTTTAAGCATTTCCTTGTTTGTGTTTACGCTCTATGATATGCAAACCAGAATCCAGTTATTGGATCATATTCGGGACGAAGGCTTTTCTTCCGGCGAGGATAGTGGGGAGACGTTCATTGAAGACCACTACGTGGACCCGGCAGCTGTAGAGCTGACGTTCCCTCAGCAGAAGCGGAATCTCATATACATCTTCCTGGAGTCCATGGAGATGACGTATGCGGACGAAGCAAACGGTGGCGCTTTTCCCAAGAATGTGATTCCGGAATTGACGGAGATTGCGAAGACCTATGATGATTTCTCTGGGGATGAGGCAGGATTAGACGGCGCATATTCCCTACCGGGAGCTACCTGGACTATGGGCGGTATGTTTGCTCAGACAGCAGGTGCGCCTCTGAAGATTTCCATGAATCATAATGCCATGTCTTATGTGGATGCGTTCTTCCCAGGGATGACGACCTTGGGAGATGTGTTGCAGGACCAGGGATATCACCAGATTTTATCCGTCGGTTCCGATTCGGTATTCGGTGGTCGTCGGAAGTATTTTGAATCCCATGGGGATTATGAGATTCGGGATTATCCGTATTCGATTGAACAGAAGAGAGTTCCGGAAGATTATCATGTGTGGTGGGGCATTGAAGATGAGAAGCTCTTTGCTTTCGCGAAGGAAGATTTATTGGAACTGGCGAAGGCGGATGAACCCTTTAATTATACCATGTTAACAGTGGATACCCACTTTGAAGATGGTTATACCTGCCATCTCTGCAAAGAGGAGTTTGGGGATAATGTATATGCCAATGTGATGGCTTGTTCCAGTCGCCAGGTGGAGGATTTTATATCCTGGTGCCAGAAGCAGGATTTCTATGAGAATACCACCATTGTATTATGTGGAGATCATCCGACCATGGATACCGACTTCTGTGATGATGTGCCCAAGTCTTATGATCGTCGCACCTATACGGCTATCATCAATGGAGCTCCGACGGAGCGGGACGAAAATGCGTTCTATCGCACCTACTCCACCATGGATCTCTATCCAACGACACTGGCAGCATTGGGCGTCGACATCGACGGCAATCAGTTAGGAATGGGCGTAAACCTCTATTCCAATAAGCCAACACTCCTGGAGTTATATGGTGTGAAGGAATGTACGAAGAAATTGAGTCGTTCCTCTTCCTACTTGGAATCTGCATTTGGAGATACCTTGACAGAGACGGTGCTAGAAGGTGCTGCTGCGAACTCCATTATTACCGCTGTATTTGAGCAGACGGGGAAGGATACCTATCACGCGTACTTCTATTACTTCCCGTATGGGGACGTGAACTTCTCCCTGGATTTTGATAATACAGATGCTAGGATGATGGTATCGGACCCGAAGACGGATGAGGAAAGCAGTGGAACGCTGCAAACGAATAAGGAATTCGGCATTGGAATGTTTGAGATGGATGTTCAGACGGATGATATCACCAGTCTCGATTATACCATGTATGTGATGTCCGGAAGCGAAATCGAGCACCAATACCGGACGGGTAGTGTGAGCGACCACCACTGGATTATGGTGCTTTCGGAAGATCATCAGTCACTGGATGTGTTATACAAGCCCTATAAGGAAGAAGTAGAAGGCATCTCATTCAAAGCCGGTATCAATCATAGCGATGCAGAAGATCATCTGGTATCGGATGCGTCATTGCAGGAGAATGGATACTGGCTTGGTACCCTTGATTTGGGCGAGATGGAATTCAAGGGCGTGCTAGAGGTTGAGGTGGATGAGGTTTTCGATTCCGGCGAAGAAGGATTACTGGAGAAGACCTGCCTTCATATGAAGAAGTTCCCGTTTATTCGATAAATAAGTTTTTCTAAGAAACAATACAAATGATAAGAGGTATATGTTATGAAGGTCATTGACCATAGTTTTGTTATATGTGCATACAAGGAATCGGAGCATCTGGAGAAGTGTATCATCTCCTTAAAGAAGCAGACGGTTCCGGCAAAGATTAAGATGGTAACATCGACGCCGAATGATCATATTCGTGCCTTGGCAGAGAAGTATGATATCCCGCTCTATGTACGGGAGGGCGCCAGTGATATCCGGGATGATTGGAACTATGCCTATGATCATGCGGATTCCGAATGGATGACGGTGGCACATCAGGATGATATGTATGATCATCACTACCTGGAAGAATTATCGAAGCTCATTACCAAGTATCCGGACGCCTTACTGGCAGTGACGGATTATATCCCAATTAAGAAGGGGCAGATTGGTCCACGAGATACCAACTGCAAGATTCAGAAATTCTTGCGTTGGCCGCTGAAGTTTGCTGCTTTGAACAAGAGTAAGTTTTGGAAGACGAGAGTGCTTAGCTTAGGTTCTACCCTCAAGTGTCCTTGTGCTTGTTACCACAAGGCACTGCTTGGACCGAGTGTCTTCACCTCAGAGCTGAAGTTTTGTATTGACTGGGATACCTTCTACAAAATTGCACGGATGGATGGTCGAATTCTCTTAGTAGACAAGCCACTGTTCTACTATCGTGTGTATGATGGGGCAACCAGTAAGGAATGGATTGTAAACCACACCAGAGAGCGGGAAGACCGAATCATGTTCGAGAAGTTCTGGCCGAAGTGGTTGGTTGGTATCATTATGCATTTCTACAAGAATGCATATAAGATGTATGACTAGTGGAAATCGATTGGAGTTTGCATGGCAGAACGTTTTTCTAGAACCGGGTTGTTATTAGGTTCGAATGCATTGGAAAAATTACAGAATTCCCGCGTTGCCGTCTTTGGTGTCGGCGGCGTGGGCGGATACGTAGTGGAGGGCTTGGCGCGTAGTGGCGTTGGAGCCCTTGATTTGATTGATAAGGACGTGGTTTCCGAATCCAATATCAATCGCCAGATTATCGCTACCACGGAGACGGTGGGAAGAAGTAAGGCAGAAGTGGCGCGGGAGCGTGTCCTGGCCATCCATCCGGAGTGCAAGGTGCAATGCTTTGAAACCTTCTATCTGCCGGAGACCGCCGGGGAGTTTGACTTCACCCGGTATGATTATGTGGTGGATGCCATCGATACGGTGACCGGGAAATTGATGCTGATCGAAGCGGCCAGAGCGGCAGGAACACCGATCATCTCGTCTATGGGTGCAGGCAATAAGCTGGATGCTACCAAGTTTCAGGTGGCAGATATCTATGAGACGTCGATTTGTCCCCTGGCCAAGGTAATGCGGAAGGAATGCCGGAAGCGTGGCATTGAGCATCTGAAGGTGGTATACTCCACGGAAGAAGCATTAACACCGCAGGGTGTGACGGAAGCACCGGATCCGGGCAGACGCAGTGTGCCGGGCTCTGTGGCTTGGGTACCGTCGGTTGCGGGATTGATTATCGCCGGTGAAGTGGTGAAGGACTTGGCCGGTTTGGAGTCATTGTATGAGTAGAGTGGAATTAGGTAGTGAGGAATATAAGACCATATGGAAGAGCTTGCACAAGAAGCTTTTTACCCCGTTTGCGAAAGCAATCAACCGCTATGAGTTATTGCAGCCGGGAGACCATGTGGCAGTATGCATCAGTGGTGGCAAGGATTCCATCCTGATGGCGAAGCTGTTTCAGGAGTTGAAGCGGCACAACAAGTTTGATTTTGAGTTGACCTTCATTGCGATGGATCCGGGGTATAGTGAACCGAACCGGAAGATGATTGAGGAGAACTGCAAGCATCTGGAAATCCCGGTGCAGATTTTCGAATCCGAGATTTTTGATGCGGTGGATACCATCGAGAAGTCTCCGTGTTACTTATGTGCGCGGATGCGTCGTGGCCATCTCTATGCCAAGGCCAAGGAACTGGGATGTAACAAGATTGCCCTCGGCCATCACTATGATGATGTAATTGAGACCATTCTGATGGGCATGCTCTATGGGGCTCAGGTGCAGACCATGATGCCCAAGATTCATTCCACTAATTTCGAAGGGATGGAATTAATTCGTCCCATGTACTTGATTCGTGAGGCGGATATCATCCGCTGGCGAGATTTGATGGGGCTGCAGTTCCTGCAATGTGCGTGTCACTTCACAGAGACTTGCTGGACAGTATACGACGACGGATCCTCTCATTCCAAGCGGATGGAGATTAAGCATCTGATTGCCCAGATGAAGAAGAACAACCCCTTCGTTGAAGGGAATATCTTCAAGAGCGTAGAGAATGTAAACCTGCGTACCATCATTGCGTACAAGGAGAATGGGGTGAAGCATGACTTTACCGAGAACTATGCATCTTGGGGCAATGGTGATAGTGAGGATTAGAATCCATATGGTATAATAACGGTGTTTGATTATAACCAAGACAAGGAGATACATATATGATTGGAATAATTGGAGCAATGCAGGTTGAGATTGAAGGCCTGAAGAAATCGATGACGGATATGTCTACAGAAGTCATCAGTGGCGTTACGTTCACCACCGGTAAGTTGGCCGGCAAGGACGTGGTCGTTGCAGTCAGCGGTGTGGGTAAGGTGTTTGCTGCGATTTGTGCAGAAGCGATGATTCTACACTTCCACGCGGATCACGTGATCAATATCGGCGTAGCTGGTAGCGTCACCGACAAGTTGAAGGTGTTAGATGTAGCACTTGCGACCGCTGTGGTTCAGCACGATATGAATACGACCGCGATCGGTGATCCGCTGGGACTCTTATCCGGAATTAACATGGTGGAGCTTCCGGCAGATGAGCAGATGACTAAGGTGATGTCGGATGCTATGGATGAGCTTGGCATCAAGCATGAGAATGGTGTCATCGCTTCCGGTGACTTATTCGTGGATACGCCGGCACAGCGTGCCAAGATTGCAGAGCGTTTTGATGCAATCGCGGCAGAGATGGAAGGTGCCAGCATCGGTCATGTATGCTACGTGAACCGTGTACCGTTTACCATTATTCGTTCGATTTCGGATGCGGAAGGCAGTTCTATGGATTTTGCTACTTTCGCTGAGAAGGCTGCGGAGCAATCCATCCGCATTGTAATTAAAGGACTTGAGAGATTGTAATTTGACAGGAGGTTTTCTATGGCAGTTGAACGTATTACCAGTTTCACTATTAATCACAACATTTTAGAGCCGGGATTCTATATTTCCAGAATCGATGGCGATGTTGTTACTTACGATATGCGTACCCGCAAGCCAAACGCCGGGGACTATATGAGCAATTTAACCATGCATTCCGTGGAGCATATGTTTGCGACCTACGTACGTAATTCCGAGATTGCAGATGATGTGATTTACTTCGGACCGATGGGTTGCCAGACCGGTTTCTATCTTTTGGTGCGCAACCAGGAGCCGAAGAAGGTATTTGAGGTTGCCAAGAAGGTAATGAAGCAGATCGTTGATCACGAGGGCGATGTCTTCGGTAAGTCTGCCATCGAGTGCGGTAACTATCAAAACTTAGATATTGATGAGGCGAAGAAGGAAGCTGCGAGAGACTTGGCGATCCTTGAGGCTCATACCAATATGGAGTTTACCTATCCGGAATAAGGAACCGCGGTTTTCTTGTGTTTTTGGCCAGAGTTCATTATAATGTATAAGGTATATGAACTGTGATTAGGAGGCATGAAATATGGCAAAAGATAAACAGATTTTTGAAATCAAAGACGGCGTTGTCGCTACCGAAGAAGTGATGGCTATCATCGCCGGTATCGCTGCGACCGAAGCCGATGGCATCAGCAGCTTAGAAGGCAACTTAACCGGTGCCAACATCACCAAGGCCGGCATGGGCAAGCTTCAGAAGGGCATCCGTGTGGTTTCCAACGATGACGAGAGCATCAGTGTGCATCTCGCCCTCAACATCAAGTACGGCTGCGAGATTCCTTCTGTCTGCAAGAACGTGCAGGAGAAGGTAAAGTCCACCGTTGAAAATATGACC